>NZ_WQQB01000069.1:0-226027 GCF_018785565.1 Blautia sp. MCC283 | reverse complement strand
CTCCCACCCCGTTGGGCACGGAAAGAGTGTTACATCTTCGATGTGTAACACGGTTGACTTTTGTCTGTATGCTGCGGTATTCAGAGTGGGACGCTGTGCCGATCTGGGTTCCTGGGTTCTTCGGCACTTATAGTGGAATGGTATACTGAGCTGGTTTCCGAATTCTTCAATATTTACAGTGGAACGTTATACTAATCTGGTTTCCAAACTCTTCAATATTTATAATGAGTCGTTATTCCAATCCTTCTTCTGGTCTCTTCGGTATCTGCGCTGAGACGCTACGCCGATACAGCTGCCCTTTCACAATCCCAGGACAGGACGCCCCGCGTCCGCTTCCGTCCCCTGCCCGGGTTTTATCTTTTTTCCTGTGATACAACTTAGGTCCCGGGAGAGGGCGTTATTGCGGCAGGGTCAGCTGTTTGAGCCAGCGGCGAGTTCTGGCCCTGCCGCAATGGTTTTAGCCATCTCACGGAACCTTAGTTGTATCCCCCGACGGAGTCCTTGCCCGGGCCGATATCCTCTCCCTCTGGCGTCCGCCTTTCTCTCCACCTTCCGGAACCTTAGCAGTTCCCCCGACAGCGTCCCTCCAGCCACAAAAAAAGCAGGAAGCTCCGCACACTCCCTGCAAACTCTCACACAACCAAAATCCCTACACCCCAGCAAAAAAATCCCCTACTTCATATTCGCAAACCTCTCCACAGCCTTAGTAAAATTCTCAATCGTCTTATCCGCATCCCCATGCTCAATACCATCTCTCACACAATGCTGGATATGCCCCTCAAGCACAACCTGTCCAACCTTATGCAAAGCCGACTTCGCCGCATTGATCTGAGATAAAATATCCTCACACGGAATATCCTCATCCACCATTCGATCAATTGCCTGAACCTGACCAACAATCTTCTTAAGTCTCCTGTGAATATTTTCCGAGTCCATACACTGCTTCATATTATTACCTCCAATATCAAAAGTCACAGTCAACAGACATCCGCGCATCCACACCACTGACTGTCCCTGTCACTTTTATATTAAAGACCCCGCAACACCTTGTCAAGTTTTTCACCACACCTCACAAAAAGCATCTGTACACCATCTCATTTCTCACAAATCATAATTCCTTTCCTCACCCGTTCCGTAAGACTGTCCCCACCCTTACGATACCATTCCTCCACAAAAGAATCAAAAGAACTCACCGGCTTTTTCCCCATAATAATCTGAATAAAAGCCTTCTTCTCCAATGAACGCAACGTCTGAGGAATCTCCCCGTCACCATCCCCAAGATACTTTTTCTCCGGAGCATGATAATTCGCATCCACCAGAAGCCCAACCGCTGAAATCCTGGACTTATACGCAGCCCAGGCCTCCACCGAAGGCACCTCTGCACCAAGATACTCCCTGCAGGCATCAAAATAAGAAACCTCAATGGCACTGAGATCCTCTCTCGTCTTTGCATCACCAGGACTGTAAAGCGCCTCCCGGATATGCCTCGTCACCATATAAGTAGCCTCATTATAATCCACATTGATCATCAGCGGACGCGCTGTAGGATCCACGTTCAGGGCAAAATAACTGTTCACCTCATCCGCATCCTCCGCTTCATACCTGGAATAATCAAACAGCACGCTCAGGATCTTCATCACGATTTCCGGATGTTCATATCCCTTACGTACAACCACATACTTACTGTCCCAGAACGTAGAATACACTTCCACCGTCCGTTTTGCATCTGCAGTCAGATAATACGGTTCCCAGTCAGTCTCTTTATTCTTCCTATACTCATCCATAAGCGGATTATTGGGAGTCCACCAGAGGCCAAAAAACGCCCCGCACTTTCCATTCACCACAAGATCCCGGATGTTATTCTGTGCACGCAGTGCAAAATCCGGATCCAGGATCCCCTGCTTATAAAGCTCCCTTAAATACCCCAGAGCCTCTTTTGTCTCCTCCGTCAGTGATCCATAGACAATTTCTCCATCTGCATTTTTGATCCACTGCTGGGGATACGCACCGAACATTTCAAACACAGAGTCCACCGAATAACTGGTACTGACCGTACCCACAAGACCCGGATCACAGACAAGGCCCACAGGATCTTCGCCCTCTTCTGCCCCCATCCGGTTCTCCTGAAACGCACGGATCACAGAAAGCGCCTCGTCCAGGGTCTTCGGCTCTTTCACTCCCAATTGTTCCATCCAGTCACGCCTCAGCCACAAAAGCTGCGATCCGTCATCAATCGCAGTCTCCGGAAGCGCAAACAGCTTCCCGTCAAATGTTCCAGATGCCAGAAGCTCTTTTCCATAACTTTCATACATCTCCTGTATCTTATCGGAAGCACAGCTTTTGTATACTTCCGTCAGATCTTCGATTAGATCATTTTCAACCAGTTCTTCCAGAGTCTCCCTGTCCGATACCAGAAAAATATCCGGAAGATTCCGGTCTTTGACCAGGATATTCAGGGCTTCGTCATACCGCTCCTCACTCTCCATGAAAACATTCTTATTCTGAATATTCAGTGTCTTTTTCAGATACCGGGTATATGCATTGTCCTCATAAGTCTGCCCTTCCGGGAGATTGGAATTATTGGTTCCCTTCATCTGTCCCAGTGTATAGGTTACAAGCTCCGGATATTTCCCCAGAGGCGAAGTTTCCGCTATATCCCAATTCTCACGGTCTTTTACAGATGAAACATCTCCGTCTGTTTTTTTCATTCCCCCGGTCCCAAAAGAACACCCCGCCAGAAGTGTCAAGATCAGTATCGCACTAAAAAACAGCAACGTTTTTCTCGGACTACGTCTCATCTTTTTTCACCTCTTTCGGAATCCTCATATCCACTCTTGTTCCCTGCCCTACTTTGCTCAGGATCCGGATGGCATAATCCTCTCCATATAAAATACACATACGGTCATTGACATTTTTAAGACCATAGCCTTTTGCCTGATAGGTGATCAGTTTCTCTGCCTGCTCCTGTTCCATGCCCATTCCGTTATCTTCCACACGGATCACCACATCGCCCGCTTCTTCAAAGAAAGAAAGCCTCAGGATCTTTTCTCCTTCTTCCTTCACGTCCAGCCCATGTTCCAGCGCATTCTCAACGATAGGCTGCAAGGCAAGCTTCGGAACCAGTTCCTGCTGCACAGACGGATCAACACTCCACTCCACTTTAAAATCATTGTCATGCATGATCAGCTGGATTTCCAGATACGCCTCGATATTCCGGATACAGTTTTCCACAGTCACCATATCCGCCCCTTTACTCAATGCAGTCCGATAAAACGTAGACAATGCCAGGGTCACACGGCTGATCTCCTTTTGTCGGCTTTTAATTGCCATCCAGTTTATAATAGAAAGAGAATTATAAAGAAAATGCGGATTGATCTGAGCAGTCAGGGCTTTCAGCTCAAATTCTTTCAAAGCAATCTTGTTTTCATAAACCTCTTCGATCAGACGATTGATCTCATCCATCATATGCCGGAAACTTCTTACCAGCTGTCCCACTTCATCTCTGGAATCACTGTAAACTGTAACTTCACGGCTTCCCTGATTCACCTGTTCCATATTTCTGGTAAGCTGCTCGATCTTTCTGGTGAACAATGTGGAAAACGTCATTCCCAGTACGATAATGATCACAACACAAAATCCGATCAGCGGAATCTCACTGATCAGCACTTTGGAAACCGAACTCTCGATCACTGCTGGCGGCTTGTAAAAATAATATGTCCACCTTGTCTCATGGCCGCTGCTGCTGACATAGGTATATTCTTCCCGCAGACGGTCCAGCATTTTTCCGGTTTCTTTCTGTGCGGAAATATCACTGGCTGCAAGGTTTTCTCCATGATAAACGATATTTTGGCGGTTATCTACCACAAGGCCGCCGGAATTCCGTTCAATAATATTGGCAAGAGGACGGAATACTTTTCCATAATCCAGCGTAATACAGAGAACAGCTTCCCGCGTCTTCCCATCGTAAATTTCCCGGACTGCTGCGATCTGGCGGTTGTCCCGGTCCACGATCCACTGAACTGTCACACTGTCATCCAGTTTGTCACTCCACCATTCCCCCTCTACTTCCGAGAGCGGAGCCAGGGTATATTCATGACGCACGGGAATGCTTTCCGCAAAAAGCTGAATCCCAAGAATCGCTTCGTGATAGGATTTTGGCACTGTAAGCAGCGGATCCACCACTTCCGTATACTGTTCATAGGCAGTATAACGGTCCATGTCTTTATTCTGGATCACCTCCTGGATCTCCGGGGAATAAGTAAGATAATTCAGAAGACTGGCATAAATCTCAATCTGCCCGTCAATATTTTCCCGGGTCTGTTCCAGAATGGAATACATATCTTCCATCTCATTCTTCCGGACAAGACTGCTCATACGGCTGTGGCTGTAAAGCGCAAGAACAGTCATCGGTACCAGAGAAACCACTACAAGAAGAATGGTCAGCTTGTACCGGTATTTCATATCGTTATACTTCTTCAGAAGCCTCTTCATCCTCATTGTTTCCTTTCCTGTAGGATTCCGGGCTGCTTCCGTAATATTCCCGGAAGCTCCGGCAGAAATACGAAGAATTGGCAAATCCTACCTTCTCGCTGACCATGGCTACCTTCATATTGGTAGTGCAGAGAAGTTCCTTGGCTTTTTCCATGCGGAACACACGGATAAAACGGTTCAGGTTCATTCCGGTTTCTTTTTTGAAAATAAAGCTGAGATAGCCCGAAGAAAGATATACTTTTTCCGCCAGGGTTTCCAGATTGAGATCTTCCGCATAGTGATTGTAGATATAATTTTTCACTGCTGCCACCTCATCTCTTGATTCGCTCATGGAACGCTCCAGAAACGCTTCGTACTGGCGGATATTTTTCTCCGTAACTTCAATGATCTCCTGAATGGTCGAACAGCCATACAGATGATCCACTTCCAGATCCAGCCTGTGCTCTCCCGCAAAACGGTTCTCCTGAAACAGTTCCCGTATTACATTGGAAAAAACAAATTTCACATACATGGCAGAAAACTGGGTGTTGGACTGATATTTGGATGCCAGGCTGTGAAAATGGCTCCACAGCTGTTTCACATCTTTTCTGGAAATATCTTCTGAAATTTTTTCCATCAGTCTGGAATCCTGTTCTTCCTCTCCGGTATTTTTTTCCTCTTCTTCCTCGCTGGTGTAAATATGGATGTCCGGATGATAAAATTTCTCTTCCATCTGCTGCTCCAGCTGTTCCATGATCCCCGGCAGTTCCCGGTATCCGTCAAAACGCCGGCTTACAGCCAGGTGAAAACGGGCAGGATGAAGGCGTTTCAGAAGACTGTAGACATTTTTTGCCACAAGGGTATAATCGCAGTACACATCTTTAAAAAGAAGCAGAGACTGACGGCCATTGAGATTCAGATAGAAAAAAGACCGGCGAAGTTCTGCCTGGATCTCAAGAGGCACCTCATCACTGGCAGAATCAAAAAAAGATTCATCGGATTCAATAAGGATTGCACAGTGCCACTGCTCCCAGATGGCAAAATCCACAATCCCTTCCGCTTCTTTCAGACGTTCCCGGTCACCAGAATAAAGATAACTCTGAAGAAAATACTGTTGAAGAAAACTTTTTTCTTTTATGGACTGCTGCTCTTTATTTTTCCGTGATGCGATCTCTTTCTGAATTTTCTGTATGGTGTCATGAAAGCGGTCCGGATCCACCGGTTTCAGCACGTAATCGGTCACACCATAACGGATCGCCTCCTGGGCAAAAGCAAAATCTCCATAACCGCTGAAAATGATAATTTCCAGATCCGGATATTCCTCCCTTGCTTTTTTTGAAAGCTCCAGACCATCCATATGGGGCATCTTGATATCTGTCAGCATCAGATCTACAGGATGCTTTCTCAATTCATTTAATGCCAGCTTGCCATTGGCTGCCTCATAAATTTCCCATTCACCTTCTTCCATGGACAGAAGAAATCGGATTCCCTCCCGTTCCAGTTTTTCGTCATCTACCACCAAAACTCTGTACATTCCCCACCTCGCCAAATATGGCCTGATCCACGTAAAGACACGCAGATCAGGCCGTTTTTCTTTCATTTTAACATTATTCAACTGATTTGTCAGCCCTTAACCGCTCCTGCAACCACACCTTCAATGATGTATTTCTGGCATGCAAGATAGAAGGCAATGATCGGAATGATGGAAAGTACCAGAACACCCATCATTGCTCCCATATCAATGGTTCCGTAACCACCTTTCAGGTACTGGATGGCAATGGAAATAGTCTTGTATTTCTTGATATCAAGTACCAGATACGGAAGAAGATAATCGTTCCAGATCCACATGGTTTCCAGGATCGCAACCGTTACACAGGTCGGTTTCATAACCGGAAGAACTACTTTAAAAAATGTCTGGATCGGGGTACAGCCATCGATCATGGCAGCTTCCTCGATCTCGATCGGAATGGATTTTACAAAACCGCTGAACATAAATACCGCAAGTCCTGCTCCATATCCAAGATAAATGATGATCAGTCCCCACGGAGTATTCAGTTTCAGGATGTTTGCGATCTTGGAAAGAGTAAACATTACCATCTGGAATGGTACGACCATGGAAAACAGGCACAGCATGTACATGGTTTTTGTCAGCGTGTTGGTAACACGGTTGATGTACCAGGCACACATGGAGGTACAGAGCAGAATTACCGCAACAGAAAATACTGTGATAAATAATGTCCATCCAAATGCCTGGAAAAATCCGGTTTTTGTGAGACCATTTACATAGTTTTCCAGACCTACGAACATTTTATCCGTTGGGATCGCAAAGGGATAACGACTGATGTATGCTTTTTTCTTAAAAGAATTAATCAAAACCAGAAGGATCGGGAAAATATAAGCAACAGATACCACACTCAGGATCGCAGTCCACAGACCGCTGAATTTTACTTTTTTATTCATTACTGCTGTACCTCCTTACTTCTTGTGAGACGATTCTGGATCATGGCAATTGCTCCAACCAGGATAAAGAAGATCACGGCCTTCGCCTGTCCTACACCTTCCCATCCGGTACGTCCATAGAAGGTATTGTAAATATTCAGTGCAAGCATTTCTGACATATTGGAAGGCTCACCATTTGTAAGAGCAAGGTTTTGGTCAAAAAGCTTGAAGGAGTTGGTAAGTGTCAGGAAAGTACAGATGGTGATGGACGGCATGACCATAGGAATGATCACATTTTTCAGAAGCTGTCCTTTGTTTGCACCATCGATCTGTGCAGCCTCGATCAGCTCACCCGGGATATTCTGGATACCTGCAATGTAAATGATCATCATATATCCGATCTGCTGCCAGCACATCAGGATCACAAGGCCCCAGAATCCGTAAACAGAAGAATATGTAAGTGTTTTATTGATCTGAAGAAGCAGACCGTTTAACAGAAGCTGCCATACATAACCAAGGATGATACCACCGATCAGGTTTGGCATAAAAAATACGGTACGGAATATATTGGTTCCTTTGATCTTCTTGGTCAGAAGCAACGCAACTGCAAAACCGATCACATTGATCAGAACTACTGATACAACCGTAAATGCGGTGGTGTACCATAATGCATGTCCAAAGGTTCCATCCTCAGTAAAAATCTTCACATAGTTCTGTAATCCCACGAATTTTGCATCCGTTACTGTGGTAAATTTACAGAAGGAAAGATATACGCCCATGATAAAGGGAACGATAAATCCAATGGTAAATGCCAGCAGGGTAGGCAGGACAAAAACCGGAAAATACTTTTTCATCATCTTATTCTGCATGTTTTCTCTTCCTTTCTCCTGAGGATGCATCCTTCCCTACTTTACGCATCCTCCCTTCATTGAAAGAGGCAGGCGGAAACCGCCCACCCCTTCGTGATCACGTTTCAGTTATACCTTATCAGCCTTCATTTGCTGCTTTGTACTCTTTTGCCCATCCGTCAACAAATGCAGTTTTCACAGCATCCCACTCGCCGGTACCCTGTGCATACTCAAGCATTGCACTGCCGACCTGGTTTTTCCACTCTTCGGAAGGCATGGTTGTGAAATTCCATGAAACCGGAGTTTTACCAGCTTTTACATATTCATTGGCTGCTTTTACAAGCGGATTTGTAGACTCATAATTCTCATCAAATGTCTTGAATGGTGTTGTAAATCCCATTTCCTGGCTTATAGATTCTCTTCCTTCATCACTTGTGATAACCCAGCTGAGGAAATCAAGAGTTGCCTGGATATCCTTCTCATCTGCTTTTTTGTTTACGCACCAGTAGTTCTCACTACCTGTGCAAAGTCCCTGGTCCTCTTCACCATCAACACCAATGTAGATTGGAAGCATTCCCATATCCTCATCTGCTACTTCGTTATCTTTGATGTTATCATAAGCCCAGGTTCCATTCTGATAGAACACAGCCTCTCCAAGACCAAATTCAGCATTTGCATCATCGATCGTCTTGCTGGAAAGAAGGCTTGGCTCACAGGTAGAATCTGTGATATAAAGGTCAAACAGGTTCTTGAAGTTGTCAAGATAGGTTCCTTTGATCGCATCTGTGGATGTGATTCCGTCTTCTTTGTACTCATAATAGATCGGAAGGTTTGCAAGATGTGTTTTGAATCGCCAGTCACTGGAAGAATCAAAGCCTGCGGAAGTAAATGCACCGTCAACTCCAAGGTCATCTTTCTTAGCCTGGATATCATCTGCAACCTTCTTTAATGTCTCAAAATTGTTGATCTCATCTGCAGACTTGATCACAGCGCCATCCATCTCACAATATTTCTTAAGAAGCGCTTTGTTGTAAATGATTCCATATGTTTCAATTACATATGCGATACCGTCAACTGCACCGCTGTCATCCTTCAGTACAAAATCATCGCTTTCTACATTTTTGTAAACATCGCTGTCCTTCAGGTCATAGCAATAATCCTTCCAGGATGCAAGTCCAACCGGTCCGTTAACCTGGAACAGTGTCGGAACCTCATCCTTGGCCATCTCTGATTTCAGAGTAGACTCATAAGTTCCGGAAGCAGCTGTAACAACGGTAACCGGTACACCAGTCTCATCGGTGTATTTCTTTGCCAGGTCTGACCACTGATCTGCCTGCTCCGGTTTAAAGTTCAGATAGTAAACAGAACCTTCACTGTCATCCCCCTTTGCCATAGCCGGAACTGCCGGGATCATGGTAGCTGCCATTAATGCTGCAAGACCAAATGCTGTTGCTTTTTTCATTCTCATAATCGTACCTCTCCTTTACCTTAAATGATATTCAACTTGTTCTGAAGATATGCTTAAAACGTCCCTTTTGCATATCTCTGACCGATAAGCTTCAAATCAGCTTCTCGATTAACTTGATGTTATTGTAAATCGAAGAGGTCATTTTCACTATATAAAAAAACCAAGAAACATGTTGATTTTTTTATATAGTGAAAATATTGACATTTTATCATGAAAAAAGAAGCCGGAACAGGCTTGCTCCCATTCCGGCTTCTTTCATATATTATTTTCGATTCATCATGCTTTATTGACAGATCCGAAAAGCTCCATTTTCTCTTTAACAGTAGCTTTGATTGCTTCTGCGCCAGGTGCAAGAAGCTTACGTGGGTCATATCCTTTACCCTGCAGGTCTTTACCCTCTTCAATGTATTTACGTGTAGCCTCTGCAAATGCAAGCTGGCACTCTGTATTAACATTGATCTTGGAAACACCAAGGCTGATTGCTTTCTTGATCATGTCTGCCGGGATACCTGTACCACCGTGAAGAACAAGCGGCATATCTCCTGTCAGCTGCTGAATAGCATCCAGAGTCTCAAAGCTTAAGCCTTTCCAGTTAGCCGGATATTTTCCGTGGATGTTACCGATACCAGCTGCAAGGAAGTTGATTCCAAGATCTGCAACCATCTTGCACTCCTTAGGATCAGCACACTCGCCCATACCAATAACACCGTCTTCCTCGCCGCCGATGGAACCAACCTCTGCCTCAAGAGACATGTTGTGCTCAGCAACGATCTTAACCAGCTCTTTAGTCTTAGCTACGTTCTCATCGATCGGATAATGAGATCCATCGAACATAATGGAAGAGAAACCAGCCTCAACACATTTCAGGCATCCTTCGTAGCTGCCGTGGTCAAGATGAAGAGCAACCGGAACAGTGATGTTCAGCTCCTCCATCATACCGTTAACCATACCTACAACAGTCTTATAACCTGTCATATATTTACCAGCACCCTCGGAAACACCAAGGATAACCGGAGAGTTGAGCTCCTGAGCTGTCTGAAGGATAGCTTTTGTCCACTCAAGGTTGTTGATGTTGAACTGACCAACTGCATAATGGCCTGCTTTTGCTTTTTTCAGCATTTCTGTTGCGTTTACTAACATGATAAAATCCTCCTAACCTGTATTAGGATACGGAAAAGAACCGTGTCCTTTATATCCAACCGTACTCATAATAGCAGATTTCTTTTGGTAAGTCCAGTGTTTTGCCAAAAATGCTGGTGTTGTGAGAATTTTATTTTTTTTGAGAAAAAGCTTGCAATTTTAAAAAATGTTATATATAATACACTTGTTGTTCACGGATGGATTCCCGAGTGGCCAAAGGGGGCAGACTGTAAATCTGTTGGCACCGCCTTCGAAGGTTCGAATCCTTCTCCATCCAGCGAATTTAGCTCTTACATCTTTGAGATGTAGGGGCTATTTTTTTGTGAAAAAGGAAACCGCAAAGGGGCACAAGGCCGCGCCCCTCTGCACACCCCTGGGCCTTTTTTAAGGAGTTCTTGGTTGTGGAGGACGGGAGGGTGTTGACTTTTGTCTGTATGCTTCGGTGTTGGACGTGGGACGCTGTGCCGAACTGGTTGCTGTATTCTTCGGTGTTGCATGTGAGGCGTTATGCCGATACAGCCACGTTTTCACAATTCAGGACAGGACGCAAACGTCCGCGTACGTTCGTTCCACCATCCCAGCGTACGCTCCTTCCACCCTGCGCACACTCCTTCCATGCACAGAAAAAGACGGCCACCCCAAACCGAGACAGCCGCCTTTCCCTCACACATCATACATAGGAAATCGAAACATCGAAAAGTACTTATTTATTAACTCTGTTAACCGTATTACCATCCAAAAAAGCCTTAATATTATCAACCGTAATATCCATAATTCTCTGTCTGGAAGCCTGCGCAGCCCAGGAAATATGCGGAGTGATGATGCAGTTCTTAGCCTTAAGAAGCGGGTTATCCCCTTTGATCGGCTCAGTAGAAACAACATCAAGACCAGCAGCATAAACCTTGCCACTATTCAGAGCATCCGCAAGATCCTGCTCAACAACCAGCTGACCACGGCTGTTGTTGATAAGGATAACACCATCCTTCATCTTCGCGATATTCTCTTTATTGATCATACCCTCTGTCTCCGGGAAAAGCGGGCAGTGAAGGAAGATCACATCAGACTGTGCAAACAGCTCGTCAAGAGAAACATACTCAGCAAGCTTTGCGCCAGCCTCACTCTGATAAGCATCATAAGCAAGAACCTTCATATCCAGCGCATTCAGAAGCTTGGCAGTAGCCTGTCCAATTCTACCAAGGCCAATGATACCGGCAGTCTTTCCATAAAGCTCGATCATCGGATAATCCCAGTAGCACCAGTCTGCATTATTTTCCCATTTACCAGCCTTAACAGTCTCATCATGATGACCATAATGAGAACAGATCTCAAGAAGAAGGCCAAGAGCATACTGACCAACGATCTGGGTTCCGTAGGTAGGCACATTTACAACCGGAATGTCTTTTTCTTTTGCATAGTTGTAATCCACTACATTATAGCCGGTAGCCAGAACAGCGATCAGCTTGATATTCGGGCATTTGTCAATTGTCTCTTTGGAGATCGGAGTTTTATTGATGATAACGATCTCAGCGTCTCCGATACGCTCAGCGATCAGCGGGGATTCCTCATAGGAAGTTCTGTCATAAACAGTAACCTCTCCAAGCTCTTTTAATGCGTCCCAGCTTAAATCTCCAGGGTTCTCTGTGTAGCCATCCAATACAACAATCTTCATATTCGTACTCACCTTTCTTAAAAAAATTTTGTGGTATGTATGATTAATCTGTAAAGCGGATATTCGCAATCCGCTTTCGCTACTTGCTCATGAATTCAGATTGATCAGCAATCTGAATTCAGTCTTTCATCCAGAGCATTCAGCTCATTCAGCTCACGGATATACAGATCCTGGGCAAGATCCAGACTCACCTCAATAAAACGGATCTTCTGTCCAGGCCGGGCCTGGGCAATCTTTGCAAAATCCACCGTGATCACAGTACCGATCTTCGGATAGCCGCCTGTACTCTGACGGTCAGCCAGCATAATGATCGGCTGTCCGTTTAACGGAACCTGAATTGAACCCATGGAAATACCATCTGTATTGATATTACCGTCGCCGGCATGCTCTACCGGCTCTCTCTCAATACGGCATCCCATACGGTCAAACTCATTGGTAATAGTACCGCTGTACCAGAAAAACTTGCGGACGCCCTCTTCTGTAAACTCATTCTCCTGGGGTCCCAGAACCACACGGAGAACCACCTCATCAGAAGGATAAATTTCCGCCGGAACCTGACGAAGTTCCATATTCGGAAGCTCTATCCTTGGTGCGGTAAACTCGATGGTGTCACCTTTTTCCAGCTTTCTTCCCTCAACACCACCAATGTGGTTACGAAGAAGTGTGGACTTGCTTCCCATCACAAGGGGAATATCCAGACCGCCTGCAAAAGCGATATATCCACGACTGCCGTTTCTGGCACCTGCAAACATCAGCTTCTGGCCTTTTTTTACAAGAACTGCCTTATACATCGGGAAAGGCTGTCCGTCCAGCATCGGTGTCAGATCTCCACCTGTCACCGCTATGATATTATCACTGGTAAAAGTAAGGGTTGGTCCGATAAAAGTCATCTCCAGAGCACCCTCTGTTTTTTTATTGCCTACCAGCAGATTGGCAATGTGGAAAGCACGCGGGTCCATGGCACCGGATGTGGAAACACCAAATGCCTGATTTCCGAATCTTCCCTCGTCCTGAACAGTGGTCAGGATCCCGCCGTTTTCAACTGTAATTCCCATATCATGACCTCCGTTCTCAATCCTGTGGCGTATAGGTTTTCACTTTATAGGTACCGTTTTCCACGTCTCTTCGGATCTGATCATACTCTGCTTTTGTGACAGGAACATGTTTTACCCAGTCACCGGCACGTACAAGGAACGGATCTTCCTTTGCAAAATTGCAGATATCAAGAGGTGTGCTTCCGATAATATTCCATCCACAAGGCTGCTCAAAAGGAATAAAATCAGACAGTGCCAGCTGAACTACGATGGATCTCGCCGGGATCTTCACTCGCGGAGAAGTTCTTCTCTTAAAGCTGAACGGCTCATCAAATCTGGCCATATACGGATGTCCCGGTGCAAAACCAAGCATATATACATAGTACTCATGCTGGGAATGCTTGCGGATGATCTCCTCCGTAGTGGTATTCTCAAGCTCTGCGCAATATTCCAGATCCGGTCCGGTCTCACCGCCATAATAAACCGGGATCTCTTTTACTACCTTCTTCGTTGTTGTGGAAACTTCATGCATGTCCGCAATTCTCTTTTCCAGTTCTTCCACCAGTTTGGAATAACGGATCACCTCCGGGCGGTAATGTACGATCAGCGCACAGTAGGTAGGAACTGTTTCCACCATGCCTTCAATTGGAGATTCTTTTAATTTTTCATCCAGCGCACGTACCTTGGCATTTACCTCAAGACTGATCACGCTGCCGAATTCAACGGAAACTGCTCTGTCTCCTGCGATCAGGAACTTCACATCCATTCAGATATACCTCCGTTCTTTATTTGACAAAAAGGCCCGTCATACGTGGTGACAGACCTTCCTGCATGTATCTTTTATTCGGTTAGTCTACAAATTCAAATCCGACTTTTTTAAGAGCTTCATCAACCCATGGACGCGGCCACTCACCACGTGTCAGGATTCCCTCAAGCTGTTTTTCTTCGCCTGCATGATAGTTTCTTGCAATCTCAGCAAGCTCTGCTGTATGCTCATCTGGTTTGATTGCCAGAAGTCCATCAGAGTCTCCTACGATGATATCACCAGGATTGATCACGATTCCTGCGAAGGATACCGGGAAGTTCATCTCTCCCGGGCCGTTTTTGTATGGTCCGTTTGGTGTGATGCCTTTTGCATATACCGGGAAATCCATCTGGCTTAATGTGTAGCTGTCACGAACACATCCGTCGATGATGATTCCTGCGATTCCTCTGGATTTTGCATAATTGCTCATGATCTCACCACAAAGTGCTCTGCTCATGCTTCCCTTATTTGCAAGAACGATAACATCTCCTGGCTGAGCCATATCCAGAGCTTTGTGGAACAGAAGGTTATCTCCTGCCGGTGCGTTTACTGTAAATGCGGTTCCCAGAAGTCTTGCCTTCGGGTTCAGCGGATAAATGCTGGAATCTACAGCAGCGATTCTTCCACAGTTATCATCAATATTTGCAACCGGAATTCCACGGAATGCTTCTACTAATTCTTTTGACGGTCTTTCAAAGTTTCGTCTGATTCTACATCCTAATGACATATGAAAACCTCTCTTCTTTTGATTTTCTTTTTAAGTTGTATTTATCATATCATACAAGCTTACTATTGAATAACGAATAATTTCTCTGTATAATATAAATAATTTTTATATTGTTTTGAAATTCTCTTTATTTCCATAGATATACATAAGAAAAGGAGCTGATCATATGAATCTTGCTGAAATTGAAACATTTCTCACCATTGTTAACACAAAAAGCATCACGCGTACAGCGGATCTTCTTTTTCTTTCGCAGCCTACTGTCAGCCACCGGCTTACTTCCCTCGAAAATGAACTTGGTTTTCCCCTTGTGATCCGCCAGAAAGGCCATAAACAGGTGGAACTTACTGCCAAGGGAACTGATTTTATCATCCTTGCGGAACGCTGGATGTCTCTCTGGAAAGAAACCATGGAACTGCAGCGCAACCAGGATTCCCTGCTGCTTACCATCGGCTGTACAGACAGTCTGAATGTTGCTGTCTTCGCACCTCTGTATGACAGGATCTTAAATGAACAGACCAAGCTGGACCTGAACATTGAATCCCACCACTCATCAGAGCTCTACGGACTTCTTGGAGAACACAGCATTGATATCGGATTTGTCTACCACAAATTACATTACAAGAATATCATAACAGAGAAAATCTTTGAAGAAAAGCTTTATCTGATACAATCAGATCAGCCAGCCATTTCTGCTCCGGCAATACATACCGATGAGTTGGATCCATCTCTGGAGCTGTTTTTAAGCTGGGACGACAACTATCAGATCTGGCATGACCGCTGGCTTTCCTCCGCATCCAGACCTCACATTGCAGCAGATACCATCACACTTTTGGACCGTCTCTGGAAAAAACCGGGAAACTGGATGGTCGCACCACAGTCTGTGATCCTGGAGCTTTCTCATTACCGGCCTCTTTTTATCAGTGAGCTGAAAAACACACCGCCAAACCGTGTCTGCTATAAAATCAAACATAAATATCCAAAATCCACCAGTAAACGGGCTGTGGAATTCTTCGAAAATGCACTGGAAGACTTCCTCGCAGAATCCACTCCTTCTTTCCCCATAGGTCAGGTATGGGAACGTCAGAAATAAAAAAACGGCAAGCACAAGCCTGTCACAGGAACATTCTCTGCTTTACCGTTTCTTCTTATATTATATACCAGGATGATTCATCCACCGCTTTTCGCCACAAAAAGCAACAACGGGCCTCGACTTGTTTCATCATATATCAAGAACCCTTTGTTTACAAGGATTTTCAGCATTTCCATACAAAACAATATTTCGTCTGATTGCGTCTATTTTCTTTTATTTGTCACAAAAATTGTCATAAAAGAGCCACGCCCAATAAAGGGAATGGCTCTGATTATTACATTACATTTTCAAGCTTTTTCATTTCATTCTGTACTCTTGCAGCATCTACGTGATTGTATATGTTCATTGTAATGCTTATGTCACTATGTCCCATGATCATTTGTAAAACTTTGATATCTATAGCTATCCTCTTAATTAACGCAAATTCCAGATGCGCGGAACCACCCTTTGCAATCGTTCGTACTTATTGTTTTTAGGGCCGCTTTTACAGCCTCAGGTAGTTCAGCAGCAACACGGACTTTCCTCTTTCTGAGAAAGGATTTCATTTTTGACCACATTTTTTCAATAGGGTTCAAATCTGGACTGTATGGTGGCAAATATAGATAGGAGATCCCTGCCTTGTCTAAACTTGGTACGTAGTATATACCAGACTGCCGTTAAGCCGGATGGATGACAAAACAGTTGTTCCGGCAGGCGTGTTGATCGGAGTAGCATCCATGGCACGTTTCCCATGTACTGCATGTGCATAGTGTCTTGTGAGGTTTGTATTAATACCGCTTTCATCGAGATATATTTGATGTTCTGCATTTGCACCAGATATAGTTTCTATCCATTGACTGCGTTTTCTCTGCACATCGGGGACGCTTCTGTTCTTTTAAAAATGCGGCTGTTGCCAATGCACTGGTATAAAAATGTTCTTCTGGCACATCAAGTCCCATCCTAGCCAGTTTCTGATTTAATTCTCGTGGTGTATATCCACTATTATTTGTCAAAAACAAATATTCTTTCTTTTCATCATGCAACCACTGGATGAATTCTGGAACACCTGGCAATATCTGATTGCCATGATAGATCACACCATCCATATCACAGATGAATCCTTTTTTTCATTAAAATCGATTATGGATTTTATCATGTTCATATGCGCCCTGCCTTTCTTGTTTCTTTAGAATACACCTTACTCTTTTCATAATAAAATAAAGCGCTATTTTCTACAAATATTTTTATATTATATCATCCACACATAAAATCAAATACATAGTACTGTGAAATCAAAGTAAATATTTCTATCAACAGAACCTTTTATGACAACATCTCTTTCACACAAATACTCCGATAATCACTCGGTGATATTTTATATCTTTCTTTAAATACTCGGTTAAATGTTCTCTGACTTTCAAATCCACTATCCAGACAAATGTTTGTAATAGAATCACTCGTATTTTCCAAACGATGGCATGCATAGTTCAGCCTTGCATCGTTAAGATATTGATTAAAGTTTCTATGGAATGTCTTGGAAAAGAGTCTGGATAAAACATATTTGCTCACGCCCAGGTCTTTTGCCATCTCTTCCAACGAAAACTTCTTCTTGAAATTTGCTGATATATAGGAAACTGTCTGGTAAATAAGATCGTTGCTCCCCACACTGCTCTTTTCTACCAAATTTAATTTTCCTATGCAGCGTGCCAACACAATTTGAAGATATGCCTGTGCAACAGTAATATCCGACTGTTCTGTCTCTAAAATTGCATTTATAACCCTATATACCTCCGGTTCAACCTTTTCCGCTTTGATGATTGGGTATTCAGGAGCCATGGATTGCATGATATCTGCAAATTTGGCTATCGTAAATGGCGATGCAATCAGATAAGTCGCTTTATTTACACCGGGTGTCAGTACCTGATAGTGATGAATAACATCTGGAAATACAAAGCCTATATCTCCTTTTTCCATATGGTATAGTTCCTGTCCGACACCAAGTTCTAATGCTCCACTTGTTACACAAACGATCTCCAGTGCATTATGAAGATGTGGTTCAATATGTTTTGACTTCCTATTTATTGCTATGATCTCCTCTTTTGTGTCGACATATTTTAACTGCATGAAATACTCCCCTTTGCAACATTTGTCTATATCTTCTTTCGATTTGGCAAGCAATCCTTTTACACCTATCTTATAATCAACTTGTAAATAAGGAAAGGAGGAATTGCAAATGAGCAACCTAAAAAAATATCTGAATGACCTTTTAGTATTCTACACTGAATATTTTGAGCATCCTTACCATGTATAAATACTAAAAGGACTATTTTGTGAAAACTGAATATTTTCTTAAGGCCATTTCACAAAAATGAAGTGGTCCTTTTTTATTTTCAAAATACAGTTCAATCACTTTATATATAGAAAAAAGCACTGTCTCATCGAGCAATGACCAGACAACGCTTTCTCCTGTCAATTCTAATTTATGTCTGATGCATCTGTTACTTCATCTGCAGCAATTTCTTTTTCTGCTTTCAGTTTTTTATTTGCATCTTCTACATTCATTCTTGAAAGTACAAACATAATCAATACATCAAAGATTAACGGAAGCCAAAGATACATAAACTGCATCATATCAAGTGCAGACTGCGGCTGAGTTGCCTTTGTTCCGATATATCCACTGAACTCAAGCAGCCATCCAACAACAGCGGTTCCAATACCTCCACCGATTTTTACGCCAAGAGAAGTACAAGAGTACATCGTTCCGTCAATTCTCTTTCCCTGTGTAAGATAAGTGTACTCAGAGCAGGATGCGATAACTGCATTCATATCTCCCTGCCATGGTCCCTGACCTAAGGCTGCAAGAGCTGTAAATGCCATCATCAGCGGAACACTGCCCATATATCCGGCAACAACAACAAGTGCTCTACCGATGACTGCTAAGACATAACCTCTTAAGTTCAGTTTATACATACCTTTCCACTTACCAACTAATGTCGGTGTGAAAATCAGGGCAATGATCAGTGGAATATTTACTGCCCATGCAAATTGTCCAAACAAATTCTTATTTTTCAGTACCCATGTCATGTAATAAATGCCAGCTCCAATCATGGCACTATATAACTGCTGTAAAATATATGTTCCACAAATCATCATGTAATATTTGTTTTTAACAAGAAGCTTGAATGCCTGTACCATTCCGTACTTTTCATTATCATCCTTTACTTCTCCTTCGTTAAGTTCTTCCTCAGGAAGTTCCTTAACAGAAAGTGCTGAAATCGTATTTATGACAAGACCAATGATTGCATAGATAATAGCAACCGTTCTCCATGCCGCAGCATCTCCACCACATTTATCTACAAATCCAACTGTAATCGCCTGAATCAGAAGACTTGTTGAAAACGCAAAAATAAAACGGTAAGATCCCATCTGCACACGCTCTTTGCTGTTCTTTGTAATCAGTGACGTAAGTGCTGAGTAAGCAATATTGTTTGCTGTATAAAACACACCATTTAACAGTGTATAAGAGATAAAGAACCATGCGTATTTAGCCGTTGTTCCAAAGCTGACTGGTACTGCAAAGCAGCAGACCAGCGTAATGGCACAACCAATGTATCCGTATAGCATCCATGGCTTCGCTTTTCCCATTTTACTGTGTGTTTTGTCAATCATTGATCCAAAAAATATATCCGTAAAACCATCAAATAGTTTTGATACGGCAATCAGGGTACCTACGACACCTGCAGCAAGTCCTACTGAGTCCGTCAGATAGACCATCATGAAAGATGTCAGGAAGGCATAGACTACATTACCTGCAATATCACCTGATCCATATCCAATTTTGTTATACCATTTCAAATACTTTTTTTCTTCCATCGAATTTCTTTGCTCCTCATCTTCATCGCACTTAGAATCTCAATATGTCTAACCGTATGATGTCTAATTATATTTTTTCTCTGTTTTTGTCTGATTGCTCTGTATATCCGGACTTTACATTGCAATCAGACTATCCTTCTTTGTTTACGAGTTACATGAAACTTTATTATCCCTTTACATACGGTATCAGCGTAAACTGGAACCGGAATAATACATCATCAAATCGGTACTGATCCAATACAACTGGACCACAACTATTAGAACCAATGCCATTTAATGCGTAGTCAACGCAAAATACTACACTATCTGATTCTGTCAGTTCATAATTATGCGTTTTCTTCTCAAGTTCTTCCTGCGTATAATAAGAAGCATTGAATGAGAAGGCATTTTCCGCAGATACCACAATTCCATATCGGCTGTTGTTAAGCTCTACATATTCACAATCATAATGGCTTCCATTTTCCTGTGGGCGAATATAATCCTCATGTAAATCATCTACATTTGCATGATACAAACCGTGGCTCGCAGCCTGATGTTTATCACAATAACTTTCCTGTGGTCCCATTCCAAAGTATCTTACAGCTGAAAGTTTTTTATCCAGGAACATCCTCACACCAAATCTCGGAAGATCCGGGAATTCATCGTCTTTTGTTACTGCAATATCTGCATCAATCTTTCCAGCAGCTTCTATTTTCCATGTAATCGTCACATCAAGAATCTTCTGTACTGTCTCTGCCACAACGGATGCATGGCTTGTAATTTTCACACCATGCTTTCCCTGCACGACCTCTGTCGTGTAAGCTCTTGTATAAGCTTTATCATAATGGGCTTTCTTCCATTCAGATTTGATGTACATATCATTATCTGTTGGTGCCCTCCAGATATTTAATTCCATCGGGTGGTTTAGATATTCCCGACCTGCAAATTTCATCTCTGTAAAAAGTGCAGTCCGTCGGTCGATTGTATATGTGAATTCACGACCTTTGATATGAATCTGTGTATCATCTTCACTCACCTGTAATTCAGAATCCGTCACTGTTTTTTCAACCCATTTTTCTGCTAACTGGCATTTGGCATCCTTCTGGCTTACTTCGATCTCATCAAATCCAAGGATATGGTCTTCATCCAACAGTGGCAATTCCTTTTTCAGATGGTAAATAAATTTTAAATAACATTTTCCACTCTCTGGCACATTGATTTTAAGGTTTATTTTTCCTTCACTGTGTGGTGCTGCTGAAACTTCTGGGAGTTTACCTTTGCTGATTACAAGCCCGTCCTGCGTCAGTTCATAACTGATCTTCACATAATCTTTCAAGTCATCAAAATCCATGTAGTTATGAAGCACCAGTTCTCCGCTTTCTTTGTCATAGGAAATAACCCTTGCCGGGCGATAAACATTCTTGTATTCCAAAAGTCCTGTATGTACCGTTCTGTCCGGATATACTAATCCATCCATACAGAAGTTGCCATCATGAATTTCTTCGCCATGGTCGCCCCCATAAGCATATATAGTCTTTCCATTCTCAGCAGTTCCATGAGCAATCGCATGGTCACACCATTCCCAGACAAAGCCGCCGCACATTTTATCATTATCCTGAATCATCTGGAAGTAATCTTCAAAATCTCCAGGTCCGTTTCCCATGCTGTGACAGTACTCTACCAAAAGGAAGGGTTTGCTTCCATCTTTATCCAGATATTCCTGAATTTCGGAAAGCGCTGGGTACATCCGGCTGTACACATCCAGATTGCTGTAATCATATGTTTCATCATAATTACGGTATCTTGCACTCTCATATTGTGTGATACGGTCTGGATCAAAATTCTTTGTCCATTCCAGTGCTTTTTCAAAGTTACAGCCATAAGCACTCTCATTTCCCATTGACCACATAACAATACAGAAACGGTTTTTGTCACGTTCCACCATGAGTTTTACGCGATCAACGATTGCCTTTTCCCATACCGGATCATCTGCAATCTTCTCATTCCATCGTTTAAACCGATTGTAATCAGTGTCTTCTTTTCTGTAGATCATAAATGGACCATGAGCTTCAATATCTGCTTCATCTATTACCATGAATCCATACTTATCACACATTTCATAGAAAAATGGTGCGTTCGGATAGTGGCTGGAACGGATCGCATTAAAATTATGCTGCTTCATTAACGTAAGATCGGTTGTAATCTGTTCCGGATTGATTGTAAATCCAGTAACCGGATCAGAATCATGTCGATTGACACCACGGAATTTAATCTTCTGTCCATTTAAATAAATAACCTGGTCTTTAATCTCTATCTTTCTTAATGCAATGTGATCTACAATTACTTCATTCTCTGTTTCAAGAATCAGTTTATATAGATATGGATTTTCTGTATTCCAAAGTTCCGGACTTGCGATTTCTAATACAGCTGTTCCTTCTTCAGCAATACTTCCTAGTGCTACAACTGCTCCGTTTCTATCTTCAATCGAAATTTTTACATTTAACGGAGAGTAGAATTTCATTTCAATTTCTACTTTCGCAAGCATATCCTCAATTCTTGTTTTAATATGATAATCACTGATTGCCTCTTTTGGGCGTTTCAAAATGTACACATCCCGGAAAATACCACTCATACGGAATTTGTCCTGATCTTCCAAATAGGAACCATCACACCACTTCATTACCAACACTGCCACCGTATTCGTTCCATCCTGAAGTACATCGGTAACATCAAACTCACTGGTCATATGCGAAACCTGGCTGTATCCTATGTAAGAGCCATTGATCCATACGTAAAAGCAACTGTCTACTCCTTCAAAGTTCAAAAAAGATTTTGGCGCATTCTCATCTCTACTGTACTCAAAAGTATGTACATAGGCTCCACACGGAATGTCCTGTGGCACATATGGTGGATCAAACGGAAACGGATACCGGATGTTTGTATACTGGTGTGTATCATATCCTGCCATCTGCCATACACTTGGAACCTGAATCTCATCAAAATTTTCTGTATCATAATTCTTCTCAAAGAAAGAATCCTGAATGTCATAGATGCTGTTAAAATACTGGAATTTCCAAGTTCCATTCAATAACTGCATACGATCTGACTCTTCTCTGTGTTCCACCAAGTTATCCATTCTTCTGGATGCCGGAATATAATAGGCTCTGGCTGGCATTGTGTTTTCGTGCAGTACGCTTAGATTTTCATAATAACGTGGTACGATCATAAATAACTCTCCTCCAATACATATACTTTTTTGTTCTTTGTTTTCCTAAAGCAAACCTTATACTTTACTTTTTGTTTACGTTCCTTAGTTATGTTATATATAGCTTATCCTAATTCGCAAAATATGTCTATGAATTGGATTAGACAAAATATGCACTAAATGATACAATGATAAAAAGTACGAAAAGAGGTGCTGTCCTATGTATTTGAACACCGGTTATTTGAACCACTCACATATGGATTTCAAAGACAAAAGTCGTCCGCTGATTGTCGGTAGCTGTGGTACTTACCGTCTTTCCAGACATCCCAAACTTCCGACCTACCGTCCAAAGGGTCGTCTGGATTATCAGATTATATATATCACTGCTGGTTGTGGGCATTTTCATTTTGATAATGTAAATAATGAAACGATTGTTCCAGCCGGCAGCATTGTACTGTACAGACCGAAAGAACTCCAAAAATATGAATATTACGGAGAAGATAAGACAGAAGTATACTGGATTCACTTCACAGGAAGCAATGTAAAAAATATCTTACGTCAATATGGATTTCCGGATAAAGAACGTGTCTTTCAAGTGGGTACATCTAATGAATATGAACAAATTTTCAAGCGTATCATTATCGAGCTGCAACGCTGTCAAGACAATTATGAGGAAATGCTTGTCCTTTTGCTACGTCATCTTCTGATCAGTTTCCACCGGGAACTGACAAGAGAGCACATATTAAAAAATGAATACCTTGATCATGAGATGGATAATGCTGTTACCTTTTTCAGTGAAAACTACAATCAAAATATCAATATTGATGATTATGCTGCCTCACGAGGCATGAGTGTCAGCTGGTTTATCCGAAATTTCAAAAAATATACCGGTTCTACACCAATGCAATTCATTGTGGGAATCCGCATCAACAATGCTCAGATGTTACTAGAAACAACAACTTATTCCATCAATGAGATTTCTAAGATTGTCGGATATGATAACCAGCTTTATTTCAGCCGGCTTTTTCACAAGTTGAAAGGATATTCGCCGAGAGAATACCGAAAGCTGAGAAACAAATTCTGAAATCCACAAAGAGGATACCACCGAATTATCAAAACAATGATTTGTGATATCCTCTTCTCACTTTTGCTATTCTTATTTTACAAACTCAGCCGAATAATAATACATATACTCATTATCTGTATCTATGTATTCTCCTGTAATGTCCTGTATCGGCAACGAACTCACTCCTTGTTCGCCATAGATCAGTGCTGCCAATCCTTGCTCTGTTCCGTACTCTATCGTGCTTTTGTTCTCTATAGAGGTCGCAGATCTTCCATAATATTCTCTGTTTGCAACACCTTCCAAGATTGGCGTTTCTGTCATATATTTTGAATATTCATCTGCTGCAATAAGCTTTGCAGTAAAATTATCAAAATCCGGAGTGATGACAATCAATCCATTTTTTGCAGATTTCACGTCCCCATAGGAAAGTTCCAAAACTCGTTTATGAGAAACTCGTTTTCCAGAATGATATTCTGACAAGTAAACGTATAATGCTTGAAATGTATCTTTTGAATTGTATCGAAACATCATGGTTCCATCAATTCCGGACAACAATTCAGCCGTTTTCATTTCTACACTATCCGGATCTACTGCTTCTATATAATTTTGTGGTTGCCGCAATTTATTACATACCATGATTCCAAGAGTAATAGCAAATACTCCCACAGCAATAAGAAGTACAGCAATAATCTTCTTTAAATAACGCTGTTTATGACTACTATCTTTTGATATCTGTATCAGTGTATCTTCCGATTTTTTTTCTACATTAGTTACCTCAATATCTTCACCTGCCAAAAATTCATTTAGACTGATGCCTAATATTTCACATAATTCTAAATACACAGACACATCTGGTAAACAAATCCCACGTTCCCATTTGGAAACTGACTTATCACTCTTACCCAGTTTCTCAGCAAGCTGTTTTTGAGTCATACCAAGTTTTTTTCTTTTTTCTGCAAATTGGATGCTGTTTCACGACTTCCATCTCATCTATCGTTAATTTCCCATTTTTATTCAATATTTCTATCGATACCCGGATTTTACCAATATCATGGATTGGTGCAAGGTGCGATACATTTTCAATCTCTTCTTCGGTAATTCCATATTCCGGATAATTCTTCTGCAGTTGGCGATAAACCTGCTCCGTGTAAAAACTAATATCATCCTGATGTTCTGTTTCCACCAGATTATTATGATTCAATACAGCAACAAGCAGAGAAACCATATCCCAATACTGTTTCGTGATATTCTTTTCTTTCTTCCGCAGTTCCTGTTCCATATTGACAATCGTATCGGGAATAACCTTCGCATTATGGAATGTGAGAATGGCAGTATTTTCCGTCTCATCTACATATCTTTTTGCTTCCATCCAAATATAAGAATCTGCTTCATTATCACATATTCTGCGATAGGCCATATCCTCTTCCATGCAGCCGTCTACCAAGTGTTCCGTAAGCTTTTCACTTGCCAAGAATTCCTGTAACTTCTGGCGATCCTGTTCATATACATATTGTTCTGTATACTTCTTTACAAACTCACCGTAGCTAGCTGAAGCACTTACTTTATCATAGACTTCATGTACATGGGAATAAATACACTCATATGTTTGATCCTTCAAATTCAGTTTTATAACTACATAAAAACGTCCAAAATATTCATCTTTACCCGGCTGAATAATATCTGATATTTTCACATTTTCCAGCCTGTTATTATAAGTGTTCTGCAGATCCAGTAACACTTTATGTACTTTACAGCAATCCGAGTAATTTCTGGAACAGTATCCGTCCTTCTCCAGGCATCTGCTGATTGCCATTGTTGACTCTGTACAGTTAATAACATCCATAAGAGAAATTTCTTCCGGTCGTTTTTCCAGCATATAGCCGCCATTAGCCGCCGTATTTTTACAGTGTTCGGGTCGTCGTAGACTTGCCGATAGGCAAAAAGAAAGCGGCGGCTCTGAAAATCAAAGCCGCCGTAATTTAGAAATGGCGCGTGAAGATACCTCTGCTCTGCGACGGCTTTTTTTCTTTTGCCGTCGTCCGGCAGATTATAGTTCTATTCTTTAATTTACATTTTGTTATTCAGTTCTGAAAATAGCACAATTCCAGTATTATTCTAGGCTATTCACCCGAAAAGATACTAGAGGGATTTTTAATAAAACTTGCGGAATTTTATGATTACAAATTATCACCTAACTTTCTAGAAAAATACGAAAAGGAATTGCCTCATTCTCCTTCTTACTATGAGAATGATTATCAATTTTACAGGAATAGAAAAAAGAACTATTTTTAATTCGTAAAAACCTCCCGGTACATTAATTTGCACCGGGTAATTTTATATATTCCCAATTGTTCTAAACCATGCTATACTAAAAGAGCTGTCGAACCTCCAGCAGAAAGGAGGTGGCCACGATGGAAGAAATTCTCACCACATTTCTTGTCTCCGTTGTAGCAGGCGTAGTTAGCTACTACATATGCAAACGGCTGGACGGTAGACGATAGGCAGCAACAGCCTAAACGGAATAACTCACCGTAACGAGCAAGAAAGCCCCCAGAGCTGCAACTCTGAGGGCTTTCACTTTGCCACTTGGAATCTCACCACATTCCTTAGCTGTTATTATCATATGCTATTACCGGTAAAAAGTCAACTCAAAACGTCACGGAGCTCTCCATATTTTCTGGCGTTTGTCCTAAAAACGTCACAAAACCATATCTCTGAATCAACCCACATATCCAGAAATGGCTTAAAATCAACACTTTCCAGACTTCACGGTATAAATATATTGCTTTTCGCCACAAAAAGCGGTGGGTATTTTTTTATCTGATCATTTGTTTTTCAGTTCTTCCACTGCTTTTTTGATTCTTGCACATGCTTCCTGAAGATCCTCATAGCTGCATGCGTAGGAAATTCTTAAGTATCCCTCTCCCTCGGAACCGAATGCGGAACCAGGTACCAGAGCGATTTTTGCATTGTCAAGAAGGTACTCGGCAACTTCCATGGAAGTCATTCCAAGGCTCTTGATATTTACGAAGATGTAGAACGCACCATGTGGATTGTTGCAGCTGATTCCGTCGATCTCGTTCAGTGCTTTTACCACATAATCTTTTCTTCTCTGATACTCTTTTCTCATTGCCTCAACATCTTCTGCACAGTCGCTTAATGCGGTAAGTGCTGCTTCCTGTACGAAAGAAGATGCACAGGTAACGGTATACTGATGAACACGTACACAAGCCTGGATAATTCCAACCGGTGCACACATATATCCAAGTCTCCATCCTGTCATGGAGTAAGCTTTTGAGAAGCCTCCTAATGTGATGGTTCGCTCTTTCATTCCCGGAAGGGATGCGATGCTTACGTGCTCAGTTCCATCATATACAAGCTGGCTGTAGATCTCATCTGCAATCACAAGAAGATCATGTTTGATGGCGATCTCACTTAATTTCTCAAGTGTCTCTCTGGAGAATACACCACCGGTCGGGTTACTCGGGTTAACAACTACAATCATCTTTGTTTTGTCTGTGATCTTGGACTCCATCTCCTCAAAGTCGATCTGATAATCATTCTCCTCTTTCAGGCTGTATGTTACAGGAACTGCGCCAAGTGCTGACGGAACATGGATGTAGTTCAGCCATACCGGGTTCGGAACAAGGATCTCATCTCCGGGATCCAGGAAAGCGTCCATGGATGCAAAAGTAGCTTCACCAACACCTACGGTTACAAGGACTTCAGATGCTTCATAATCTGTACCATGGTTCTCGTTCTCCCATTTTGCAATGGCTTCTCTCAGTTTCGGGATACCATAGTTGGATGTGTAAAATACATGTCCTGCTGCAAGGCTCTCATTTGCTGCTTTTTTGATCTTCTCCGGTGTATCAAAATCCGGACGTCCGATCTCCAGGTGAATGATCTTCTCTCCTGCCTGCTGCATTTTGTTTGCTTTTTCCATTACTGCACGGATACCGGAAAACGGAAGGCATTCCATTCTTTTCGCTGTCTTGTACTCCATATTCATTTCCTCCTGAACCCTTTTATTTTTCTGCGGATATTCCGCTGTTTTTACTGCATTTAATATTTAAGCGTATAGCTGATGTCTCAACTATACGCTTAAATGGTATCATCGTAGTAATATTAAGTCAATTTAATAATTTGTATGTATAATATTAAGATTTTTTATATTTACTTACGCGTTATATTTTGTTTCGTCAAGCTCATTTTCTTTCTTGTTAACGATAACGTTGACTGTTGCATCACCGATTACGTTAAGCGGAAGAAGTGCCATCTCAACCGGACGGTTGATCGCTACAACCAGTGCATATGCGATCATACAAAGGTCAGATGTCCAGCCCATACCGGAAAGGATTGTTACGATCAGAGTTGTTCCGGCGATCGGGATAGCCGGGCAGCCCATTGCCGCACAGATGGAAAGAAATGCGACTGTGATCAGGTTTGCCGGTGTAATGTCAATTCCGGATGCTGTTGCGATAAATGTTACTGCAAACATATGCATAACAGTTGTACCGTTCATGTTGATGGTCATACCTGTAGGAAGAACGAAGCTTGTGATCTCCTGGGAGCATCCAAGTTCATCAAGGCATGTTCTGGTGTTCAGCGGAAGGCATGCTGCGGAAGAGTTTGTGGAGAATCCGAATACACCAACTTTTGCGATCTTCTTAAGGAATTTCATCGGGCTTAAGCCTGTTGTAAGGCCGATACCGATCGGGTAAATCGTTACTACAAGTACAAACAGTGTCAGCATTGCGCCTACGATGTAAGCTGCTGCCGGTGCCAGATACTCAGCTCCGTAGATTGCGAATGTACGGGAGATCAGGCAGAAGATTGCTACAGGACCAACTTTGTTGATCAGGAATGTCAGATACAGGTTGATGATGTCGCTTAAGTTCTCAAGTACGCTTTTCAGCGGTTTCATCTTGTCGCCAAGTGCGTTCATGCAAAGACCAAGAACGATAGCTACTACTACAACTGCAAGGATGCTGTTATTGCTGCTGAATGCGGTTCCGATATTGGACGGAACTGCTGTTACGATTGTTGCAAGCGGGTTGAACTGATCCAGTGTTGCAGCCTCTGTAACTGCCTCTGCCGGAAGTTTTACGTTGAAAAATCCAGCTGTTTTCATTGCGAATGCAACAATACCTGCGATAAGTGCGCCAACTACATAGAAGCAGAAGAATCCAAGTAATGTACGTCCTGCAATTCTTCCAAGCTTGGAGGAACTGGAGATACTGCACATTGCAAGGCTTAAGGATACCAGTACCAGCGGTACGATCGCCATCTGTAATCCTCTCATGAACAGCTGTCCGATGATGTAGAAGAGACCGATGGAATGAAATCCCTGATCTGCTGTGATATCCTGGAACAGAAGTGCATTGATCACGTTCCATGTCCCCTCTGACATCTGCTGTTTCAGAAGCATGAATCCAAGTCCTACGACCAGACCGCCGACCAGAGCGATCATCATGTTTCTTACTATGTTGTTCTGTTTTTTCTCTTTTGCCATAGTTTCCACCCTTTCCTTTCTTATCCTAAAAAAGTGCACTTTTCCATATAAAGAGAGCCGGACAAATCAACGCAGTAATCCCTTGTACTAAATCTCCTTTGATTTATCCGGCACTCTATCTCTCATGTGAATGTAATATACTTTATTTAGTTTTTATAAGTGTTTGATCTCAATACCCTCTTCTGTGAATTTTTCGCGGATCTTCTGTACAAAAGCGAGTGCTTTCGGTCCGTCTCCGTGTACACAGAGTGTGTCTCCCTTGATGTCAAGCTCTTTTCCGTTGATGGATGTTACTTTTCCTTCTTTGATCATCTTCACGCATCTTTCGATGGCAATGTTCTCATCTGTGATCATGGATCCCTCCATCTTTCTCGGTACAAGAGAAAGATCATCCATGTATGCACGGTCTGCAAAGATCTCGGATGCTGTACGGAGTCCCTTGCTCTCAGCGATATCACCGAGAACTGCTCCTGCACAGTAGTAAACGATCAGATCTTTGTCATACTCACAGATTGCCTCGCAGATTGCTGTGGAAATGTCCTCATCATACTGGCAGGCATTTCCCATTGCTCCATGAGGAGCGACATGCTGAAGCTTCATTCCATAGCTTTTTGTGAATGCAGCCAGTGCTCCGATCTGGTATCTGACGTAATTCTTAACTTCATCATGAGAGAGAACCATCTTTCTTCGTCCAAAGCCAAGAAGATCAGGATATCCAGGATGGGCTCCAACCATAACGCCACGTTCCTTTGCCATGCGGACTACCTTATCCATTACCATTGGATCGCCTGCATGCCAGCCACATGCTACATTTGCTGTTGTGACATATTTAATGATCTCTTCATCTCCGCCCAGCTTGTATGCGCCAAAGCTCTCACCCATGTCACTGTTTAAGTCAATACTGTACATGTTGCTACCTTCCTTTCTTTCTTTACTTGATAAAAGTATAACATGTTAAATAAGAATAATAAAATAGATTATTTTTTCAGAATATATTAATGTTTTCTATATTTCTTTTGTAATAGATTTTACATTTCTTTTATTCTTTTTAGAAAAAAATATTGACATCAGATAAAACATATGCTTAAATAGTCATATGAACATTCAATCATATATTCATATAAATTTCAAGGAGATTTCATATGGAAGAGAGCTTAAAAAAGAATTCCATGGAGTCCACGGATTCCTGTGGCTGCGGTTGCGGCCACGACCATCATGAGGAACATGAGCATGAGGAACATGCACATGAAGAACACCATCACCACGATGATGAGCATTGTGGATGTGGCTGCGAAGATCATGAGCATGAACATCACCATCATGATCACGATGATGACCACTGCGATTGTGGCTGCGAGGATCATGAACACGAACATCACGAGCATGAACATCATCACCATCATCACGACGATGACCACTGCGGCTGTGGTTGCGAGGATCATGATCACGAACATCACGAGCATGAACATCATCACCATCATCACGACGATGACCACTGCGGCTGTGGTTGCGAGGATCATGATCACGAACACCACGAGCATGAACATCATCATCATGATCATGACCACGAACATCACGAGCATGAGCATCACCATCATCACGATGACGAACACTGCGGTTGCGGCTGCGGGGATCACGACCACAACCACGAGCATCACGAGCACTCCCACAGCACAGCATCCGCAAAACGTGTCTACATCCTGGAGAACCTGGGCTGTGCCCACTGTGCTTCCAAGATGGAGGAACAGATCCAGCATCTTGACGGCGTAGAAAGTGCAACCATCACTTTCGCCACCAAACAGCTTCGCTTAAACGCCGCTGACCCAGATGCTCTGCTTCCGCAGATCCGCAAGATCTGCACCTCCATTGAATCCGAAGTCAAAGTTGTTCCGAGAAACCCGAAGCCAGCCGCTTCTGCTGACGTAATAACCAAGATCTACCTTCTGGAGAACCTGGGCTGCGCCCACTGTGCTTCCAAAATGGAAGAACAGATTGCAGACCTCGACGGCATCTCCGAAGCCACCATCACTTTTGCTACCAAACAGCTTCGTGTAACCGCAAAGGATCCGGACCGCTACCTTGATCAGATCCGTAAGATCTGTACCTCCATTGAATCCGAGGTCAAGGTTGTTCCAAGAAGCAACAATTCCGGAGAAAAGACAAAAACTTATATTCTGGAAAACTTAGGCTGTGCTAACTGTGCTTCCAAAATGGAAAAACAGATTGCAGACCTCGACGGTATTTCCGAAGCTACCATCACTTTTGCAACAAAACAGCTCCGCGTCACCGCAAAGAACCCGGACCGCTACCTTGATCAGATCCGCAAGATCTGTACTTCCATTGAATCCGAAGTTGTAGTAAAAGAAAAAGATCCGAAGCCAAAATCACAGACAGCTACATCCGAAACTCACCCATCCAGCAAAAAGAAATCTTTTTCCAAAGAAAAGATCGACACGATCTGTATTATCATCGGCGCGATCCTCTTTGTTGCCGGTGAGATCATGGAACACAAAGGATTTGCAGATACTGCCACTCTTCCGTTATTTGTGATTGCATATCTGGCACTTGGCGGTGTGATCGTTGTAAAGGCAGCCAAAAACATCTCCCACGGACAGGTATTCGACGAAAACTTCCTGATGAGTGTTGCAACTCTCGCTGCTTTTGCCATCAATGATTCCGCTGAGGCCGTAGGCGTTATGCTCTTCTACCGAATCGGCGAGCTTTTTGAGGAAAAAGCCGTTGAGCGAAGCCGCGGACAGATCATGGACGCTGTAGATCTTCGCCCGGAAGTTGTAAACCTTGTTGTTGGCGATGATATTCAGGTGATCCCATCTGAAGAAGCTCAGGTTGGCGATGTTCTCCTGGTCCGTCCTGGCGATCGTATTCCTCTTGACGGCGTGATCATCGAAGGAAGCAGCCGTATCGACACATCCCCAATCACAGGTGAGCCTGTACCGGTTGCTGTAAATGAAGGTGATGAGATCACTTCCGGATGTGTAAACACTTCCGGTCAGTTAAAGATCCGCGTGGAAAAACCTCTCGAAGAGTCCATGGTCACACGTATCCTGGATTCTGTAGAAAATGCAGCAGCAAGTAAACCGAAGATCGACCGTTTTATCACACGTTTTGCAAAAGTGTACACTCCTTGTGTTGTAGGAATCGCTGTTGCAACAGCACTGATTCCATCCCTTGTAACCGGAAACTGGCATTACTGGATCTACACAGCCATCACCTTCCTGGTAATGAGCTGCCCATGTGCTCTTGTACTTAGTATCCCGCTTGCATTCTTCTCAGGCATCGGTGCCGGTTCCAAGAAAGGAATCCTGTTCAAAGGCGGCCTTTCCATCGAGGGATTAAGCAACCTTGGCGCTGTAGTTATGGATAAAACCGGAACCATCACAGAAGGTAACTTCCAGCTTCAGAAAGTTGTAACTGCCGGTAAATATAACGAAAACGAACTTCTTTCCATGTGTGCAGGCTGCGAGCAGAACTCCACACATCCGATTGCAAACAGTATTGTAGCTGCCGCAAAAGAACGCGGAATCCAGTTTGAAAAACCGATCTCTCTGGAAGAAATTTCCGGACATGGAATTGTCGCAGAAATGCCGGAGGGAAAAGTTCTCTGTGGAAACCGCAAGCTGATGGATAAATTCGGCGTCACCATCGGAGAATTAAAAGAAGCCTCTTACGGCTCTGAAGTATTTATGGCTGTAAACGGAACTTTTGCAGGATATATGCTGATCTCCGATACTATCAAACCAGATGCAAAAGAAGCCATTGCTTCCCTGAAAAAACTCGGTCTTCACACAGTTATGCTTACCGGAGATTCCGAAGACAGTGCAAATGCCGTAGGAAAAGACGCGGGAATCGATGAAATTTATGCCAAGCTCCTTCCGGAAGACAAACTCAACGCCCTGAAAAAGGTCCGTGAGGCACACGGAACGGTTATGTTTGTCGGTGACGGAATCAACGATGCTCCTGTACTTGCAGGTGCAGATGTAGGCGCGGCCATGGGAAGTGGTGCAGATGCGGCTATCGAGGCTGCAGATGCCGTATTTATGAACTCCAACGTAGATGCGATTCCTCAGTCTATCGCCATTGCACGAAACACAAACCGCATCGCATGGCAGAACGTAATATTCGCCCTTGTGATCAAGATCGCCGTTATGATCCTTGGTCTTGCCGGACATGCCAACATGTGGATGGCCGTATTTGCAGACACTGGCGTTGCCATGATCTGCGTGCTGAATTCCATTCGTATCCTGTATAAAAAATAAAAAATTTGACCGGTGCGTTTTTTTCAGCTACAATAGAAGTTAATAGTTTGGAGGATGCGCAAATGAAGAAACCACATATCGATTACCCGATCAATGATGATACGCTTTACCGGCTTGCCGACCTGTTCAAGGTCTTTGGTGATCCTACCAGGATCCGTATCCTGTATGCGCTTTCTGTAGAAGAACTTTGTGTGCAGGATATTGCCGACCGGCTTTCCATGACACAGAGTGCGATTTCTCATCAGCTTCGTGTGCTGAAGCAGATGTCACTGGTCAAATTTCGAAGAGATGGAAAAACAATCTTCTACTCCCTGGCAGACAGCCACGTGGCAACCATCATGAATCAGGGTCTGGAACACGTAACAGAAGAATAAAACATAAAAAGCACCAAAAGCCGATCCGCTTTCCAGCAATGGAAATAGCAGATCGGCTTTTTTATAAATAACGTTCAGTTCCGGCTTTTTTTATTCATTTACACAATTAATAGCATCAACCGTCTTTTTATACTCAGAAGACACTTTTTCAAGAAGTTCCGGCAGCTTTGCCTCATCCGGAGCACCGCCCCTGAGTTCTTCTGTCAGATCACTGGAAACTTTAAACAGCTGTGTGAATCCCAGATTTGCACAAACACCCTTTAATGTATGGGCAGCACGGAAAGCTTCCTCATAATCCGCTTTATCCATGGTATCGACAAGTGTCTGATAACTTGGATCATCAAGGAATTTTCTGGCAAATTTTTCTACCAGCATTTTGTTTCCCGCAAAACGTCCAAGCACCTCTTCGTAATTACTTTCAATCGCACTATAGCACTGTTCAATTGTCATTGTATATTTCTCCTTTCCATCGGGCATCCTCCGTATTTTCACGGTCTGTTTCCTGGCCTGTACATTATTTATATTTCTCTCTCGCTCTGTGGTGAAGTACCATCGCTCCGTATGCAGGCATTCTCACATGAAGGATTCCCGAATCCGCAATATATTCCTCTGCCTTTTCTGTGTAGCCATCTCTGGAAGAAAGCATCAGGCGCTGAAAAGCTGTCGCTTCTTTCCGGCTTACACCTGTTTTCCAGGCTGTTACCCTCACATCTCTCTCATAATCCTGATTATTGATGATCACAATGATCTGCTCAGAATCAGAAAAGCGGCCATAACTTAAGCCCTGATGATCGTTCCACAGAAACTCCAGGGAACCTTTTGCAAGGAGCGGATATGCCTTGTGTATACAGATCATCCGTTTATGAAAATCCAGCATCTCAAGATCTTCTTTTCCCCAGGGATAAGTTCTGCGGTTATCCGGATCTGTAAAGCCACACACACCGGCCTCGTCCCCGTAATATACCGTAGGTGCACCTGGCCACGTCATCTGGATCACAACCGCCTCTCTCATGATCCCAGGATTAATGCCTGCGGATGCCGCCTCTGCACCTGCATAGGAAAGCCTTCCTACTCTGTGGTTGGTTCTTGTCAGGAATCTGGAATGATCATGGTTGGAAAGCTCATTCATGGCCCCGTAAAGAGCTCCCATGTGCAGTGACCGCATATGATGCTTCATGGCACCGATAAAGGCCTCACTGTTACCGTAGAGGTCTTCCCTGTACTCATCGCTGTGTTTCTCCATTCCTGTCAGAAACCAGGTCACAGGCTCCATAAAAGCGTCATAGTTCATAACCGTATCCCACTCATCACCCAGAAGCCAGCTCTCCGGATTTCCGTAGTGTTCTGCAAGGATCACCGCATCAGGATTAGCCTCTTTTACCGCTTTTCGGAACTCTTTCCAGAAATGGTGGTTAAAATCATTGCTGTGTCCCAGATCTGCAGCCACATCCAGTCTCCATCCATCTACGTTATATGGTGGAGAAACCCATTTCCTGCCAACATCAAGGATTGTCCGGCAAAGTTCCTCAGATCCTTCGTAATTCAGCTTCGGCAAAGTATCATGGGTCCACCAGCCGTCATAGGTGGGATTATATGGCCAGCGATTCTGATCCTGGAAGCAGAAGAAAGAACGATAAGGGCTGTCCGCAGAAATATAGGCTCCTTTTTCGTATCCTTCCTGATTTTCATAGATCCGTTCTCTGTCCATCCATTTATTAAAAGATCCACAGTGGTTAAATACCCCGTCCAGGATCACTTTCATTCCTCTCCTGTGGATCTCTTCCACAAGCTCCCGGAAAAGCTCGTTGCTGGCCTTAAGATTCCGTTTATCGGTCACACGGCGGATATACTTAAGCGCATGGCTGTTATCCCGGTCTCCGGGGCTCAAAAGGCCGTCACAGTCCTCCACGATCTTTCCGATATGAGGATCGATATGATCATAGTCCTGGCAGTCATATTTGTGGTTGCTTGGGGAAACAAACACCGGATTCAGATAGATCACATCCACCCCAAGTTCCTGGAGATAATCCAGTTTATCCATAACTCCCTGAAGATCACCGCCATAAAATTCCCGTACCCCCATGACTGCCGGAATCTTTCCCCAGTCATCCACTTTCACGGAAATATCCCCGATATAGGAGTATTCTCCGGTTTCCACATCGTTGGAAGGGTCTCCGTTATAAAAGCGGTCCACATAAATCTGGTACATGACAGCACCCTTCAGCCATTCCGGCACATGATAATCCGGATAGATCTCAAATTCTGTCCGTTCCTCATGCCTGGTGCTAACACCATCTGTATCATAATAGCAGGTAACAAGCCCTGAATGGATTTCAAAATAATAGTGTACAATGTCCTTTCCCATTATGATCTGTGCAGTATAGTAATCAAAACTTCCGGAAGTCCTCTCCCGTTTCATTTCCAGATATTCTCCGTCATGCACAAGACAGACGTTGTCCACATTATTTCTCTGGGTACGAAAACGAATGGTCACGGTATCGCCTTCCCGTGGTTCTACCGGTGTTCGGTAATATTCCGTTCCGTCACTGAACATTGCCTCTTTATTTAATACCGGACTCATATTGAGTATATACTGCATCTTCTTTGCTGTCTCCATGCTTTCATATAACATTCTATTTTCCTCATTCCGTTTTTAGTACCATTCTCTTAAATATATTATCTTAATTTTTTCCATACCGCAAGCTTATCTACCGGTTTTCTCCATATTTCCTCTTTTATTTTTGCGCAGTAAAAAAGGCAGCTGGTTAGGCTGCCTTTTTTGGAGAAGGTATTTCTTCTTATGGGGTGTAGCAAAAACTATATAATGTATTGGGGGGTTTTTACGGTATATATAGTACCATGTGTCCACCAAAAAGTGTGCACAAAGTTCACAAAATTCAATATGTTTTTTTGTGCACTTTATTCGTTTGTTTCTGCAACCTCTTCATTTTCTGTTGTAAAAAGTGCTTCAAACTCTTCACGATGTACTTTTTCCTTCTCAAGAAGAAGGGCTGCACAGCTGTGAAGAACGCCAATATGCTCCCGGATAATGCTCTCTGCTTTCTCATGACATTCGCTGATGATACGGGAAATCTCCCCATCAATCTCTCTTGCCACTTCCTCACTGTAGCCTCTGGTATGTGCCAGATCACGGCCGATAAACACCTCATCGTCATCGTTGCCGTAAGCGATCAGACCGATCTTTTCAGACATACCGTATTTCATTACCATAGAGCGTGCAGTCTCTGTGGCACGTTTGATATCATTGGATGCACCTGTTGTAATATCTCCGAAAATGATCTCCTCAGCCACACGGCCTCCCAGAAGCGTTGTGATGTCCTCCAGCATCTTGTTTTTTGTATTGAACATCTCATCGTTATCCGGAAGCGGCATGGTGTAACCGGCAGCTCCCATACCTGTAGGAATAATGGAAATGGTGTATACCGGATCCATATGCGGAAGTACATGAAACAGGATCGCATGGCCAGCCTCATGATAAGCTGTGATCTTCTTCTCTTTGTCAGAGATGACCTTGCTCTTCTTCTCCGCACCGATCCCAACTTTAATGAATGCTTTTTTGATATCTTTCTGCATGATGTAAGGACGGCTTTCTTTTGCTGCGTCAATGGCAGCCTCGTTGAGAAGGTTCTCAAGATCCGCACCGGTAAATCCAGCCGTTGTCTGGGCGATCTGATGAAGGTCCACATCGTCTCCCAGCGGTTTGTCCTTGGCGTGGACCATCAGGATTTCTTCTCTGCCCTTGACATCCGGACGTCCCACACCGACTTTTCGGTCAAATCGTCCCGGACGGAGGATTGCCGGATCCAGAATATCCACACGGTTGGTCGCTGCCATTACGATGATACCCTCATTTACCCCAAAACCATCCATCTCTACAAGAAGCTGGTTCAGTGTCTGCTCTCTCTCATCATGGCCGCCGCCCATTCCGGTTCCTCTCTGACGGGCTACCGCATCGATCTCATCAATAAAGATGATACACGGTGCATGGCGCTTGCCCTCTTCAAAAAGATCTCGTACACGGGAAGCACCGACACCTACGAACATCTCCACGAAATCCGATCCTGAAATGGAGAAAAACGGAACACCGGCTTCTCCTGCAACTGCCTTCGCAAGAAGGGTTTTACCAGTTCCCGGAGGGCCCACAAGGATCACTCCTTTCGGAATTCTGGCGCCTACCTTGGTATACTTCTGCGGGGATTTCAGGAAGTCAACCACTTCCTCCAGATCCTCTTTCTCCTCCTGAAGACCTGCAACATCTTTGAATGTTACTTTCTTATCATCAGGGGTAGACATTCTGGCTCTGCTTTTTCCGAAGTTCATCATCTTCGCATTGCTTCCGCCGCCTCCGGACATCTGCCGGTTCATCATCATAAAGAAAAAGATAAGGATCGCACCGGTAAGTACCACCGGAAGTACTGTTCCGATCATGGAACTGTCTTTGGGTACATTGCGGATCGTCGGATCAATGTCATATTTTTCAAGAAGCTCTTCTGCCTCTTTTACATCGGTTACGTAGACCGTCCTCTGACCGTCTGAAACAATGTTTGCCGTTACATAACCGGTGGGCACTTCTCTGTTCTGATGAATCACTGCATCCGTTACTTTGTCTTCTTCCAGAGCCTTTTCCAGCTGGCCCATTGTGTAACTGCCCTGGGTAGATACCTGGTCATTGAGATACAGATATCCTGCGATCAGTGCCACAATAAGCAGAAGGTACAGGCCTATCTTACCTGAATGCTTGCTCACTTGGTTAAATCTCCTTTCAGTCCTCCATCTCCACTACTCCGATGTAAGGAAGGTTTCTGTATTTCTGGGCATAATCAAGTCCATATCCTACCACAAACTCATCCGGAATGTTGAAGCAGCAGTAATCTACCGCTACATCTGTCACACGTCTTTCCGGTTTATCAAGAAGTGTACAGAGTCTGACGCTGGCCGGATGTCTGCCTTTCAGGATACGCAGCAGATAGCTTAATGTTCTTCCTGAATCAATGATATCCTCCACGATCAGAACATCTTTTCCTTCCAGAGGCTGATCCAGATCCTTGACGATCTTTACAACACCGCTTGATTTTGTGTCATCGCCATAGCTGGACACAGACATGAAATCCAGTGTTACCGGACGTGTGATCCTCTTGGCAAGCTCGCACATAAAGAAAACGCCGCCTTTCAGAACACAGATCATGTGTACATCTTTTCCTTCGTAGTCTTTGTTGATCACATCTGCAACTTCCTGAATACGGGCATCTACCTCTTCTTCACTGAGTAAAACCCTGATTTTTTCGCTCATGTTAATACTCCTCCTTGGTAATGTAATTCTAACACTCTCCCTGTAGTGGAAGTGATCTTATACTGTTCGTTCATTCGTCCTCCCGGTATCCAGAGGATCTCCGATCCTGCGGCAACAACCGGAATTTGATCTCTTAACCCTGCCGGGATCTTCTCATCAATAAAGATCCGGTTCAGTTTCTTTCTACCTCCGGCGCTGTTTACAACAAGATAATCCCCCTGTTTTCTGGTACGAACGCATGGACTACCTTTTATTTTATCATAATCCATCCATTTCGTATACTTTTTTTCTTCAATCTTCTGATTCTTATAGTGGAAAATTTTTGTCTCAAAAATTCCAAACGGACATTCCAGGATCCCGGACAGCGGAATTTCAAAAAACATTTCCGCCGGATTCCCGGAACCTTTTTTTTCTGCTGACACACCTTCTGTGGTCCCCGGTCCGAAAACTGTCTTTTCCAGGCGAACGCCTCCATAACTCCGGACAGCCTGAATATTCCCCGGAAGCTTTATATAGCGTCCGGTTTCTTTTTTTTGGAGGGAAAAAACCTGCCTTACATGAAGAGACGTAAAATCCTTTCGTTTTCCCGACAGCCGCTCAAAAGCTTCCATAACCGCATACTCCCGGACAATATCCGGTTTCTCAAAAAATGCACCATCCAGCAGGTATCCGGTTTTCTGTCTGCATTGTTCCAGAAGTTCTGCGCCCTTTCTGCGAAGGTATCCGTCTGCTTCTCTCAGTATTCTGGCTGTTTCCGCCATATGTTCTACCGTTTTTCCGTTAATTTCCTTTTCCATGGCAGGAAGCACATGATGCCGGATCCGGTTTCTGGTATATCCATCAGAAAGATTACTGCTGTCCGTAATATAGGAAATCTCGTTCTCTTCCAGATAATAGACAATTTCCCTGCGTTCTAAACATAAAACCGGACGGATGATCCCGTCACTGCAGGGATGTATCCCGGAAAGTCCCCGAAGTCCGGTTCCCCTTGCCAGATGATGCAGCATGGTTTCTGCCAGATCATTACGGTTATGAGCCAGCGCAACGCAGAACCGACGCTCATTTTCTTCCGGAAATTCCGAAAAGGCAATGCGCTGTTTTTCCTTCGCAAAAGCCTGTTTTCGGACGATCCGTCCGGTTTCTTCTTCTCCCAGCCTCCATTTTCTGGAAAGTTCCGGAACCGGATAATGATAGGACTGAAAAGGAATCTTCCACTCCTGGCAGATTTTTTTTACAAGGTTCTCATCTCTGTCCGCCTCATCTCCCCGGATTCCATGATGAACATGGACTGCCTCCAGGAAAAATCCAAATTCTTCCTGGATACTTTTCAGGATATGAAGCATGGCAATGGAATCTGCCCCTCCGGAAACTCCTGCCGCAACAATGTCTCCTGCTTTCAGCATCTGATTTTCTCTGATATATTTCTTTACACGTTCGATCATTTTTTCTCCTGTGTTTAACCAAATCAAGTAAGTCCCCTGCTTCAATTGCGAATATCCACTTGACTAATCCTATTTTTTCCATAAACCAGCCACAACGACGGTCATATCATCCCGTGCACGATAGTCACTGTATCCCAGAACCCTCTCCAGAATTCCACGACCGATCTCTTTTGGTTCTTTTTCATGGACATCCATGATGATCTCTTTCATGGTCTCTTCCTCATGTTCTGCTGGCAGTGCATCCAGGACGCCATCCGTCATCATGATCAGATAATCTCCATGATACAGTTTTCTGGAAGCCGTATCAAAATCCAGCTGCTGGATTAGGCCCGCTGCCAGACTTTCGGAAGCAATGGACTCTACCCAGTGATCTCTTTTTATAAAAGTGGAAGATGCTCCCGCTTTCAGGAAATTACAGATTCCCGTATAAAGATCTACCGCACAGATATCCACCGTAGAAAACATCCCTTCCCGTCCTTTCAGAATCAGGGCGGAATTCACCATTCTGGCCGCTGTCTCCTGGGAAAGTCCGGATTCCATAAACTGTTCCAGAAGTTCCACTACGATCTCACTTTCCCGGAAAGCTTCCATTCCGGATCCCATTCCATCGGACAGGCAGAGAAAAAACCTGCCATCCTCTTCCTGACGGCAGATATAATTATCCCCGGAAACCTTTTCTGCTTCTCTTGTAAGCCTGGCTACCCCGTAAAGCATCTGATAGCTGACATCTTCCACAAAATGTACCGTATGGAAATCTCCATTTACAATACTCCTGCTTCCCTGTTCCGGCGTCATGGGGCTGCCACATATTCTGGATAAAATCTGTGCGATTTCTGTCATGGAAACACACTGCCCGCTTCTGGCACGTAAACTCAGAAATATCTGCCGTCTTCCCTCAATCTTATCCATCACCCAGACATTTTTTATGAGTACGTGTTTCCTGCGGAAGGCTTTTCGAAGTTCTTCCTGAAACCTGGGATCTGCCGGCATAATATCATAAAGCTCTTCTGCCATATGATCCATGATCCTGGAAATCTCTGTCAGCTGCTGAGCCACAGCAAGCCGGCTTTCGATCATCCGGTTGTCCCACACAAGATTCTGCCGTTCTTCCCGGAATCCTTCGTTCAAAACCTGAAAATACTGGGCAGAACGCCCACAGGCACTCATCCATTCACTGCGAACCTGACGAACAGCCTCTTCATCCCCCTCCTCCATGACTCTTAGCATATGCTCGCTGTTCCGCATGGTTTCTCCTGCACGCTCGCCCCAGCAGATCTCTCTCTGATAACATCTGGAGCACACACAGGCGCTAGTATCCGAAATGATCCGGTTCAGCTGTCCTCCACTCAAAAATTCCTTTCTGTAAGGCATTCCATAGAATGTATCCGCAAGTTTCCGAAAGGATGCTGCATATCGTTCCACCTTCTCCTTCTGGGGATGGCTTTCACTGAGCGGCATCATCTCTTCTTTTGCCTGTGTTCTTCCCGAAAAGACAGTTTTTGCCATGTCCCGGAGTATCAGCAGAATGCTGACTACGAGCATGGCAATGATCCATTCCTGCATATTTTCCCCTCCCCTTATAACCTTCACTGACTGATTATTATAAAGGAGGTATTCTGAAATATCTGTCAAAGTAACACGAAACTTATAGAAAACTTTTCGCCAAAATGCTTCTGCATTCGCTGTGCTAGTTTTCTTCCTGGAACACGATCTCGTTATCCTTCACAAGTCCAAGCTTCTCACGTGCTGCTTCTTCCACGTATTCATCGGTTTTCATATATTCTTTTTCGGCTTCGATCTCCTTGGTGCGTTCTTTCTCACTGTCAATGGATTTCTCCAGTGCCACAGCCTTGGAATCGTAGTAATCCAGACGTTGCTGCAAAGTCTTGCTCTGCACCATAAGGCTTCCAAGCAGAACCAGTGCGATCACAGCAATGCCTGCCATGCCAAGGTAATTGTATCCGATTTTCTTTTTTTCTTTTCCCTTTCCTGGCTTCTTCAATCTGTCTGCTCCTTTTTACCTTTTTTGGTTTTCTTTTCCTGTTATGAGCTTATACATCCAGATTTTACAACTTCTGCAAAAAAATATCAACCAGTTTACTGTCTTTTTTTGTCTTTAATGAAACAGTCTTTTTATAAGGGATTCTTCCTGTTTCTCTTTCTTTCTGCCCAGATACGCAAGGCTGTCAATTCTGCCTTCCAGGCTCAGTTCTCCATGTTCCAGATCCAGATGTTTCACATGAAGAGTTTCGCCTTTTATGGATAGTTTTCCATCTTCTGTATGCAGCAGGATCTCTTTTTCGTCGAAAGAGATCACATCTCGGATTCCTGTGATCGTGCCGCCTTTCTGCCGTTCCAACATCAGTTTGTGGATCGCTGCGGATTTTTTTTCCTCCAAAGCCAGATTCTCCTGAAGCGATTTCTCTTTTAATTTATGAAAAAAGCTTGGGAAATAGACCTCTTCCCGGATGCTGTAGTATCAGATATAGCGGAACATACTCTCCACTTCATCTTTTTTTACGGTGTCTTTCACTTCCAGGACTTCCACCTTTACGTTACGGCTTCCAAACTGGATTTCCACGGTATCGCCGGTCTTTACCTGCACGGATGCCTTCGCCGGCTTGTCATTTACCAGAACTCTTCCCGCATCACATGCCTCATTGGCTACTGTACGGCGTTTGATCAGTCTGGATACTTTCAGATATTTGTCAAGACGCATATTTTTCCCTCCTTTAACAAAACTTTCATAGTAAAAAAGCAGGAGAAACCGGTTTCTGGTTCCTCCTGCCGTTATCACTGAATCAACAGATTATTTACCGTTAACAACGTCCTTTAAAGCTTTTCCTGCTTTGAACTTCGGAGACTTGGAAGCCTCGATTGTCATGGTCTCACCAGTCTGAGGATTTCTTCCCTCTCTTGCAGCTCTTGTGCTTACTTCGAAAGTTCCAAATCCAACAAGCTGAATCTTCTCGCCTTTTTTCAGTTCATCAGTTACAACATCGATAAAAGATTTCAGAACAGCTTCTACATCTTTCTTGGAAAGATTGGTGTCTTTCGCCATTGCTGCTACTAACTCTGTTTTATTCATGGTGTTTCCTCCTATAATTGATGTTCTCTTATTTTTTTGGCTTTGCCTTATATATATAAACCTTTTGGCTTATAATGTCAAGGTTTTTCGCATATTACAGGCGGAAGGATGCCCCATTTATTTCATGGAATCAACCATTTCAAGAACTGCCTTGCCCATTGCGTCGGATTTCTCGTCTGCATCTGCAAGAGAGGTTCCTTTTACTCCATAGTAGAATTTCACTTTCGGCTCTGTACCGGACGGTCTTACGCATACCCATGCATCGTCTGTAAGCTCATAGTAAAGAACATTGGAATTCGGAAGGCCTGTCGGTTTCTTCTCTCCTGTAGCAAGATCTGTGATCTCATCCAGCTTGTAGTCACGGACAGCAGTTACTTTATGTCCTGCAAACTCTGCCGGCGGATTCTGACGGAGTGTTGTCATAATCTCCTGGATCTTCTGGAGTCCCTCAATGCCTTTCATGGTAACTGCCTGGATCGCATCTTTATAATATCCAAACTCCTCATACATGTCGATCATTGCATCCCAGAGAGTCTTGCCCTGTGTCTTGTAGTAAGCTGCTGCCTCACAAAGTGCCATAGTTGCAACGATAGCATCTTTATCTCTTGCATAGGTTCCGATCAGGCAGCCGTAGCTCTCCTCAAATCCGAAAAGATATGTACCCTTGCCACTGTTTTCAAATCCAAGGATCTGCTGTCCGATGTATTTAAATCCGGTAAGTACTTCGATGAGGTTTACACCGTATCCCTTGGCGATCGCATCTGCCAGGTTTGTTGTAACAATAGTCTTTACAAGAGCTCCATCCTCCGGAAGGCTTCCGTTTACAGCCTTTCTCTGGCTCAGCTCATAGTTTGCGAGAAGGCATCCGGACATGTTTCCGGTAAGGTCATGATACTCGCCGTTCCTGTCTTTTACACGAACGCCAAGACGGTCTGCATCCGGGTCTGTCGCAAGTACGATGTCTGCATCTACTTCTCTGGCAAGCTTCAGGCCAAGTTCAAATGCCTCTGCTGCCTCCGGGTTCGGATAGCTGACTGTCGGGAAATCTCCATCCGGAAGTTCCTGTTCCGGTACTACGTATACGTTCTCAAATCCAAGCTCTTTAAGGATTCTTCTGGCCGGGATATTACCGGTTCCGTGAAGCGGTGTGTAAACGATCTTGAGGTTCTTGCCCTCTGCCTGGATAGCATCCATATGGATGATCTGTTTCTTAAGCTCTGCCATATAAGCATCATCAACAGCCTGTCCAATCACTTCGAAAAGACCTGCCTTCACTGCTTCTTCCTTGTCCATGGTCTTTACGGTATTCCAGTCGGAGATTGCCTTTACCTCGCCCATGATCCCTGTATCATGAGGTGGTGTGATCTGTGCGCCATCTTCCCAGTAAACCTTGTATCCGTTGTATTCCGGCGGGTTGTGACTGGCCGTTACGTTGATACCTGCCACACATCCCAGATGACGTACTGCAAAAGAAAGCTCCGGTGTCGGACGAAGTGTCTCAAAGATATACGCCTTAATTCCGTTAGCTGCCAGGCAAAGCGCTGCTTCCTGGGCAAACTCCGGTGACATATGACGGGAATCATATGCGATAGCAACGCCCTGGGATTTCTTGTCTACTTTTGCAATATAGTTGGCAAGACCCTGTGTTGCTCTTCTTACTACATAAATATTCATGCGGTTGGTACCTGCGCCAATGATACCACGCAGGCCAGCCGTACCAAATTCAAGATCCATATAAAAACGCTCTTTGATCTCATTCTCGTCGTCTTTGATCGCTTTCAGTTCTTCTTTTGTTGCCTCGTCGAAGTATGGGTTTTCAAGCCACTGATTATAGATTTCTTTATAATCCATGTTCCAAAATACCTCCCTGTTTCTTTATATAAGATAATTAACATTATATAACAATTTTCTGAAAAAGGGAAGTTTTGTTTTTGCCTTATTCAGACGCATTACTGCCGCAGGCATCTTTTCGGAAATTCTTCCCACTGCTTTTTCTGCCGGATCATCGTATGCAGCTTTTCCACATTTTTCCCGGATATGACTGCTTTATTGTGGGTGTAATAATGGTTGGCAAGTTTCCAGTATTTTTCCGGATATACAAATCGTACTTTCAGGTTCTGCCATTCTGACATGGAAATAGGGCGGATGGAATCATATGTGGAAAGCATTTTTTCTGCAATATATGGATCCCAGCAGTATTTTTCCAGAATTTTCCTCATAAATCGATACAGATCTGCCATCTGCACATCAAAGTTCCAGTGGCTGAAATTGGTCACTGCCGCATTTTTTCCAAGGATCAGCACATTATGCTGATTATACTCTCCATGACAGACAGTACCTTTTTCAAGAGATTGCTGCCGCAGTGTCTGATAATCCGTTTCATCCAGCATGGAAACCGCCTTTTCTCCTTTTTCCAGAAACCATTCCACACTTTTAAGATAATCTTTTTCAAAAGGGCTTGACACTCCTTTTTTCCGGATAAAACGTCGGATCTTCCGCATTTCCTGATTGTGCCGGATATATTCTTCTTTAAGATTCCTTGCCGTGTAGTCTTTTTCCAGAGGAAGCTGCATTCTCCCGTGGATCTCCGCCAGCATCCGCACACTTTTCAAAATGTCGGTTTCGGATTTTGTGTCACACTCCCGCCCTTCAAACCATACCTGTGCCGTATAGGGAATGGAATCTTTGTCTTTACTCACCAGAGCACCTTCCCGGTTTTCCAGATAGACATCTACATGGCATCCCTGCTCCTTAAGTTTTTGCAGAAGTTTCTGCTGCATGGAAAGCTTTTTTTCCGATCCGTGAAATTCCCGAAGTATGACAGGACCTCTTTCTGTCCTGCAAAGAAGTGCGCCTCTCACTCTGCCGGAAGATAACGCATTAAGCCCATACTGCTCCAGCACACTCAGACCATAATCATACAAACAAGTTCCCCCCTGCCTTATTTTACGTTCTATCTTATGCAGGGGGGATTTTTGTTATTCTATTCGGTTTTTATGCCATCTTTTTCCGCTATTTCAAGAAGTTTTTCTTTTGTATTAAGGGACGGATCTTTCAGCACACAGTCAAGAAGTCTTTCAAGAAGATCTCCCAGTTCCGGTCCGGCCGGGTGTCCGGCATTTATAAGATCTTTTCCGGAAACTGCCAGCATTTTCAGAGATGTACATTCTCCTCTTTTAAGGATTCCCTGATAAGTTTCCGTCACGCCGCTTAAGCGTGCCAGCTTATCTTCTCTTTTGTAAGTACTCTGAGCTAAAAGGTCTGCCTTCTGCACTTTCAGATACAGTGGAAAAAGATCTTCTCCTATGAGATTCACAGACCGTCTTACATCCTCAGCTGCCGGTGCAGGTCGAAGATCATGATACCGGATCAGACGACAGGTATTTCGGATCGTTGCATTGTCAAATTTCAGGCGGCGCAGGATCTTTCCTGCCAGTTTCTCACCTGCCGGGCCGTGAGTCTTGAAGTGGTCTCTGCCGTTCCCGTCCGTCTTTTTCACGACTGGTTTCGCAATGTCGTGAAGAAGCATTGTGATGCGGAGAAGCCTGTCATTCTCAATCTCTGTAAGACTTTTCAGAATATGCTCGCCCACAGTATAGCAGTGGTGTGGGGTATTCTGCTCTGTCTCCATGCAGGCATCAAATTCCGGAAGAAATTCTCTTGTAAGCCCGGTTTCCCATGCAGTACGGAGATAATCCGGATGATCAGATACCAGAAGCTTCACAAGCTCGGTCTGGATACGCTCTGCACTGACATGTTCCAGATTTCCTGACATTCGTGCCAGTGCCGCCTTTGTATTTTCTTCCACGGTAAATCCAAGCTGTGCGGAAAAACGCACCGCGCGGAGCATACGAAGGGCATCCTCTGTAAAACGTTCCACCGGATTGCCGACGCACCGGATGATTCTCTTCCCGATATCTTCCATTCCGCCAAACAGATCCACCAGTCCATGTTCCGGATGATAGGCCATGGCATTGATGGTAAAGTCTCTTCGCTTCAGATCTTCCTCAAGGCTTCTGGTAAAGGTCACAGCATCCGGATGACGTCCATCATGATACTCTCCGTCCACACGATAGGTGGTCACCTCAAAACCCTCTTTATCCATCATTACCGTTACTGTTCCATGCTGGATTCCCGTATCTACGGTTCTTCGAAAAAGTTCCTTCACCTGCTCCGGAAGTGCTGACGTGGTGATATCCCAGTCTCCCGGCTCCCGGCCCAGGATGGAATCCCGGACGCATCCGCCCACAACGTAGGCCTCATAACCGGCAGCATTTAAAGTCTTCAGGATCTGCGCTGCTTTTTGTGGTATGTTTATCTTCATAAATAACTCCTCTTACTGATTGCTGCTGTCCAGATCAAGCATTCACATTTCACTGTATTATCTGCGCTCAGCAGCCGGATGATATTCTGATATGGTTTCAGTAACGATATTATAGCATAAATTCACAAAAACAGCGGAGCTTATTTCGCCCCGCTGCCTTGTTTCCTGTATAATCTGTTACTGTTCACCTGGTGACCGGTAACTATGATTTTTGCAAAACTGCCTCTGCCCCACACAGGGCTTATGCATTTTAGTATGCACGTCCCCAGTAAACCATCTTCTTGGCAGGTTTTCCACAGCATACACAAACGTCGCTCAGCTGCTCCTGCTCAAATGGCATGCATCTGGAAGTTGCCTGGAAATCTTCTTTGATCTTGTCTTCACATGCACGGTCACCGCACCACATAGCTTTGATGAATCCAGGTTTGTTATTTACGATCTCACCAAATTCCTCATAATTTCTGGCTACATAGGTATGAGCCTCTCTGTGTGCACGTGCGCGCTCCAGCATATCATGCTGAATAGTATCCAGAAGCTCTTTTACCTTATCTGCAAGCTCATCGAAGGATACAGTATATTTCTCACGGGTATCTCTTCTGCAGAGAACTGCCTGTCCATTCTCGATATCCTTCGGACCACACTCAACACGAAGCGGAATACCACGCATCTCCTGCTCAGCAAATTTGAATCCCGGGCTCTTATCTGTAGCATCAACTTTTGCACGGATACCGGCTGCCTTCAGTGCTGCGAGAAGCTCATCAGCTTTCTCCATAACACCCTCTTTACGCTGCTGGATCGGAATGATCACAGTCTGTACCGGAGCGATTCTCGGAGGAAGAACAAGGCCGCTGTTATCACCGTGAACCATGATGATGGCACCGATCATACGGGTTGTCATTCCCCAGGATGTCTGATGAACATATTTCAGTGTATTATCTTTATCTGTGTACTGGATTCCGAATGCTTTCGCAAATCCGTCTCCGAAATTATGGCTTGTACCGGACTGAAGTGCTTTACCGTCATGCATCAGGGACTCGATGGTGTAAGTAGCCTCAGCACCTGCAAATTTCTCTTTGTCTGTCTTCTGACCTTTTACAACCGGAATTGCCAGAACCTCTTCGCAGAAATCTGCATAAACATTCAGCATCTGAATGGTACGTGCCTCAGCCTCTTCAGCTGTTGCGTGAGCTGTATGGCCCTCCTGCCACAGGAACTCTCTGGAACGAAGGAATGGACGGGTTGTTTTCTCCCAGCGGACAACAGAGCACCACTGATTGTATACTTTCGGAAGGTCTCTGTGGGACTGGATCTCTTTCTGGTAGAAATCACAGAACAGAGTCTCGGAAGTCGGACGCACGCAAAGTCTCTCCTGAAGCGGATCAAGACCGCCATGAGTCACCCATGCAACCTCCGGGGCAAAACCTTCTACATGATCTTTCTCTTTATCAAGAAGAGACTCCGGGATAAAGATCGGCATATAAACATTCTCTACACCGGTCTCTTTAAATCTGCGGTCAAGCTCATGCTGGATATTCTCCCAGATCGCATAACCTGCAGGTTTGATCGCCATACAGCCCTTAACACTTGTATAGCCACAAAGCTCAGCCTTCTTAACAACGTCTGTATACCACTGAGCAAAATCCTCATCCATAGACGTAATGGCCTGTACTAATTTCTTTTCTTTTGCCATGATAAATCTCCTTTTTCTTGTGATCTGTTACATATTGCCAGCCGCCAGGCAGCCACGGCAATCCGGAATCCCTCCGGCTCACTCTTCTGTCCCATAAATCGTACACTGCATTTACAGTCCCGTTTTACGAACAAAAAAATAAGCCCTCCGAATCCCTCACAAGGGACCGAATGACTTCGGCGGTACCACCCCAGTTAACAGCGCACCCGCTGCTCTCTCAACACCCGTTAACGCCGGAAACACACGCCACGCTTCAATCACGCAGAGCTCCGAGGCCGGTTCCACAGTTCACGCACAGGACCCTTCCACCAAAACAGGCCCCTCTCTGAGATAATTCCCTGTGTACTATTCTCATCATCGCCGTATCTTCGATACATTTTAGGCGAAAACCCCTGCAATGTCAACCCCAAAACTCACATTTTCAACCCAGAAAACCAGGAAAGAATCCATTCCCAGGAATTAATTTCCAGGGAACAGAGCCCATAATCCGTCCTCAAAAATCATTTTCTTGACACAAGAACAAAATCATTTTCCAGGGAACAAGGCCCATAATCCATCCAAAAGAATCATTCCCTCAGAACAAAATCCATTTCCAGGGAACAGGGCCAACGGCCCGCCTTCCCGTCCCTCCATCCACACATCGGCTCAACCTGACACAGCCAATACAGAAGCATACAGGCACAAGTTAACAACCTCACACATTTCTCAACCGAAGCACTACTCAAAAAAGCCCAAGGGGTGTGCAGAGGGGGCGCGGCTTTGCGGCCCCTTTGCGGTTTTCACTTTTACAAAAAAATACTGCGCCCCGTTCGCCAGGAACGAAACACAGCATTTTTTCAAAGAGTTTTTCTAAGATCTTGTTACTCTATTTAACAACACGCACCCTATACATTCCCTCAATCTCCTTGAGCTCGTCAAGTGCCTTGGCAGAAGCCGCACTCTCAAGATCGATAAGAGTATAAGCAAACACCCCTTTACTCTTATTGGTCATATCCGCAATATTCAGCCCCTCAGATCCAAGGATCTTGGTTACCTGACTGATCATATTCGGTGTATTACTGTGTGCAAGAGAAATTCTCCCCACAGCCACACAGGTACCCATATCACAGTTTGGATAATTAACAGAGTTCTTGATATTACCATTCTCAAGGTAATCACGGATCTCTTTTACAGCCATCTCCGCACAGTTCTCCTCAGATTCCTCTGTAGAAGCACCAAGATGTGGGGTTACCAGAATGCCCTCGCGTCCTGCAACTGTCTCGTTGGCAAAGTCTGTTACATATTTTTTAACCTTACCACTCTCAACAGCCTCGATCAGTGCCTCCTCATCAACAAGAAGATCTCTTGCAAAATTCAGAAGAACCACGCCATCTTTCATTTTCTCGAAAGCTTCTTTGTTGATCATCTTCTTTGTGCTGTCAAGAAGGGGCACATGAATGGTGATGTAATCGCACTGGCTGTAGATCTCATCCAGGCTCTTGCTGTGCTTGATGGTTCTGGAAAGATTCCATGCCGCATCAATGGAAAGATACGGATCATAACCATAAACTTCCATTCCAAGTCCGCATGCTGCGTTTGCCACCATGGCACCGATGGCACCAAGTCCGATGATACCAAGCTTTTTGCCGCTGATCTCGCATCCTGCGAACTGTTTTTTCTGCTTCTCGGCAAGCTTGCCGATGTGCTCTTTATCTTTCTCCTGTGCAACCCACTCGATACCGCCAACGATATCTCTGGATGCAAGAAGCATACCTGCAAGTACAAGCTCTTTTACGCCGTTTGCATTTGCTCCAGGTGTGTTAAATACAACAACACCCTTCTCTGCATATTCTTTAACAGGAATATTGTTGACACCTGCTCCTGCACGTGCAACTGCACAAACACTTTTGGGAAGCTCCATGTCATGCATTTTCGCACTTCTCACAAGGATCGCGTCACACTGATCTACAGTCTCTGATTTTTTGTAATTATCGCCGAAAAGTTTAAGTCCTTTTTCTGCGATGGGGTTCAGGCAATGATACTGGAACATTATGCATTCTCCTCCTCAAATTTCTTCATGAATGCAACCAGAGCCTCTACACCAGCCTTCGGCATGGCATTGTAGATACTTGCACGCATTCCGCCAACAGTACGGTGTCCTTTCAGGTTTACAAGTCCTGCCTCTGTTGCCTCTTTCACAAACTTGGCATCCATTTCCTTGTCACCTGTTACAAACGGAACATTCATAAGAGATCTGTCTTCTGGAACTACAGTTCCCTTGAACAGCTTGCTGGAATCCAGATAATCATAGAGGATCTTTGCCTTTTCCTCATTGCGCTGCTTCATCACTTCCAGACCGCCCATCTTCTTCAGCCATTTGAATACTTTTCCGCATACATAGATGCAGTAAGCGTTCGGTGTGTTGTAAAGAGAACCTGCGTCTGCATGTGTCTTATAGGTAAGCATGGTTGGTGTTCCCGGAAGAACATCCTCTGTGATCAGATCCTCACGGATGATTACGATAACCATACCTGCAGGTCCGATGTTCTTCTGAACACCGCCATAGATAATACCATATTTGCTTACATCTACAGGCTCAGACAGGAAGCAGGAGGATACATCTGCTACCAGAGTCTTGCCTTTTGTGTTTGGAAGTTTTTTGAATTTTGTGCCGTAAATGGTGTTGTTCTCACAGATGTATACATAGTCTGCATCCGGGCTGATCGGCAGATCACTGCAGTCCGGGATATAGCTGAAAGTTTTGTCCTCAGAAGATGCGATCTTATTTGCTTTTCCGTATTTCTGAGCTTCCTGATAAGCTTTCTTTGCCCACTGACCTGTTACGATATAATCTGCGACCTTATTTTTCATAAGGTTCATCGGGATCATGGCAAACTGCTGGGATGCTCCTCCCTGAAGGAAAAGTACCTTGTAGTTATCTGGGATGTTCATAAGCTCGCGGAGATCTTTCTCTGCAGTATCAATGATCTCCTGAAAAGCTGCACTTCTGTGGCTCATTTCCATAACAGACATTCCTGTGCCGTTATAATCCATCATCTCATCCGCTACTTCTTTGAGTACTTCCTCTGGAAGCACTGCCGGTCCGGCAGAAAAATTATACACTCTACTCATGTTTCTTCATATCCTCCTCGTCAAATACATCATCAAGGTTCGCACCAGCCGGTACCATCGGGAACACACTCAGATCCTGATCGATCCAGCAATCCAGAACGACAGGTCCCTCTGCTGCCAGCGCCATCTTAAGTGCAGGCTCCACATCTTCCATCTTTGTCACACGAATGGCTTTTGCACCCAGCGCCTCTGATAATTTCACAAAATCAACGGCGTCATCCAGTACTGTGGAAGAGTATCTCTTTCCATAGAAGAGAGTCTGCCACTGACGCACCATTCCCAGTACATGATTGTTCATAACAATCTGGATCAGCTGTCTGCCACAGCGTGCAGCTGTTGCCAACTCATTCATATTCATACGGAAGCATCCGTCACCTGCTATATTAACAACTGTTTTTTCCGGTCTGCCCATCTTTGCGCCAATTGCAGCGCCAAGGCCATAGCCCATCGTTCCAAGGCCGCCGGAAGTAAGAAGAGTTCTCGGCTCTTTGTATTTATAATACTGTGCCGCCCACATCTGATGCTGTCCAACATCTGTGGAGATGATGGCATCACCATTGGTCAGTTCATAAAGTTTCTCTATAATATACGGACCTGTCAGCTGTGTATGATCATAATTCAGCGGATATTTTGCTTTCAGTTCCTGGATATGTGCGATCCACTCCGGATGTTCTTTTTCCGGAACTTCCTCCAGAAGACGTTTCAGCACTTCTTTCACATCTCCGATCACGCTTGCATCCACTTTGATATTTTTGTTGATCTCCGCAGCATCTACATCGATCTGAAGGATTTTTGCATTATGTGCAAAAGTCTTGGTATTTCCTGTTACACGGTCACTGAAACGTGCTCCAAGAACAATGAGAAGATCACATTCCGTAACACCAAGATCGGAAGTCTTGGTTCCGTGCATACCTACCATACCGGTATAAAGCGGATCCTCACCTGGGAAAGTACCTTTACCCATCAGTGTATCGCAGACCGGAGCCTGGATCCTGTGAGCCAGTTCGCGGACTTCCTGGTCAGCACCGGAGATCACACAGCCGCCGCCTACAAAAATAAAAGGTTTCTTTGCCTCTCTGATCATTTCCAGCGCCTGGTCCATATCTTCTTTGCGGATGTTTTTGATCTCACGGTTAACGGTAGCCGGATGGCATGGCTCGTATTCATATTTCATTCCTGTGATATCCTTCGGAACATCCACAAGAACCGGGCCAGGTCTTCCGCTTTTTGCAATATAAAATGCTCTTCTTAACGTATCTGCAAGATCTTCGATATTCTTTACAATAAAGCTGTATTTTGTCACAGGCATTACGATACCTGCGATATCAACCTCCTGGAAAGAATCTCTTCCCAGGAGTGGTCTTCCTACGTTTGCAGTAATGGCTACCATCGGTACGGAATCCATGTATGCAGTCGCGATTCCTGTTACCAGGTTGGTGGCTCCAGGACCGGATGTTGCCAGGCAGACGCCCACTTTTCCGGTAGCTCTCGCATAACCGTCAGCAGCATGGGATGCACCCTGCTCGTGGGAGGTCAGTACATGTGTGATCTCATCTTTGTATTCATATAAGGCATCGTAAACATTCAGGATCGCGCCGCCCGGATATCCAAATACGGTATCAACGCCCTGTTCCTTCAGACATTCTACGATGATCTCTGCACCTGTAAGCTGCATGTCTTTCGTTCCTCCTTATTTTGCTTTCGGTACTTCCAGGATCGCACCACGGTTTCCGGATGTTACCATGGAAGCATATCTTGCCAGATATCCGGTTGTTACCTTCGGCTCTCTTGGCTGCCATTTTTCTCTTCTTGCCTGCATCTCTTCGTCAGAAACTTTGATCTCCAGTTTCAGTTCCGGAATATTGATGCTGATGATATCGCCTTCCTCAACCAGTGCGATCGGGCCGCCTACGGCTGCCTCCGGTGATACGTGTCCGATAGCAGCTCCTCTGGATGCGCCGCTGAAACGTCCGTCTGTGATCAGGGCTACGGAAGAACCAAGTCCCATTCCCACGATTGCGGATGTCGGGTTCAGCATCTCTCTCATTCCAGGACCACCTTTTGGTCCCTCGTAACGGATAACAACTACATCACCCTCTACGATCTTGCCGCTCTTGATTGCCACAATCGCGTCATCCTCGCTGTCAAATACACGTGCAGGACCTTCATGTACCAGCATTTCCGGTACAACTGCGGAACGTTTTACAACGCCGCCGTCCGGTGCAAGGTTTCCTTTCAGTACGGCAAGTCCGCCTGTCTTTGTATACGGATTGTCGATCGGGCGGATAACTTCCGGATTCAGATTTACACAATCTTTGATATTTTCCCCAACTGTTTTTCCTGTTACTGTCATACACTCTGTATGAAGAAGTCCGATCTTGTTCAGCTCATTCATAACCGCATAAACACCGCCGGCCTCGTTGAGGTCTTCCATGTAAGTCGGGCCTGCCGGTGCAAGGTGGCAGAGGTTCGGAGTCTTCTCACTGATCTCATTTGCAAAACTGATGTCAAAGTCCATTCCGATCTCATGTGCGATAGCCGGAAGATGAAGCATACTGTTTGTGGAGCATCCAAGTGCCATATCTACGGTAAGAGCATTTAAAACTGCCTCTTTTGTCATGATGTCTCTTGGGCGGATGTTCCTTTTGTACATTTCCATTACCTGCATTCCTGCATGTTTTGCAAGACGGATACGCTCGGAGTATACGGCCGGGATGGTACCATTTCCCTTAAGTCCCATTCCAAGAACCTCTGTCAGACAGTTCATGCTGTTTGCAGTGTACATACCGGAACATGATCCACAGGTCGGACAGGTTTTGTTCTCGAATTCTGCCAGGTCATCTGCTGTGATCGTTCCTGCTGCATAGGAACCTACTGCCTCAAACATGCTGGAAAGACTTGTTTTGTGTCCTTTTACATGACCGGCAAGCATCGGGCCTCCGCTTACAAATACAGTCGGAACATTGATTCTTGCTGCTGCCATCAGAAGGCCAGGTACGTTCTTATCACAGTTGGGTACCATAACCAGAGCATCAAACTGATGAGCCATTGCCATAGCCTCTGTGGAATCTGCGATCAGGTCACGGGTTACCAGGGAATATTTCATTCCAACGTGTCCCATTGCAATTCCGTCACATACTGCGATCGCCGGGAATACAACCGGTGTTCCACCAGCCATTGCAACGCCAAGTTTTACGGCGTTTACGATCTTGTCAAGGTTCATATGTCCCGGTACGATCTCGTTGTAAGAGCTTACGATTCCTACCAGTGGTTTGTCCATTTCTTCTTTTGTCATTCCAAGGGCATTGAACAGGGAACGGTGTGGTGCCTGCTGTGTGCCTTTTCTTACGGTATCACTTCTCATTTTTTAAGGTTCTCCTTTTTATTCTTTACGATATGGTTCTATATCTCTTCAAATTTATTTATGCGATGGCATCTGCGATCAGATCGCCCATCTCTTTAGTTCCCACAAGTTTGCAGCCCTCAGACATGATATCTCCGGTTCTGTAACCAGCTGTCAGAACTTTCTGTACTGCTGTTTCCACAGCATCTGCCTCTTTGTCAAGATCCAGAGAATATCTCAGCATCATGGCTGCAGAAAGGATAGTTGCGATCGGGTTTGCCTTGTTCTGACCTGCGATATCCGGTGCGGAACCGTGGCTCGGCTCATAGAGGCCAAGTTTTGTCTCATTTAAGCTTGCGGAAGAAAGCATTCCGATGGAACCGGTTACCATACTTGCCTCATCAGAGAGGATATCTCCGAACATGTTCTCTGTAAGGATGACATCAAACTGTTTCGGATCACGTACCAGCTGCATTGCACAGTTATCAACCAGCATATGCTCCAGTGTTACATCCGGATAGTCTTTTGCAACATCTTCCACAACGCTTCTCCAGAGTCTGGAAGAATCCAGAACGTTTGCCTTATCTACACTTGTAACTTTATTTCTTCTCTTACGTGCGATCTCAAATGCCTTGATGGCAATACGGCGGATCTCATTCTCATTATAGGAAAGAGTATCTACGGCTGTGCGGACTCCGTTCTCCTCGGTAGTCTTTCTGGCTCCGAAGTAAAGACCTCCTGTCAGCTCTCTTACGATAATCATGTCAAAACCATCTCCGATGATCTCATCACGAAGCGGGCATGCATCACGAAGCTCATTGTAAAGATATGCAGGACGAAGGTTTGCAAAAAGGTTCAGCGCTTTACGGATTGCAAGAAGTCCTGCCTCCGGACGTTTAGACGGCTCCAGTTTGTACCACGGGGATGTCTTGGCATCGCCGCCGATGGACCCCATCAGTACGGCGTCAGAAGCTTTTGCCTGAGCAATGGCTTCCTCTGTAAGAGGTACTCCGTGAGCATCAATGGATGCACCTCCTAAAAGAACTTCTGTGTATGAAAATTTATGGCTGTATTTCTCGCATACTCTGTCTAAAACTTTTTTGGCCTCGGCAACAATCTCCGGGCCGATTCCGTCTCCCGGAATCAGGGCAATTTTGTACTCCATTTTATCTACTCCTCCGATTTCCCCTGTGCTGTAAAATTTTAACGCACTGGTGTGGATAATTGTTATTATCATAACGCACTTTTCGACGGATTTCAACCTATTAAATAGATAAAGTTATCTCCAGGATATAAAAAGAGCTCCTGTGTCTTTGATTTTCTTCCTGACTCCTGGTACTTTGGCTCCCTGCTTTCTGCCCGTTACCGCCACGCTCCCGCCCGAAAAGTATCTTATGCCACAGGATGTTCCACTATGGCAAAAGCTGCCTTCCCGTTTCCGGTACAGCAGCCTTTTCTTTTTCCTGTATTCTGTTTTTCAAAAAATCTCTCAGAATTTTCCACTGGAGCCGCCAAAAGTATCCCCCGAGGAAGACGTATGTGTACTGGAGCCCCCGCCACTGTCCTCATTTTTCGGTTTTGCGGATTTTGACACCGTACTGTAAAGATAATACTCGTTACTTCTGGTTACCTTCATACTGCCCTGACGTACATAGGAAGCAGCCTGATCCTGTTTTCGCACAGTTTTCAGTTTCCTCCTCATATTTCCGGTTATAAGCACGCCTGCCACAAGTCCCACTGCAAGAGCAATCAGCAGATTTGCCCCCACATCAAAAGGCTCCTTTGGAAGATTTCCCACATCATATGGCTCTGCCTCATCCGCCTGCATGATAAAGTCATCGCATTCCATGGCAAACATCTGAAACGCTTCGTTATAATCCCCATCACTTAAATAAGGCTTCACCTGCTCCATGATATATTCCTGTCCGGCATCGGTAAACGCTTCAATAGCATAACCATGTGTTGCAATAGCCCAGTTACGGTCACCCATATCCACCAGGAACAAAATACCGTCACCATCTTCTCCCTGTCCATATCCATGATCAATAAAATAATCATCTGCATAAGCCTGCGCCGTTTTTCCTTCCAGACTATTGGTGGTAACAATGATAACATCTACCTGTTCCCGCTCACTGATCTCATCCAGTGTATTGCAAAGGCTCTCCTTTTGATCTGTATCCAGAAGTCCCGCCTGATCCGCAAGCCGGCTTTCTGTTTCCGCCCATACCGGAAAGGCACATGCCAGGCATAAAAGGATCACTGTCAGAAATACGGATATTCTCTTTTTCATGGCATTCACCTCCCCTACAAAGCCCAGATCAGATACAGGATAATATAGGCGATCACGCCAACGATCCCCGTCGTTCCTAGGAACCATCTCGCAAAAGCACTCTTATCTGTGGGCAGATTCCCCACAAATTTCCCAGTCTGGCCATTCATGGCAAATATGTAATTATCGCCTTTCCATTTCGTCTGCAGGATCCATACCGGATACAGTGCATACTTCGTAGTTCCGTTATGAAGCCGGATGCTGGTATTCTCCGGAACCACACTGGAATAGCCTCTGACCGTATCCCGGAATGCATCTTCCGTACTGTGACGGATACGCTCATTGGCACGTCCCTCGCACTCTTCCGCCGTCACATCATACTTATCCGCAAAATATCCCGCCAGATATGCAGTCTGGAAATCCACCGCCTCTTTAAAATCAAAAGGCTCTATGGACTCCATCAGATCATTTTCCATACTGGCCGAACCATCCACAGGTACATGATCAAATCCCAGAGAACCACTTCTGTGTACTGCATAATAACTGGTTTCCGTATAATCATAATCATTATCACTCCAGAAACGGGTCTTCGTAGCTTTATAGCGGATATCCGCACTGGCATCCGTATCATAAAGCCAGAACGGAACGTAGATCCCCTTCACCTCACTGATATGATTCTCCGACTTAAACGCTTTCGGGAGAAGGCGCTTGCCTGACAAATGCTTCTTCAGCTTCTCCTTTGCAGCCTTTTTATCCAGCTTAAACGGAATCACGTAATCTGGTTTCAGTGCACCGGACAGCTGTCCGGTCATTACCACCGGGCTGCCGCAAAACGGGCAGGCTGTCGCTGCCGTATTGGCATCACCCACGATCTCACCGCCACAGGACTTACACGTATAAGTACGTAATCCCTCACGCTCTCCATCCTGCCACTCACTGCCAGCCTCATCCGACCAGTTCATATCCTCCGGCTGTTCTTCTTCTACAGCCTTAGCATGCTCCGATAATGTCTTAACATCAAACTCCGTATCACAGAACGGACACTTCATCTTCTGTGCAGAACTGTCAAACTCTATGGAGCCACCACAGCACGGGCACTTAAACTCCTGCATCTTCGCCATATATCCACCTCAATTCATCCTTCTGTATCCATCGACCGGCAGGAGTTATCCTGTGAATTTCTCCTGACCTTCTCCATTTTGTGATTTATACAGCATCCTCCGGTCCGAACGGATCCCCGCACTCCGGGCAGAACTTCGGTGGATTCTCCGGATCAGCCGGTTCCCATCCACACCTGCTGCAACGATACCTCAACTTCTTCTCCGGCCTCTTCGCTCCACAGTTCGTACAAAACTTCCCTTTATTCACTGTACCGCAGGAACAAGTCCAGCTGTCCTCCACCGGACGCGGTGCCCCACACTCCGGACAGAACTTACCCGTAGAAACCGCACCACAACTGCAAGTCCAGGAATCTCCGCCTGCTGCCGGCCGGATCTTTGGCTGAGTCTGTACGTTGTTCTGCGCTGCCTGTGCCTCACGCTTCTGTCCCATTTCAAAAAGCTGCTGAGCATTCAGGCCCCCTGCGCTGGCAGCCATCCCCATGCCCATAAAACCAGTCATAGCCCCGGCGGAATTGGAAGCCGCAGCCTTCATGGCATCCGCCTGAGCACCAGTCAGTGTGGCTGCAGCCATCGAAGGATCACGCATCATAGCCGTGCGCTGGGCCTGCTTGATCATCTCGGCGTCCTCATCCGGAAGTGTAACCGAGCCCAGCGCAACACTTACGACTTTTAAGCCCCGAAGCTCTGCCCACTTCGCTGAAAGAACCTCATTCATGGCATTCTCAAGCTCCGTGTTGTGGGTCACGATCTGATTCGGACGAAGCTCCATCTCAGAAAGACGGCCAAAAGCCGGCTGCAGTGCGCTGACAAACTCCGTTTTCAGCTGTCCATCCAGCTCCTCTCTCGTGTATTCCCGCTCTACATTCCCACACACATTGGTATAAAAAAGAAGCGGGTCCGCGATCCGATAGGAATATACTCCATGACAGCGCACTGCAACATCAATATCAAGTCCGATCCTGGAATCTACCACACGGAACGGGATCGGAGTAGCCGTGCCAAATTTGTTATCCACAAGCTCCTTGGTATTAAAATAATATACCCTCTGATCCTTACCCGTATCACCACCGAACACAAAACGCTTACCGATGGTCTGGAAAGTCCTGCGGATACCTTCCCCAAGACTTCCCGCAAAAATACTCGGCTCTGTGGAAGCATCATAAGTATACTCACCTGGATCTGCACAGATATCCACAACTTTCCCCTGCTCCACGATCATCATACACTGACCATCTGCAACTGCAATCCCACTTCCGCTGGTAATGATATTGTCGCTGCCTCTCTTATTGGAAGACCTGGATGATGTACGCTTCGTACCCTTCACCACCATCACTTCTTTATCCATAGCCTCACAGTAAAAAAACTCCTTCCACTGATCCGCCATCGTACCCCCTGCTGCGCCAACAGCCGCTCTGATAAGACCCATAAACCCGACCCCTTTCTGAAAATTCATTCTTATTTGTAATTTTATAATATTCTGCAGTAACCGTCACTCTCATTTCTGATAGTAATACCATTATTGCATGAATTACATCAAAAATCCACTTATTTCTATACAATATTACATTTGTCACATCCCAAATTAAAGCTGACAGCACCGCGCCTCAGCCACACTCCAATCCCAATCTAACAACACAACCTCACATCCAACCTCAGGCTGACAGCGCAGCGCCTCAGCCGTCCCTTGATCACCCTCACGCTGCCGAAAGTCAGCCGGGGAAGGGGATGCTGGCTGGCTCTGCTTCTGCAGGAGGGGAGCTGGTACTTGGGCGGCGGGAATCTGCGTTGTTTTTCAAAAGTCCGCTGTCTGAGCGGCGTCACGCCGCGAGTTCGGACTTTTGGAAAACGGTTTTAGCAGAATCCCGGCGCCCTAGAACCAGCCCCCGACGAAGCCGCAGACCAGACAGCATCCCCTTCCCCGGCGTCCCTTCTGCACAAAAAAAGACACCACGTCAAAAAAACGCAGTGCCTTCCCATATTCACGTTATTGCCAAAAAAGTCATCAAGCAGAAGCCTGATCAGCCTTCTCAACCTCAGCAATCGCCTGCTTCCTCATAGGAATACGGCAATTCTTATTATTACCAAACTCAACAATAACATCTTCCTCAGTCATATCAATAACAACACCATAAAAACCACTGGTAGTAACAACACTGTCACCAACCTCCATGCTGTTCAACATAGTCTGAGTTCTCTTCTGCTCCTTCTTCTGCGGACGGATCATCATAAAATACATAATTCCAAACAGAACTACGATCCAGACAATACCAAGACCCGCGCTAAGTCCGCCAGCTGCTGCTGTAGATGATGCGATCATTCCAAATTCCTCCTGCTAAAATCAATTCTTCTTATGCGGTTACCCGCCGTTTCTGACCTATAGCAGCTCCCGCCACTATAAAAAATGTCACTTCGTACTATCATACACAAAAACCAAAAAACCTTCAAGCGTTTTCTTATAAAATCAAAGTAATTTACGCAAATTTTATAAATAAAAACTACCGGTTCCCGTTAATCTTACCTTCCTCAAACCCTTCCAGACGCATCTTCTTATAAGCCGCAAAATTCCCCGCATCCAGAGCATCCCGGATCTCTTCCATCATATGATTGTAGAAATAAAGATTATGCAGCACACAAAGCCTCATACCAAGCATCTCCTTCGCTTTCAGAAGATGACGGATATATGCCCTGCTGTAATGACGGCAGGTCGGACACTGGCATTCCTCATCGATCGGTTTGGAATCCAGTTCATATTTCGCATTAAAAAGATTCATCTTGCCATGGTTGGTATACACATGGCCATGACGACCGTTGCGGCTCGGATATACACAGTCAAAGAAATCAATACCTCGCTCAACACCCTCCAGAATGTTTGCCGGAGTACCAACCCCCATCAGATACGTCGGCTTGTTCTGCGGCAGATGCGGAACTACCTCATCCAGGATCCGGTACATCTCCTCATGGCTCTCACCAACTGCCAGGCCACCAACCGCATAACCATCCAGATCCATCTCTGCGATCGCCTGTGCATGCTCAATACGGATATCCTCATAAACAGCACCCTGGTTGATACCAAAAAGAAGCTGATCCTTGTTGATGGTATCCGGAAGGCTGTTCAGACGTGCCATCTCATCCTTACATCTCTTAAGCCAGCGGGTAGTACGCGCTACAGATTTCTGCACATAATCCCTCTCCGCCACACTGCTCGGACATTCATCAAAGGCCATTGCAATGGTAGAAGCCAGATTTGACTGGATCTGCATGCTCTGCTCCGGTCCCATAAAAATCTTATGACCATCGATATGAGAGTTAAAATACACGCCCTCTTCCTTGATCTTACGAAGCTTCGCCAGCGAAAACACCTGGAATCCGCCGGAATCGGTAAGGATTGGTCTGTCCCAGTTCATAAATTCATGAAGACCTCCCAGTTGCTTTACCACCTTGTCGCCAGGGCGCACATGAAGATGATAGGTATTGGACAGCTCTACCTGTGTACCGATCTCATGAAGATCCACAGTGGAAACTGCACCTTTAATTGCTGCAATTGTTCCTACATTCATAAAAACAGGAGTCTGGATCGTTCCGTGGACCGTCTTAAACTCGCCCCTTTTCGCTCTTCCTTCTGTTGTGATCAGTTTATATTCTGCCATTTCATTTCCCTTCTAAAAATATTTTAAAGTTGTCTCTGCCCGGCATCTGCGTCGCAGATACAGCCATAACCAGCTGCCGATGCAGATATCTTTCAAAACTTTTAGTCAATATCATAACACATTTTTTTCTTTCCTGCTACTGATTGTTAAACTTTTACATTGCCATTTTTTAAACGATATCGTATAATATAGGATATTCGCTTAAAAATCCTTTATAATAAGAAGAAACAACTCCCATCTGACAGAAATGTCAGAGTCGGGCAACCCCTGTATAGATACAACGAGGAGGAAATCAATTTTTTATGAAGAAACACACACTTGGAATTGACATTGGTTCCACCACTGTTAAGATTGCGATCTTAGACGAAAACGATACACTTGTCTTCTCCGACTATGAGAGACATTTTGCAAATATCCAGGAAACCCTTGCAGATCTTCTTCAGAAAGCTGAGGATCAGCTTGGTGAACTGACACTCTGTCCGGTCATTACAGGTTCCGGCGGACTGACACTTGCCAATCATCTGGAAGTACCTTTTGTACAGGAGGTTATCGCCGTATCCACTTCCCTGCAGAAGCTGGCACCAAAGACGGATGTTGCTATCGAGCTTGGAGGCGAGGATGCCAAGATCATCTATTTCGAAAACGGAAATGTAGAGCAGCGTATGAATGGTATCTGTGCCGGCGGTACCGGTTCCTTCATTGACCAGATGGCATCTCTTCTCCAGACCGATGCACCGGGCCTCAATGAATACGCCAAACATTACAAGGCACTTTATCCCATTGCGGCACGCTGCGGTGTTTTCGCAAAGACAGATATCCAGCCGCTGATCAACGACGGAGCAACCAAGGAAGACCTTTCCGCTTCCATTTTCCAGGCAGTTGTCAACCAGACCATCTCCGGTCTTGCCTGCGGTAAACCGATCCGCGGACACGTTGCATTCCTGGGCGGCCCGCTTCACTTCCTTTCCGAACTGAAGACCGCTTTTATCCGCACCCTGAAGCTGGATGACGAACACATTATCGCGCCGGACAATTCCCATCTGTTCGCAGCCATCGGCTCCGCCCTCAACGCGAAGCAAGACGTAACCGTATCTCTGGTTGAACTGAAGGAACGCATGCGTACCACCATCAAACTGGACTTTGAGGTAGAACGTATGGAGCCGCTTTTTGCCACAGAGGAGGACTATCAGGCCTTCCATGACCGCCAGAGCGCCTACAAGGTAAAAACAGGCGACCTTTCTACATATAAGGGAAAATGTTTCCTGGGAATCGACGCCGGTTCCACCACCACCAAAACTGCACTGGTAGGCGAAGACGGAACACTTCTGTACTCATTCTACAGCAATAATAACGGAAATCCGCTGAAGACCACCATCGGTTCCATCCAGGAGATCTATGAACTCCTTCCGGAAGACGCCGAGATTGCCTTTTCCTGCTCCACCGGTTACGGCGAGGCCCTGATCAAAGCGGCTCTTCTTCTTGATGAAGGTGAGGTTGAGACTGTTTCCCATTACTATGCAGCTGCTTTCTTTGATCCGGAAGTAGACTGCATCCTGGATATCGGCGGTCAGGATATGAAATGCATCAAGATCCGTAACCAGACGGTAGACAGTGTACAGCTTAACGAGGCATGTTCCTCCGGTTGTGGTTCCTTTATCGAGACTTTCGCAAAATCCCTGAACTACACCGTACAGGACTTTGCAAAAGCAGCTCTTTTTGCAAAACATCCTATTGATCTTGGAACACGCTGTACTGTATTTATGAACTCCAAGGTTAAGCAGGCACAGAAAGAAGGCGCCGAAGTTTCCGATATCTCCGCTGGTCTTGCCTACTCCGTTATCAAAAACGCCCTCTACAAAGTTATCAAGGTTTCCGATGCTTCCGAGCTTGGCAAACACATCGTTGTACAGGGTGGTACCTTCTACAATGACGCGGTTCTCCGCAGTTTTGAGAAAATTGCCAACTGTCAGGCTATCCGCCCGGATATCGCCGGAATCATGGGTGCCTTCGGTGCCGCTCTGATCGCAAGGGAACGCTATCAGGAGGGTGAAAAAACTTCCATGCTTTCCATTGATCAGATCAACAGCCTGCAGTACACCACCTCCATGGCGAACTGCCGCGGATGTACCAACAACTGCCGTCTGACCATCAACAAATTCTCCGGCGGCCGCAAATATATCAGTGGAAACCGCTGTGAGCGCGGACTTGGAAAAGAAAAGAACAAGGATCATATCCCGAACCTTTTCGACTATAAATATAAGAGAATTTTTTCCTACGAGCCACTTTCCGCAGACAAGGCATCCCGTGGACAGGTCGGTATCCCTCGTGTTCTGAACATGTTTGAGAATTACCCGTTCTGGTATACTTTCTTTACCGAACTGAAATACCAGGTGGTGCTTTCTCCGACTTCCACACGTAAGATCTATGAGCTGGGTATCGAGTCCATCCCAAGTGAGTCCGAATGCTATCCTGCAAAACTTGCTCACGGACATGTCACATGGCTGATCCGTAACGGTGTGAAGTTTATCTTCTATCCGTGCATCCCTTACGAGCGCAACGAGTTCCCGGATGCAGTCAACCATTATAACTGCCCGATCGTTACTTCCTATGCGGAAAACATCAAGAACAATGTGGACGAACTTAACGATCCGTCCATCACTTTCCGCAACCCGTTCCTGGCATTTACTTCCGAGGAGATCCTTACAAACCGCCTTGTGGAAGAATTCCAGGATATACCTGCCGCCGAGGTCAAAGCTGCTGCCCACAAGGCTTGGGAAGAACTTGCAGCCGTACATACGGATATCCAGAAAAAGGGTGAAGAAACCCTGCAGTACCTGAAAGAAACCGGACGCCGCGGAATCGTTCTTGCAGGCCGTCCATACCATATTGACCCGGAAATCCACCACGGTATCCCGGATATGATCAACAGCTACGGAATCGCCGTATTTACCGAAGACTCCGTTGCACACCTTGGACATCTGGAGCGTCCCATCCGTGTCAACGACCAGTGGATGTATCACTCCCGTCTCTACTCTGCCGCAAATTTTGTAAAAACAAGAGAGGATCTGGATCTGATCCAGCTGAATTCCTTCGGATGCGGACTTGATGCCGTTACCACCGATGAGGTTTATGAGATCCTGGATGGAAGTGACAAGATCTACACCTGCCTGAAAATCGATGAGGTCAACAACCTGGGTGCGGCAAGGATCCGTATCCGTTCCCTGATCGCTGCTATCCGTGCAAAACAGGCACAGAATAAAAAAAGGAACATCAATCCGGCTTCCATTGAGAAGATATCCTTTACCAAGCAGATGCGTAAGGAGTACACCATTCTCTGCCCGCAGATGTCTCCATTCCACTTCGGAATCTTTGAGGCTGCTTTTAAAGCATCCGGCTATAACCTGGAAGTCCTCCCCAACGACAACAAGCATGCTGTTGATGTGGGCCTTAAATATGTAAACAACGATGCCTGCTATCCGTCCCTGATGGTTGTGGGACAGATCATGGATGCTCTTCTTTCCGGCAAATATGACCTGAACAAAACTGCAGTCATCATGTCTCAGACAGGCGGCGGCTGCCGTGCCTCCAACTATATCGCATTCATCCGCCGTGCTCTGAAAAAAGCCGGCATGGAACAGATTCCGGTTATCTCCCTCAACTTAAGCGGACTGGAAAGCAACCCTGGCTTTAAGCTGACACTGCCGCTGATCAGGCGTATCGTTTACGGTGCCGTATTCGGTGATATCCTGATGAAATGCGTATATCGCATGCGTCCTTACGAGCTGGAAAAGGGTATCGTAAACCGCAAGCACAAAATCTGGGAGCAGCGCGTCATTGCCTTCGTAACAGGCAGCAGCGTCAGCCATGGTACCTTCAAAAAAATGTGCCGTGAGATGGTCCATGATTTTGATACGATCCCGATCTCCGATGAGAAAAAGCCTCGCGTTGGTATCGTAGGTGAGATCCTTGTCAAGTTCCTGCCTGCTGCCAACAACCACCTGGCAGATCTTCTAGAGGCAGAAGGGGCAGAACCGGTTGTTCCGGATCTTATTGACTTTATCTGCTACTGCTTCTACAACCAGAATTTCAAGGTTGAAAAGCTTGGATTCAAGAAATCCAAGGCAACCATCGCAAATCTTGGTCTCAGAGCCATCGACTGGCTGAGAAAAACAGCAAATGAGGCTCTGGAGCAGAGCCGCCACTTTACACCGGCCGCAGATATCCGTGATCTTGCAAAAATGGCTGCGCCCATCGTTTCTGCCGGAAATCAGACCGGTGAAGGATGGTTCCTGACCGGAGAGATGATGGAACTCATCCACGGCGGTGTCCCGAACATCGTCTGCATCCAGCCTTTTGGATGCCTGCCGAACCACATCGTAGGAAAAGGTGTCATCAAGGAAGTTCGCCGTGAGCATCCGGAAGCCAACATTGTTGCCATCGACTACGATCCAGGTGCCAGTGAAGTAAATCAGCTGAACAGGATCAAGCTTATGCTTTCCACAGCACAGAAGAATCTGCATAAAGACGATAAAAAAGACGCATAACAAGAAATGCAGGTTACAAACATCTTTTTCCCAAAAACAAATTCAAAGCTGCACAGCCGCAGGATCCCTGCCGGCTGTGCAGCTCTTTTTATTTCAGATATGATTCCTGTCAGACAGATTTTTTCTCTGATCCATCACTCTTCACAGGAGGCTTTGCACGGAGCATCAAAGCTCGGGTTAAAGGCATAGAAATTTTTGGCATCCAGCTGCTCCTGCACGGATCTCAGTGCTTCACCGAAACGCTGGAAATGGACTACCTCTCTTGCCCGAAGGAAACGGATGGGATCTGCAACCTCCGGGATATTTTTCACCACCCGGAGGATATTATCGTAGGTGGAGCGTGCCTTCTGTTCTGCTGCCAGATCTTCAAACAGATCCGTGATCGGATCACCCTTACTCTGGAATTCGCAGGCATTAAAGGGCACTCCACCTGCAGCCTGCGGCCAGATTCCCACCGTGTGGTCAATATAATACGGCCCAAGTCCGCTGTTCTCGATTTCTTCCATAGAAAGATCCTTTGTCAGCTGATGGACAATGGTGGATACAATTTCCAAATGAGCTAATTCTTCCGTTCCCACATCATTCAGCACCGCCGCGACCATCCGGTTCGGCGCAGTAAATCTCTGGGAAAGATACCTCATGGAAGCGCCTATTTCGCCATCGGGACCGCCGTACTGGCTAGAGATGAACTGTGCCAGTTTTGCATTGGGCGTTTTGATATTTACAGGATACTGGAGTCTTTTTTCATAATTCCACATAACTATCTGCACCCTCCTTCCTGTTCCCACGGAAACGGCTGCTCCATCCACTGCCAGGAGTTAAGATTGCTGTCGTTTCCGGTATCGATGGTCAACGGACCATAAAGTTTTGCATATTTTTCCAGAAGTTCATTTCTTCTGGCAGAAAGTTCGCTGAAATACTCCAGCGCCCGTTTTTCCCCTGGATGTGTATCCAGGAAAAGAAGAAGATCATCAATAGCAAAACTTACCTGATCAATGGACTGTAACAGTTCTTTTTTTGAAGTACAGTTTCCGGACATCATCTACGGCCTCCTCTCCTGCCGCAGAACGGCTTGCAAAGCTCAGGAAAGATTGTTCCAACCTGAAGCGCTTTTTTCAGCTCAAACGTAGGCGCAAATTCCTGGCATGGCACATAAGCCATTGCCGGAACCAGATGTTTAAGATGCGAATACATCTCCTGGTCAGCGCTGTTTCCGGTTCCCGGCATTTTGCATCCACAGGTTTCCTTCGGCATATTTTTCTTCATGCTGTTGCAATAGTTCCCGTTCTGGTTACCGTGATTTGCCATATCTGAAGATGAACGATCGTTCCTGGCTGCCATTCCGCCATTCATGCCACAGGTATACTGATATGGCCGGCACCCTGAACGATTCATCTGAAATCGATCCATAAGCGAAATCCTTTCATTCATGATCACGCTATATTTTATGACAGTTTTTTAAACTTGTGAAAACAGTAATGTCCACTTTCCTTCACAAATCTCTATCTTTCCATCATTTTTTTCTATAAATACAGGAAAATATTACTGTTTAAAAATCAGATATACAATGCTATAATATCCTTGCCTATCTTTACACGGATGGGCGCTTTTACTTATGATTTGTAGCCCTGACCGGCTATTGAAGGAGGAAATTATGCAGGTAATTATTGTAGGCTGCGGAAAAGTCGGTAGAAATCTTGCAGAGCAGCTTCAGGCAGAGGATATTGATATCACTCTTGTCGACGTTATCGCCGACAAGATCAATGATCTCTGCGAAAATATCGACGCTATGGGAATCGTCGGTAACGGTGCCAGCATCAATACTTTAATGGAGGCAGGTGTTGATACTGCAGATATCCTGATCGCAGTTACCGCTTCTGACGAGCTGAACCTTCTCTGCTGTCTGATCGCGCAGAAGGCCAACCACTGCCAGACTATCGCCCGCGTCCGTAACCCCATTTATGAAAAAGAAATCGGCTTCATCAAAGAACGTCTTGGTGTTACCATGATCATTAATCCGGAGCTTGCCGCTGCCCAGGAAATTTCACGGCTTCTCCGTTTTCCATCTGCGATCAAGATTGACACCTTTGCTCGTGGCCGTGTAGAACTTCTCAAGTTTAAAGTTCTCCCGGAATTCAAGCTGGACGGAATGAGCGTTTCCCAGATCTCAGATGCTTTCCGAAGTGATATTCTGGTCTGCGCGATCGAGAGCCGTGACAATGTATCCATTCCTGGTGGTGATCACATTATACACGACGGAGATATGGTTTCCATTCTGGCCTCTCCGCTTAATGCAGCGGCATTTTTCCGTAAGATCGGTCTCAAGACCAATCAGGTCAAAAACTGTATCATTGTAGGTGGTGGAACCATTTCCTACTATCTTGCACACGCACTTCTTGATATGAAGATCGGTGTCAAGATCATCGAGCAGAACAAAAATCGCTGCGAGCACTTAAGCGAACTGCTTCCGGATGCGACTATCATCAATGGTGACGGAACAAACCGTTCTCTTCTTCTCGAAGAAGGACTTTCCGAGTCCGAATCCTTTGTCACACTGACGAATCTGGATGAGGAGAATGTATTTCTTGCCCTCTTTGCCAAAAGCATCTCCGATGCCAAGCTGGTTGCTAAGGTCAACCGTCTGGAATTTGATGATGTCATCGACTCCCTGGATATCGGAAGTGTCATCTACCCGAAAAATATCACTGCTGATTATATCCTGCAGTATGTCCGCGCCACTCAGAACAGCATCGGCAGCAATGTAGAAACTCTTTATCATATTCTGGATGGCAATGCAGAAGCACTGGAATTTGCGATCCGTGAGGAATCTGCCGTAACTTATATCCCTCTTGCAGAGCTGAATCTCCGCAAGAATCTTCTGGTGGGATGCCTGAACCGCAACGGCCGCATCCGCATTCCCCGTGGTCAGGATATGATCCAGGTGGGAGATACCGTGATCATCGTAACCACTCACAAGGGGCTTCGCGACATCACAGATATACTTGAAAAATAGAGGTACTGCCAAATGAATTATTCGATTATTATTTATATCCTGGGATGGATCATGAATGTGGAGGCTGTCTGTATGCTGGTTCCCGGCATCACTGCCCTTATCTACCGCGAAAAATCCGGTATTGCCTTCCTGATCACAATTCTGGCATGCCTGGCGATCGGTGTTCCACTGGTCAGCCGCAAACCGTCCAAGAAAGCGTTTTACTCCCGTGAAGGCCTTGTGACTACTGCTTTAAGCTGGATCGTCCTCAGTATTGTCGGTGCTGTTCCGTTTGTGCTCAGCGGGGCTATCCCGAATCCCATTGATGCTTTTTTTGAGATTGTTTCCGGTTTCACTACAACCGGTTCCAGTATTCTCTCCGATCCATCACAGATGCCTTACAGCATCAATATCTGGAGATGTTTTTCCCACTGGATCGGTGGTATGGGTGTTCTGGTATTTATCCTGACACTGCTTCCGCTTGCAGGCGGCTATCATATGAACCTTATGAAGGCAGAAAGCCCCGGACCTTCCGTAGGAAAACTCCTTCCAAAAGTTCAGTCAACCGCCAAAGTCCTGTACAAAATTTACATTGCTCTCACAATTGCACTGATCATCTTTCTGTTGCTTGGCGGAATGCCGCTTTATGACAGTCTCTGTGCAGCATTTGGAACTGCCGGAACCGGTGGGTTCGGAATCAAATCCGACAGTATGGGAAGTTACAGCTTATATATTCAGATCGTCATCACTATCTTTATGATCCTGTTTGGCGTTAACTTCAATGTCTATTTTCTTCTTCTCACCAGGAAGTTTTCTCAGGCATTGAAATCTGAAGAGGTCCGCTGCTACTTCTTTGTGATCATCGCTTCTGCCCTGATGATCACATTCAATGTCCGACATCTGTTTGACAATGTGTGGGAAGCACTTCAACAGGCATTTTTCCAGGTTGGTTCTATTATCACCACCACCGGTTATGCCACTACGGATTTTAACCAGTGGCCTGCGGTATCCAGAACGATTCTGGTACTGCTTACCTTCTGTGGTGCCTGTGCTGGCAGTACAGGCGGCGGAATCAAGATTTCCCGTCTTCTGCTTCTTGCAAAATCCGTCCGCAAGGAACTGCATCTTTATCTGCATCCCAATGCGGTAAAAAAGATCAAAATGGACGGAAAAGCGGTATCACACGAAGTAATGCGTGCCACCAATATTTATATGATTGTTTACCTTATGCTGATGGCCGTATCTATTTTTCTCATCAGTTTTGACGAATTTGACCTCGTGACAAACTTCACTGCTGTAGCAACTACACTGAACAATGTAGGCCCCGGTCTTTCCCTGATCGGCCCTACCGGAAACTTCGGGATCTTTTCTCCCCTGTCCAAGCTGGTTCTCTCTTTTGACATGCTTGCCGGACGACTGGAGCTGTTCCCGATTCTGATTCTTTTCCTCCGGGAAACCTGGAAAAAATTCTGATAAAAAATATAACCGGAGAAACATGGGTTTTTCCCATTTCTCCGGTTTTTGTTTCCCGCCGCCCTCGATCGGACATTCGCGGATCTCTTTCACTTTTTACTCATATCCATTTCACTGCAAGCATATTTTGTCATATTTGCGTCATAAATCGCATTTTTTCACATTTATTTCAAATCTTAGTCACACTTTCTTCACATTTTTCCTGTATATTATTAGCCATAGAAGGCGATGAGCTTTCTATAATATTTTTCTTTTTCATACGCGCCGGTACGAAAGTACCGGCCTCCTTCCATTTATGGGGTATTTTTTTTCACCCCTTCATAATCGAATTCCGGAATGAAACTTTCGGAAGCAGTTTCCCCCTCCTGGATAAATCCATTTTGAATTCCCATATCTACCGCAGCATCCAGAACTTTTTCATATTCCCGCTTTGTTACTTTTCTGTTCAGCTCTTTAAACTTTTCAAATTTTCTTACTGGTGTATACTGGTTCATGATGCTGATATAAATATTTTCTCCATAAGTTTCATGAAGGTAGTTCAGAACTTCCCTTGAATTTCTGGTATGTCCCGGCAGGATCAGGTGCCGGACGATCGTTCCCCTTCGGATATAACCATCTGCTCCGAATTCACATGGACCTGTCTGTCTCACCATTTCCGCAACAGCTGCCTTTGCAATATCCGGATAGTCTGCCGCATGAGAATATTTTTCTGCCAGATCTGTTTCCATATACTTCATATCCGGAAGATAAATATCTACATACCCTTCCAGCATTTTCAGTGTTTCAGTCTTTTCGTAACCGCTGGAATTATATACAACCGGAAGATCCATTCCTTCCATACGGGCCTGATCCAGCGCCTGAACAATCTGTGGAACATAATGTGCTCCCGTCACCAGATTGATATTGGCGGCACCTTTTTCTTGCAATTCCAGAAAAATTTCACTTAAACGCTCTACCGTTACCGCCAATCCTCTGCTTCCAATGGCAATATCATGGTTCTGACAGAAGCAGCACCTCAGTCCGCAACCGGAAAAAAACACTGCCCCGGATCCTTTCTTTCCGGAAATACAAGGTTCTTCCCACATATGAAGTGCCGCTCTCGCAAGATAAACCGTTTTATCTTCCCCGCAGAATCCTTTTTTACCGGCATTTCTGTCTACATGACAGTCTCTTGGACAGAGACTGCATGCAGACATGATTTCTTCAGTTTCACTCATAAAATTCCCTCAGTCTGTCACGATCTTAAACCAGTCCTTCTCCTCAAACTCCACCACTGTACAGTCGTTTGCATAAGTGCATTCCGGCAAAATGATCATGGCGTGGAGTACTTCATTGTTTGCCGGCAGAGGGCATAAGTGCCAGATTGCAGCGTTGATCTTTACCATGGAACCTTTTGGTACGAGGAATGCTTTTGCGAGCTGTGGGACAGGGGTTCCGGCGGATGCAGGGGCTACGTGGATGATCATATCGTCGTCCAGCGCTACGATACCTTCCCAGGTGGTTGTGTGATACTCTGCACATTTTACGATCCGATCGTCCTTTTTTACTTCGATGGGTGAAAATGCCATGCTGCCCATGGCTGTTCCGGAAATGCGGTCCGGATAGAATTTGTGGATCTCGCCCTGAAGTGGATATCCGTCGGGATGAGTCATGTCATAAAATGTTCCGTATGGCGCGAATTCCTCTTTTGTGATGGTCACTGCTTTTACTTCTCTCATAATATATATACCTTCTTTCTTTGTAATTTCCCATTATAGAAAAAATCTTATATCAGGCATTCTCTTTTTGTTATTCAATGTATTAATTAACCGAATCAGGGAAGTCCCCTGCAGGATTGTGAAAAACAATCATCCGCTGGTGGAGACTTATTACAAAAAAATGCAGAACATCCATCCAGCCATGTTCTGCATTTAATTTCTTAATTATCTGTAAGTCAAGCGGATAAAATCATCCGCATTCGTTACTTGCTCATAACCGAATAACTGCTTGATCCGGTTAATGTCATGTCCCAACCTTACCGTATCGATTCCGGATATTCCACTCCCTCCGGCATGGGATCCCATTCATTCAGTCCAAGACTCTGCTTGAATTTCGCCTGTTCCAGTGTAAGCTTCGGAAGATCATCTTTCAGGTAATCCATCAGCTCACTGATTCCTTCTCTTGTTTTATTGTTTACCATGAAGATTCTCTCACAGCCCATGTTCTCCATCCACTGTCTGACCATGGGGATATTTGCATGGGGAGAATCCACCTTGGTGATGATCCCGATCAGCGGGCGGAGAAGGAAATTCCTGCTTCCGTCACTGAACAGGTTAAATGGCTCATTAGCCGCCTGTACAATGGCGATCACATCTGCCTCAAAAGAGAAACAGGCTAGCCCCACGCTGAAATGCTTGGACTCCGCATATTCTCCCGGTGAATCAATGGTATCTTCATTTGTGTTGGTATACTGGGTTTTATGATAATGAAGTTCTTCCCCTTTAAGTGCCTGTGTCAGGGATGTCTTGCCGGCTTCACTTCGACCCATCAGAAAAATTTTTTTCATTTATTATCCCGTCCTGCCTCAGCTTCTGTGGATCTCACAGACATCAAACTTCAATGTCTCATGGAAAAAACGCACCACTTCTTCCACAGCTGTCATCACTTCCGTAAAACCGCCTGTCAGAATCAGCGTTCCACAGAAACGATCCATAAATCCTACTTCCACGTGAGCTGCCTTCACTGCAACATCTGCCGCAACTACGATCGCCTCCCAGGGTGTGACTCTGACCATACCGATCGCATCTCCTCTATGGTCCTCGCCTTCATGAACACCGATATGTAACGCAAGATTCTCATAGACAGATTTATCACTTGGTGTAAAAACATGTGCAAAAGAAAGCTCTTTTCCAGGTACACGCACCCGGGTCAGTCGAAGTCTTTTTCCCTTAAGGTTCTCATAATCATCATGAAACAGCCGCTCCAGCAGTTCTTCCTTCGTTATCCTTTCTTCCATGGTGCACTTCCTTATCTCTTGGTGATCTTGCAAACCACATATCCCAGGGTATCACGGAAATAGTCCACGATTTCTTCCATTGCTGTCTGCACATCGGAAATCTCTCCCGTTATGATCAGAGTTCCTGTAAAACGGTCTGCAAAACCAAGATATACATTACCACTCTTCACTGCGATATCGGATGCAATCACAGCAGACTCGGAAGGTGTCATATTCATGATTCCGATCGCAGATGATCCATAGTCCACCTGTGGATTCAGTCCAAGCTTCTGATATATGATCGGTGCCGGACCACCCATGATATGGGCAAATGTGATCTCCTTACCGGCTACGGTCTCCTGTACGATTCTGATCTGGTCTTTATGTTCATCTGCCATGATGATTCCTCGCTTTCAAAAATTTCGTAATATGGCATTGTCAAAATCAATACCATAGTTTTTTCAATCGATTTAATATTCGATAAGCCGGATTTTGTTCATCCGGCTTACAATTTCCCTACGATAAATTTTACTATTTATCCATTTTAATGTCAATACAATTCTTCTAAAACAAGGCAGAAAACAACGTTTTTAAAAATAAAAATCCACAGAAAACAACACTTGTTTTATATCTGTATAGAAAATCAGTCAGAAATTCTTATATTTCCCATTGCCACGATCATCGTTTTGCTCTCACACAAACAGTAAGCAACTTTCAGCAGGACCCAGACACAGCTTAAGTTCATCATACTCAGCTTCTCTCAGAACTCAAATGCCCTCTTAATGCTGTCATAATGCAGGAATTTTCCCTCAGCCGCAAACGCCCTGATCTGATCCAGAGTTGCAAACATATATCCGTCTGTTTCTTCAGTCTGAAGTTCCAGATCCTTATCCTGCACATCCATCACAAAACGGTACACATCCACAAAATAATTATCTCCCTCACCAGGATTCTCTCTTTTATAGGTAAAAAGATATCCTCCCTCTGCCTCTCTTACATCCAGTCCTGTCTCTTCTTTTACTTCACGGAACACTGCCTCCCTGGATCCCTCACCTGCCTGGGCAGCGCCACCGGAAACTTCCCACCAGCCCGGAGCCCAGGCTTTTGTCATCACACGTTTGGTGATCAGAAAGGTTTTATCCGGCCTTGCAACCACGCCAAGGACTGTCAGATGATATTCTCCATCTTTCAGACACCAGTCATTCCGTTTCATGGTACGTCCCGTCGGTTTCTTATCTGCATCGTAAATATCCCAGAATTCCATTTTTCTATCTCCTGTCTTTATACAGTACACGGTAATACGATCTTATATTTAACCACCTGCAGCAGCAAATATAAATTACGGATATCTGCCCCGTCTCCCCGCATTCTGTATCTTTTTTATTTGTTATGATAACACGCTAAAGTCCTGTATGTAAACCCTGGAATCCTGCACTATTTTCCAGTCACTTTCCATCCACTAAAAATCTATAGATTATTTTTATTATATTACTGGTATTATGAATTAGTTTTATAGATATTTTTGTTATATAATTAACACAAACAAACGATTCTATTAAAAAATAACCAGGGAGGTTTTTCCAGATGAAGAATGATTATCCGCATATTTTTTCCCCTTTAACCGTTAAAAATATGACTATTAAGAACCGTATTGTTATGATGCCGATGGGTACCAACTACGGTGAGCAGAACGGCGAAATGAGTTTTCTTCATATCAACTACTATGAGCAGCGTGCAAAGGGTGGCACAGGCCTCATTATCGTAGAGAACGCAAGCATCGATTCCCCGCAAGGTTCCAACGGTACTACCCAGCTTCGTATCGATCATGACAACTATCTTCCACGTCTTTTCAAATTCTGTGAGAACATCCACAGATATGGAACAAAGATCGCGATCCAGATCAACCATGCAGGAGCTTCCGCAATTTCTTCCAGGATCAACATGCAGCCGGTTTCCGCATCTGATGTTCCGTCAAAAGAAGGCGGCGAGATCCCGCGTCCTCTTTCCAGAGAAGAGATCCTTCACATTGTAAAGAAATACGGCGAGGCTGCAAAACGTGCACAGACAGCCGGTTTTGACGCAGTAGAGATCCACGCAGGACATTCCTACCTGATCAGCCAGTTCCTTTCCCCGATCACAAACAAGCGTACCGACGAGTTCGGCGGATCTGTTGAGAACCGTACCCGTTTCTGCCGCATGGTCATCGACGAGGTAAGAAAACAGGTCGGACCATTCTTTCCGATCATGCTCCGTCTCAGTGCAGATGAGCTGATGGAAGGTGGAAACACACTTGATGATACTCTGGAATATCTGGATTACCTTCAGGAAGAAGTTGATATCTTCGACGTTTCCTGCGGTCTCAACGGTTCCATCCAGTACCAGATCGACGCAAACTATCTTCCGGATGGATGGCGTTCCTACATGGCAAAAGCTGTAAAAGAAAAATTCAACAAACCGTGTATTTCCATGGGTAACATCCGTGACCCGAAAGTTGCCGAGAGAATCCTCGCTGACGGCGACGCAGATCTTATCGGTATGGGACGCGGCCTTATCGCTGATCCTGCATGGGTAAACAAAGTTGCCACAGGGCATGAGTGCGATCTCCGCAAATGTATCTCCTGTAACGTTGGATGCGCCGGAAACCGTATCGGTGTAAACCGTCCGATCCGCTGTACCGTAAACCCGTCTGTTCTTGAGGGCGATGTATATAAGAAACTGCATGTAAACAAAAACTGCAACGTGGTTGTTATCGGCGGTGGTACTGCCGGACTGGAAGCTGCCTGCACAGCCGCAGAGGTTGGCTGCAACACCTTCCTTCTGGAAAAAGGCAGCGAGCTTGGCGGACTTGCATCTCTGATCTCAAAAATCCCTGCAAAGAACCGTCTGGCTGATTTCCCGCACTATCTCATGCACCGCGCAGAGCAGCTTGAGAACCTTTATATCTTCACAAATACAGAAGGAACACCGGAGAACATTCGCAAGTTCCATCCGAATATCATCGTAAGTTCCACCGGTTCCGCTCCTCTTCTGCCTCCGATCGCAGGACTGAAGGATCGTATTGACAACGAGGACTATAATATTTATTCTATTCTTGGTATGATCAACCACATTAATGATTTTCCAAAGGATCTGGAAGGCAAAAAAGTCGTTGTCGTAGGCGGCGGTGCTGTAGGTCTTGATGTTGTGGAATTCTTCGCAGACAGAAATGCAGACATCTCTATCGTTGAGATGATGGATCAGATCGGACGTGACCTTGATCCGGTAAGCAAGAACGACACAAAGGCCATGATGAAAAAACACAATGTACATCAGCTTACAAAAACTGCTCTCCTTGAGGTTAAGGATTCTTCCTTCCTTGTAAAAGGTGACGGCGAGCCTTATGAGATTCCATTTGAATACGGTTTCGTATGTCTCGGAATGAGAGCCCAGGGACAGCTTTACCAGAGCCTTGCAGAAGAATTTTCTTCTGAGGATGTTGAGATCATGAACATCGGCGACAGCCAGAGAGCAAGAAGAATCATTGACGGTACCCAGGAAGGACGTAACATCCTTACCATTCTCGAGCAGAGAGGATACCTTTAATATCATCGCTATAACCTCCTGACGGGCATTTTCATATGTTATAAAGTCCGCTCCACGGAGTGTCTATAGATTTTCCACGTCTTCCTCCCGCTGCAGCCGTCCGAAGAACATCCGCAACTTCTTCAGACTGATGTGGCGGGAGGTTTTAAAAAAGTTACCCAAGATTTTTACCAATGAGAGGAGTTATTACCATGTCAGAAAGAATCACAGGACACACAGAGCTCATCGGTCTTATGGCTTATCCGATCCGTCACTCCAGCTCTCCTGCCATGCAGAACGAAGCTTTTGCAAAGCTTGGCTATGACTATGCATACCTTGCATTTGAAGTTGGCGCAGATGAGATCGAGGATGCTGTAAAAGCCATCCGTACTCTGAAAATGAGAGGTTCCAACGTTTCCATGCCGAACAAGACTCTGGTAGGCCAGTACCTTGACGAGCTTTCACCGGCAGCAGAAATGTGCGGTGCTGTAAACACCATCGTCAATGATCACGGCCATCTTACAGGCCACATCACAGATGGCATCGGATTTATGGCAGCACTGAAAGACAACAACATTGACGCCATCGGAAAGAAAATGACCATCGTAGGCGCAGGCGGTGCTGCTACTGCTATTGAGATCCAGGCTGCACTTGACGGTGTAGGCGAGATCGTGATCTTTAACCGTAAGGATGAGTTCTGGGACCGTGCCGTATCTACTGTTGAAAAGATCAACACAAGAACATCCAGCCACTCAGTTCTCTATGATCTCTCCGACCTTGACCAGCTGAAAAAAGAAATGGCTGACAGTTATATTTTTGTAAATGCCACAGGCGTTGGAATGAAACCGCTGGAAGGCCAGTCCGTTGTCCCGGATAAATCTTATTTCCGTCCGGAGCTTATCGTTGTTGACGTACCATACTCCCCTCTTGAAACCACTATGCGTTCCATGGCAAAGGAAGTTGGCTGCAAGACAATGAACGGCCTTGGCATGATGCTTTTCCAGGGCTCCGCTGCATTTGAACTGTGGACCGGCGAGCCGATGCCGATCGAGCATATGAAAGAGATTCTTAATATCAGATACGATGACTGATAAAATCCCATCCGTATCGGAAAGGACCATTATGAAAACAGTTCAGGTAAGAAATATCACAATCGGAGAGGGCAGACCGAAGATCTGTGTCCCGATCGTTGGACAGACAAAGGAGGATATCCTTCTTGAAGCAGGAACCTTCGAAAGAATCCCGGTGGATGTTGTAGAATGGCGTGTGGACTGGTTCGAGAATGTTTTTGACACAGACAAAGTTCTTGATGTGGCAAAAGATCTCCAGACCGTTTTAAAGGACACTCCGATCCTCTTTACCTTCCGTACTGCAAAGGAAGGCGGAGAAAAAGCAATCTCCAGCGAAGATTACAAAGCCCTCAACATGGCTGTTGCAAAAAGCGGCTATGTAGATTTCATTGATGTAGAAGCCTTCACAGGCGAAGAGATCGTAAAAAGCATGATCCAGGAAGCTCACAGCTATGGCGTAAAAGTCATCGCTTCCAACCATGATTTTGATGCAACTCCTGAGAAAGATGAGATCGTGCGCCGTCTCCGCATGATGCAGGATTATGGCGCAGATATCCCGAAGATGGCTGTTATGCCTAAGAGCAAACAGGACGTACTTACCCTTTTAAGTGCAACACTGGAAATGTCCGAGCAGTTCGCCGACCGCCCGATCATTACCATGTCCATGGCAGGAACCGGTGTTGTCAGCCGTCTCACTGGCGAAACCTTTGGTTCCGCCCTTACCTTCGGTGCCGCTACAAAAGCTTCCGCACCGGGGCAGATCAATGTCAACGAGCTTGAACAGGTTCTTGACATTATCCACAAAAGCCTGTGATCCTGTAACCTCCCATTGAAAGGATCTACGGCTTCGTTTAAGAAAGAACGTGAATTATAGACCAAATTTTAATCCCAATTAATGTAACAAATTTAACCAAATAGCAAATGCGGATGATTTTATCCGCTTTAATCCCATAATAGCAAATCTATTTTGTAACAAAAACAAATCTCATGACAAAAATAGGAACTGCGCTGACCCATCCAGTGCAGTTCCTATTTTCTTTTATCGCTTTACTTATTATTTCTCAGTTTTTTCCTCAATGACATTTTCCTGTGATTTTTTCCTTGGGTCCCAGTTGGAAAGGAAGATATTCAGTCCGAAACCAACAGCCAGAGCCCATGCAGATGCCCATGCAGTTCCCTGGGTTGCAAGGACAGCAGCCATAACACCTGCGATCATCTTGTCACGGTCTGTCTTACAGTAATCCATACCGATCCTTGCACAGACAAAGGCCTGGAACATCAGAGTGATGGAAGAACCAACTCCGAAGATCGGGCGGAAGAAACTTACAACTGGAATGATCAGCACACTTAAGAAAGTTGCAATACGGAAGGACGCCATACCGCCAAGAAGAGACTTCATGGCTTTCTTTCCTTCTTTGTAACGGATGGAGACAGATACGGTCATGCCAACCCATAACGGACCGGAAAGGGGCGGGAACGGTGCGATGATGGAAAGAATCAGATTTCGAAGTCCGCTGACCAGGTTGGAACGGCTGGAATTGAAATCAATGTACTCATCATCTCTGGACTGACGTGCCTCAGTAACCAGGGTTTCTGTGGTAACAAAATCACCAAATGCGATAACATAGCATACAAGTGCCAGAGGAAGCGCTTTGATAAACATGGAAAGCGGCGGGATTCCCACACCGAAAATACTTACCTGTGAGATGATCTCTTTAAACTGCGGGATCTTGATAAAAGTTCCAATCTCTAATCCCGGTTTGTCCAGCTCCCCCACAAGAAGGCCAACTACCATGGCGATCAGATACGGGAAAAGGTTTCCATAGCGGGCAACAAGATCCAGAAATTTATTGTTCTTTCTCTTCTCCTGGTATTTATCCGAAAAACTGATCAGGATCAGAAGGCCAACACCTGCGACGATCGCCAAGGGATATTTGTGCATATTGCCGCCCTCTCCCAGCTGACCTGCCATAACCGTAACCGGCGCTGCAAGAAGGATTCCACCCTTGACGGAATCCGGTACAGCATGGACAAATTTATCCGCAAGTTTGGTAACGCCCATAAATATGAACACAAGACCAACCAGCATCTGCAAGGCGATCATTGCCTGGATACGCTCTTTTCCCAGGGGAAAGCCTTCCAGAAATACGATAGTCAGCGGAAGGGTCGGCGTGATCCATCCGGGAACTACCGGATCACCAAGTAAACTGTGTAGCATATACAGCATGGTCTCTATGATGACACAGCTCCATGCCAGCTCATAAGGCAGTCCCAGATACTGTTCCAGATAAGGGACAGCCGCAAGTGCCGTAACGCCAAGGATCAGGCCCTGGATAAATTCTACGGACTCAAGTTTGTAATGAATAAAGGGAAGACGAACCTGAAATGGCCCAAACGGAATGTAGGGCAGTTCGTTTTCTCTTCTCTGTCTTGCTGCACGCGCCATAACGATTCTCCTTTGTCAGTTTTTTGATAATACATATATAGTATCTTTTGTTCTGGAAGTTTGTTAATTAACAAACATTTCCAGAAACATCAAAGTCCAATCCGGGAATTGTTCCCGAATTGGAACTTTATTTTGTACAGATTCCGTCATCTTCGTCCGAATCCATACAATGATTGTTACGGTTCACTCCGTGACCTGCGAACCGTAACTGATCATTCACTTATTTCCACCCTGTCTCAGGCTTCTTTTCCACGGTTCATCTTGACAAACAGTGCAAGAAGGATTCCAATGAATGTCACTGCCATGTTAAGAAGCAGGATCATTCTCGGAGCGCTGGTTCCGGCAGTCTTTGTAATGTAACCTGCCAGTGTCAGGATGGTATAGTTTGCAACGCTGGATGCGATCATAACCATGGATGTTGCAGTTCCCTTGTTCTCCGGGAAGAATTCAGCGGTTGTGGAAACTGCCAGCTGCAATACACCGCCTGCGCCTGCGAAACCGATGACAAATCCACCGATGAGGCAGATAGTCGGGTTCTGGATAAAGTAGCACAGTCCCAGCATGATAAAGGAAATCAGCGGATAGATGATCAGGATATTGATCTCTTTCAGTCCTTTTTTGATAAATACAGAGGAACACAGGATCGCTGCAAAAGTTCCAACTGCATAGAAGGACTGGATCTTGGAAGGATCACTTAAATTATAAAGTTTTCCAAGCTCCTGGTTACAGTTCAGCCACAGCATGAATGTGGAAGAACTTGTAAATCCAATGAGGATCGCTGCAATTGCCGCAGGAGTGATCTTTAACTTTGTTTTCTCTTTCTTTTCTGCACCTGTTGTATTTCTGTCCGGGAATGGCAGGAACAGGATCAGGATTCCATCGATGAAGATTGCAGCACCTGCAACGATAAAGATGGTTCTGTAGGACATATTAGCCGCTGCTACGAATCCGATGAGGAACGGAAGTAGGAACTGACTGATACACATGGAGAATTTTGTAAACAGGTTCGCCACAGAAGGATTGTTTACATAGATTTCCATGCATGTAGGGCTTACACAGGTATCCAGGAAAGAGTTTGCGATACCACCTACAATGGCAAAGGCATAGGCAACGCCCATAGACGGAGCAAATGCGATTCCCATAAAGTATGCTGCATAGCAGATCACACCAATGATTCCACTTAATCTGCGTCCGAATTTGTCGGACAGGGGACCGGAAAACGGAAGGGAGATCAGTCTTCCAAGTCCCAGTGCAGCGATTACGGATACTACCATGCTGACATCCATAGTTCCGTCACTTAAAGCCTTTGCTCCCCAGTGAGCCGCAAGCTCCGGCTTGTACTGGCCCATGATGGAAGCTCCGATTCCGTGAATGAAATATGTAAAATACAGCGCGATAGAAGTAATTACCAAATTTTTCTTACCTGTCTGGCTCATGATCCTTATTTCCCTTCGTTCTCAGCCTGGAATTTCTGGTACTCATCTGTAGGCATCTCAAGTCCTGTGTACAGTTTATAGGACTCAGCGCCCTGCCACAGAAGCATTCCTTTTCCGCCTACTGCAAGTTTTACGCCTGCTTCTTTTGCCTCTTTTACCATTCTTGTCTCTGCAGGATTGTATACGCAGTCAGCAACGACAAGATCTTTGTGGAACATGGATTTGTCAACCAGAGTAAGGTCATCGTGTGGTTTCATTCCTGCAAGTGTTCCGTTTGCAAGAATGTCTGCGTTTGCGATCTCTTCTCTCAGTTTGTCCTGATCGTCCAGGCAGTATACGCTTACTTTGCAGTCCGGTACTTCTTTTGCAAGCTTCTCTGCTGTTCCTTTTGCTCTTTCAAGGAACGGGTCATCCGGATTGAAGATCGCGATGGATGCTGCTCCGTCAAGGGCACACTGTACAGTAAGAGCTGTAGCTGCTCCGCCTGCTCCTAAGACTACCATCTTTTTGCCTTTTACGTCAACGCCGTGCTCTTTTAAGTTGCGGACAAATCCGATACCGTCTGTGATATGTCCTACAAGTTTTCCATCCTCATTCACAATGGTGTTTACAGCGCCGATGATCTTTGCTGCCGGTGAAAGCTCGTCTACACACTGAGCTACTTTGTTCTTGCAAGGCATGGTTACGTTGCATCCTCTCATTTTGAAAAGGCGCATTGCATCAAGAGCTGCCGGAACCTGATCCTCTTTGATATCGAATGCCATGTAAGCATAGTCCAGGTTATGGTACTGGAAGCTGAAGTTGTACATAGCCGGTGATCCGGAGTGTCCTACCGGACTTCCGATCAGCGCGAGTAAACCAGTTGTTCCTTTAATTCTCTGTTCCATTTCTTTTTTCCTCCTGCATTCTCTCCTTGCAGCCACCGGATGTTTTCTCCGGTGCCTGTCAGGATGTTTCTTTTATTTTTCTTCTGTCCTGTTTATTGGACAATTATTTTCTTGTGTATTGATACGATCCGGTGCCTGACGCTGTCAGGCGGATATCCCATCAGAGTCTGGAAGCTACCTCATAAGCCTCTTTTGTTGCATCCAGTGCACGTCTTGCACGGATGGCATCTCCGATCACGTGTGTCTCAGGTACAAGATCTTTGATCTTTTCTTCAAGTGGATTGTAATTGCGGAATCCCATGGAAAGGATAACGGAATCATATCCTCTTGTCTCATGACGTACTCCGTCAGCTGTCTCGTACTCTACACCGTCTTCATAGAATTTGCATACCTTTGCTCCGGTGATCTCTTTGATTCCGTAGTCCTCGAAATCTTTCATGAGATAGACTCTGTGCTCATGGATCACGTCTGCACCTACGGTATCACGGAACTCGATCACCGTTACATCATGCTCCTGCTCGCCCAGGAATGCAGCGGTCTCACATCCTACCATTCCACCGCCCACAACAAGAACTTTTTTGCCTGCTGGTCTCTTTCCGTCCAGAAGATCAGAACCGTGGATGATGGCCGGATTGTCGATTCCCTCGATAGGAAGGATCAGAGTCTTGGAACCCGTTGCGATGATCACACTGTCCGGTTTCTCCTCTTTGATAAGCTCCGGAGTTACCTCACAGTTCATCACGATCTTCACGCCGTCTTTCTGGCAGCGGTGGATATAGCTGCGGATCATGTTTGTGATATCACCTTTTCCTGGTGGATAAGCCGCAAGTCTCATGTTTCCGCCGAGAACATCTCCTGCTTCATAAAGTGTTACTTCGTGTCCTTTCTCTTTTGCGATAAATGCAGCGCAAAGTCCTGCAACACCACCGCCGATCACCATAACTTTCTTCGGATTCTCTGTCTTAGCAATTGGCTCTGCCTCATGTCCAAGAAACGGGTTGGTCAGACAGCAGATCGGGTTTCCTGCATACATGTTTGCAACACATCCCTGAAGACAGGCGATACATGGAGTCATATCCTCCAGACGCTCTTCCAGTGCTTTTTTCGGCATAGCAGGATCTGCAAGGCTCTGACGGCCAAATGCTACAAGGTCTGCTCTTCCTTCTTTTACCATCAGTTCTGCAAACTGTGGCTCTGTATAACGTCCGACTGTGATCACCGGAATGTTTACCGCACGTTTGATCTCCTCAACCTCTGATGCGGAGAATCCACCATGGATAACCGTCGGTGCCCACATAAATTCATCTTTGATATGAACGGCACGGGATACGTGGATGGCATCCAGTCCGCAGCTTTCCAGGTATGCTGCGATCGCCGCGCTGTCATGGATGTCAAGGCCGCCTGGAACCTCATCTGCACAGTTGATTCTTGCAAGGATCGCAATCCTGCCCTGTGTTGTTTTCTTGATCTCCTCAATGATCAGGCGTGAGAAACGCATGCGGTTCTCAAAGCATCCGCCAAACTCATCCACTCTCTTGTTTGTTCTTGGAGAGAGGAATGTGCTTACCAGATAGCCGTGTGCCATATGGATCTCAACAGCATCTGCACCTGCTTCCATGGCTCTTCTTGCTGCCTCGCCATATCCTTTGATCAGCTCATAAACTTCCTCTGTTGTAAGCTGTTTCGGAATGTCACGTCCACATACAGACGGGATGCTGGTTGCTGCTGTGATCGGTGCTCCTGCGTTCTTTGCATTTCCTTCCGGACCTGCATTCTGAAGCTGGATGGAAACTTTTGCACCTTCCGCATGGCATCCGTCAATAACTTTGCGGAAGCTCTCGATGGTAGAATCATCATAGAGACATGGTTTACGCGGGCCGCCCTTTGCGCCTTTGTGAACGACGGTAGCCTCGATAGTGATCAGGCCAAATCCGCCTTTTGCTCTTTCCTTATAATATGCAGCGGACTGCTCGCTCATAGTTCCGTCTGTATTTGCAAAGTTATTTCCCATTGGCGGAACAACGAAACGGTTTTTTACGGTCATAGGGCCGATCTCGATCGGCTGAAACATCGCATTGAATTTCATGTGGGTTCTCCTTTCTGATTAAAGTACCTCTGGCCAGGCTTCTTCCAGTACCTTCTTTGTGTTCTCGTATGTATGTTTTGCAGCATACTCGATACCTTTTTCAAGGTTTGCATCGCTGATAACCTCTACGCCGATAGCGTTTGGTTTAATTCCTTTTTCACGGATCATTTTCACGAACGGTACGGTTGTTCCGATTCCGGTTCCAGGAGCAAGGCGGTCATGCATGGACTCATCTCTTAAGATAGTTGTCGCATATGGTCTTTCCCATACATCGTTGATCTGGATGGATACGATCTTATCTGCCGGGATTCCCTCAAGTACAGAAAGTTCGATCGGCTGGTTTGCTCTTACCCAGTGCCATGTATCGAGGATCAGTTTTGCATTCTCGCAGTCAGCAGCTTTTACAACAGCCCAGCCTTTTTTTACATCCGGGATTCCGCTGTATGGCATTGGCTCAACGCCGATGATGTATTTGCCAGCTCTCTGACAGAGCTCACGAAGTTTCTGTGCTGTATACTCCACAGAATAGTTCTCCATCAGTCCACAGTTGATCTGTTTTACGTTAAATAATTCACACATATGGAAGCAGAGCTGTTCTTTGTATTTCTGCTCGTAGGAACGATGCTCCTCTGCCCACTGTACGATATACTCAACCTCTGTTACCTTCATGTCATATTTATCCAGGATTGCCAGGATATCCTTATCGAAAAGTCCCTCATTCAGGGCATCTACGTAGGTTTCCGCTCTCAGGCCGATTCCCTCATAGCCAGCTTCTTTGGCAGCTTTTACACGGTCCTCAAATTTGCACTGATCCCCAAGTGTCCAGGAACTGATTGTAATTGGAAATTCTTTTGACATGATAACTCCTCCTGAAAATATAAATAATTTTTTTAGGTTTTTTTTAATTATTTTGTATCTTTTTTCTATAAGCATTATATAACTTCGTTAAATACAAAACAAATTGATTGTACCAGGAGAATTCATAGATTTTATCAATATATCGTGGTATACTATATAAAAACATTTTCACTGTACTGCCACCGTCACAGCAGTCAGACCGGCAATTCCTTCTGATCATCCGACTTCACTGGAATCTGCCTGAATAAAACATTCAGCTAAACTTACGAAAGGAGCTTCGAAAATGAACCTGTATCATCTTCGTTATTTCGTGACACTGGCGCATCTGGAACATTACACGAAAGCTGCTGATGTTCTGGCGATCACACAGCCCAGTTTAAGTCATGCGATCTCTTCCCTGGAGGAAGAACTTGGAGTGAAATTATTTGAAAAAAACGGACGGAATGTTTCTCTCACCAAATATGGCAAGACTTTTCTGGGAGATGTGGAAGAAACCCTGAACCGGCTGGATTCCTCTGTAAACGGCCTCCAGCTTGCAGGAAAAGGAGAAGGGCAAATTGATGTGGCTTTTCTCAGGACCCTTGGAGTTGATTTTGTGCCGAAGATCATCCGCAATTTTCTCACCGCCAACGAAGGAAAACAGATCAATTTCAATCTGTTCTGTGACAAGGTTCTTACCGGCGATATCCTTACCGGGCTGAAAGAGAAGAAATATGATATCGGCTTCTGTTCCAAATTTGATGACGAACCGCTGATCGAGTTTATCCCGGTTGCCAAACAGGACCTGGTGGTTATTGTTCCGCCCGGCCATCCTCTTGCGGAGAAATCCGAGATCCATCTGGAGGAAACCCTTCCTTACAAACAGATCATTTTTAAGAAACGAAGTGGGCTCCGCCAGATCATCGACCAGCTGTTTAAGAGTATCGGTCAGTACCCGGATGTGGCCTTTGAGATCGATGAGGACCAGGTTGCCGCAGGATTTGTTGCCAATGATTTCGGCATCTGCATTGCCCCGGATATCCCCATCCTTCATTCTTTGGATCTTAAGATCCTGCCCCTTGTTTCTCCAAGTTGGCAGAGAAATTTCTACATGGCCATGCTGAAAGATGTATACCATCCTCCGGTTGTGGAAGCCTTTAAGAAGTTTGTGATCGAGAAAACATCAAAAGAGATTTTCTATAAAACAAATTAAGAGCTTCGGGAGACCTTCCAAAGGAGATCTCCTGACAGCCAAAAAGACAGCTGTCCAATTCCCGTCTTGTTTCTGTACGGTTTATTGGACAGCTGTCCTCTTATTATGTAAGAATATTCTGTTTCTGTAATCAGTAATTATTTATTCGCATCTGCCTCACGAAGTCTGTGGATCATCTCCTCACAGATCTCAAGCTCGCTCTTACCATCGGTCTCAATAACGATGTCGGCTGCTGCCTCGTATTTCGCACGACGTTTCTCCATCAGATCTGCGATGAACGGAACCGTCTTGTTGTTCTCAAGCAGCGGACGGTCATGGTTGTCTTTTACACGCTCCAGGATCGTCTCAGGTTTTGCGGTAAGGAGTACAACACGGCCGTTTTTCTTCATTTCAACAACGTTGCGCTCTCTCATGGGAACACCACCGCCACAGGATACGACAACATTGGACTGAGACTGCATCTCAATGAGAAGGTTTGTCTCAAGCTCACGGAAATACTCTTCTCCGTAAGTCTCAAAGATATCGGAAATGCTCATTCCCTGTCTCTCCACGATACACTGATCCATCTCCACAACATCCATAGCCAGCGCGTTCTTCAGATAATCAGAGATTGTGGATTTCCCTGCGCCCATGAATCCGATCAGGAAAATATTGTAGTTGAAAAGATTTCTGGACTGGATTCTCTTACTGTTCTGTGTGATGCTTGCGAAAACATCATTAACTTCTTTCTTATGGCGTCTGCCTTCCATTCTGGCTTCCAGCCATCCTTTCTGCTTCGCCTCCTGCTCCGGCTGCAGTACCGGAAGATTGTTGGCTTCCTTGTATACCATGATGTCCTCTACGATTCTGTTTCTCATAAGCAGTGCGTCCAGGATGATCTCATCGCACTGTCCAAGGCTCTCTCTTAATACTTCTAACTGGTTCATAACTTCTCCTTTGCTTCGTTCGTTGTATCACGGATTTCCGTCATCACTTTATCACTTTAAACCAAGTGTCTGTTCTTATTATACCAACTGGTCATTTTTATCTCAACCTAAACTTTTATTGAATTTGCACATGTGATTCATAGATATTTTCTATGATTTTTTCAGGGAATCCTGTCACATATCTTACCGAAGAATGAGCCCTGACACCCGGAATCACACTTCTTCCTCTGCCCTCATAACCAAAATCCTATTGAAATCTACAGTCAAACGGATATTCGCAATCCGCATTCGCTACACAGCTCTACACCGAATAACTGCTTCGCAGTTTATCAGGAGGATCACTCCTCCTGATACAAGCAACTCCCCCCGCTGCTTATTGCTTTTCGCAAGTGAAGCAGGGGACTTCCTTGATTCGATTAAAAAATCTCTGCCCTATTATTACAAAAGCAGAGATTTTTTCATACAATTTTTTCACAGGTATTCTACTGTATCACTTCATAGATCCGGTAATGTTTGAAAATATAATCCCGAAACTGCTCCACAAGAGAACTTGGGTACCGTTTTTTCAACATTCCCATGTATATGTAACGGCGGTAATGAAGATTCTCGATATTTAAGATCTTCACAGGCAGAGTATGGATCACCGGCACATCCGGCACGATTCCCACACCGAACCCTTCTGCCACCATTCCCGCAAGGGCGCCATCCTCCTCCACTTCAAAAGCGGTTTCCGGTACGATCCCCTCTTTTTCAAAAAGTTCACGCACCACAAAATACAGCCCACTGGTAGGGGTAAAAGTCACCTGGGGATACTGGCCCAGTTCCTCTATGGTCACTGTATTTTTTCCGGCAAGAGCATGATCTTCCGGTACAACAGCCACCAGTTTTTCTTCCGCTACCGGTACAAAACTGATCTCTTTTTCCCCTTCCGCACGGGAGCAGAAGATCATGTCAAACTTTTCTTCTTTCAGGCCCCGGATCAGGTTCCCGGTAGCTGCATTCTGGAAATGAAAATCAATCTTCTTCCCTTCCTGCTCATCAAGAAACCCACGTACAAGTTCCGGAATAAATCTGCGTCCCTGGGTATGGATATATCCGATGGAAATGCTTCCGCCTGGAATCCTTGCCGCCTCCTGGATCCTCTCCACACCAAGATTCAGGATATGTAAGGAGTCCTGCACATATTTCAGAAACATTTCCCCGTATTTGGTCATGGTCACATTTCTTCCGTGACGCTCAAAAAGTGGAACCTGGAGTTCTTTTTCCAGGTTGGAGATGGCATGGCTGAGGCTTGGCTGTGTAATATCCAGCCGCTTGGCCGCCCTGGTATAATTTTCGATCTGGGCAAGCGTCACAAAATATGTGAGCTGATTTAAGTTCATATGTTAAAAAGTCCTTTCTTTCCTCCGCTTAAGAGACTTTCCGGCAGGTAATTCAGCCTGCCTCGCTGCCTGGTCTGTTTCACATACCAAGGCTCAGGAGCTCTTTTCCCGCCGCAAGTCTCTCGTAAAACTGCTCATAAAAATCCCGGTTTCCATCATAAGGTTTCCGATAGAACTGGTTTACCACATACATATTCAGGTTTCGAATCAGGTCACTGTCCTCACTCTCATAGAGAACTTCCTGTACATCCAGAAGAAAATAATGCCAGTCACAGACAAATTTTTCGTAATTTTTGAAATCCGGTGTATCTACCCATTTCCGGACCTTGATCTTACTGCGGCTGGTCTTTTTGCACTCGTGGATCTGAAGGATGTACTTAAATCCACCATCCTCATAATATCTTCCCAGCGGAAACAGGCGGCAGAAACCCGGACGGAAGCTGTGGATGGAGCACCTCCCGTTTCCATCCAGAAATACGCATCGTTCCTCTGCGCCCGCCATCTTAAGATGCGGCAAAATGTTCCCGTCTGTAACGCCAAGTTCGATTTTTCCCGTGAGAAGCTGGTCCGCACTTAAATGAAGGCCCTGGCTTAACCGCCATACATCCAGCGGGTCCAACACAACGGAATCTCCCATTCCCGTACAGCAGTCAAAACAGCCTTTGCAGTCCTGGCAGTCTGCCTTTACCATGTCATTTGCTTCGTATAAACGGCCGTCGGAAATCTCCTCCAGCGTAACTTCCCGCCGCATCAGACCAGAGTCTCCAGTCCGGTAACGCCCCAGTCCTCTGCCAGGCTTTTCACTCCGTCCAGAACCTCTTCTCTGGAGTAACCGTGGTCATCCAGGTAATCTCCGTCCATATCGTTGAGATACAGATAAAACGTAAGGGCAAGTTCCAGATAATCTGGATCATCATCCTCCATATTCATAAGAAGCTCATTTTCCGCTCCGTTGATATCTCCCTCATCAGCAAGTCCGATAACCTTCTTAAAAAGATGATCTGCTTCTGTATAATCTGCCTCTGCTGCCGGAAGTGTATACTGTGGCATGTCTCCTTTAAGAAGAAGCCTTGTGATCAGTCTTGCGATATCCTGAATATTTCCTGACATTCTGTCATCCTGTAATCCCATATCCGTTTCCTCTCTTTCTGCTGTCCTGTTCTGCCAGATACCTGCTTTCTGACCGGCGCATCTATATCCAAATCTCCGGGTACCTGCTTCTGACAGCCAACTTATTTAATCCAGTCTGATTCCTGATAATGCCTGTGCAAATGCGTTGTTTACCGGCTCGTTGGCCTCTTTCTGCTGTTTTTTAAGATAACGCTGCACATCCCTTTTATTGACACCTGCACCTTCTTTGGCACGTCTTGCCTGGAAAGCTGAAAGCTTCTCTTTATATCCGCACTGGCATACAAAGGTCTCTTCTTTTCCCTTCAGAAGCATCTCCATCCGCTTGTGGCATTTCGGGCAGCGCGCGTTGGTAGTTCTGGATACCGTCTCCCTGTATCCGCATTCTCTGTCCTCACATACCAGCATCTTCGCATTCTTTCCATTAACTGCCAGAAGGTGTTTGCCACAGTTGGGGCATTTCTTGTTTGTCATATTGTCATGGCGGAACGTTCCCTGTCCGCTCTTGATCTCATCTACGATCTCACAGGCATACTCACGGATCCCTGTGAGGAATTTATCCTGACGGAGTTTCCCGTTTGCGATATCGCTGAGTTTCATCTCCCAGTCTGCGGTAAGTTCCGGCTTCTTCAGTTCTTCCGGAACCAGTTCCAGGAGCTGTTTTGCCTTGGAGGTAATGTAGATCTCATTGCCTCTTTTTTCCATCATAAAACTGTTAAAAAGTTTCTCGATGATATCGGCTCTTGTTGCTACTGTTCCAAGACCGCCGGTTTCGCCCAGAGTTTTTGCCGCCTTTTTGTCGTGGCTTTCCATAAAGTGGACCGGATTCTCCATGGCGCCAAGAAGTGTGGCCTCTGTAAATCTTGCAGGCGGTTTTGTCTGTCCATTTGTAAGGGATGCAGATTCCACAGTAAGAATCTGGCCTTCCGCAAGGGCCGGAAGCTTCTGGTCTTTCAGCCTGTCAGCCTCCTCTTCTTCCTCATCCTGACAGCCACCTTCATAGACTTCTCTCCATCCGGCGCTTTTTACGATTCGTCCGCTTGCGGCGAAAGTTTCTCCTGCTGCCGTTCCTTCCATGCTCACCTGCTCATATACAGCCGGCGGATACAGCACACTTAAGAAACGGCGGACTACCATATCATAAATTTTCCGTTCCTCATTTGTCATATGATCCAGCTGTACAAACTGTTCTGTCGGAATAATTGCATGATGGTCACTGACTTTCTTATCATCCACAAAACTTGCATTGGCCTGGATTGGTTTGTTGGCAAGCACACCGGCAAGTTTCCGGTAAGGACCTGTTCCACATGCCTGAAGACGTTCTTTAATAGTAGGAACTACGTCTTTTCCGATATATCTGGAATCGGTCCTTGGATAAGTAAGAACCTTATGGTTCTCATAGAGCCGCTGCATGATGTTCAGCGTCTCTTTTGCGGAAAAACCGTATTTCTGATTGGCCTCTCTCTGAAGAGTTGTCAGATCATAAAGTCCCGGTGCATAAGTTTTCTTCGGCTTTCTGGAAACTTTTGTTACGGTAATGCTGCCTTTTCCGGCTTTTGTCTGGATCTCCTGGGCACGTTCCTTCTTAAATGTACGGAGGCTTCCGCTCTTTCCGTCACGCCAGGTCCAGCGCACGTTTCCTGCCTCAATAGTAATTCCGTAATAGCTTTCCGGTTTAAATTCCCGGATCTCCTGCTCTCTTCTTGCGATCATGGCAAGGGTCGGTGTCTGCACACGTCCGCAGGAAAGCTGTGCATTGTATTTACAGGTCAGCGCTCTGGTTCCGTTCATTCCCACCAACCAGTCTGCCTCTGCCCTTGCCTGTGCCGCACGGTAAAGATTATCATAATCATGACCATTCTTAAGGTGGGCAAAACCGTCACGGATCGCCTTGTCCGTTACCGATGAGATCCACAGACGTTTGATTGGTTTATGACAGTCTGCCTTTGCAAGGATCCATCTGGCTACCAGTTCTCCCTCTCGTCCGGCATCTGTGGCAATGATGATCTCCCCGATATCCTTCCGGTAAAGCTGGGTTTTTACTGCATTGTACTGTTTGGATGTCTGACGGATCACCACCAGTTTCATCTTCTCCGGCATCATGGGAAGAGTGGAAAGTTCCCATTTGGTATATTTTTTATCGTATTCTTCCGGATCTGCCAGGGTTACCAGATGTCCCAGTGCCCAGGTCACCACATAGTCTTTTCCTTCCAGGGTTCCGTTCCCTTTCTGGCTGCAGTGGAGGACTCTGGCAATGTCTCTGGCAACCGACGGTTTCTCTGCGATCACTAATGATTTCATATTTTTTATTTCACCTCATGCTCTTTGGAGCCTTCTCGATTACGCTCCAGGGTTCACCTATTATAGCATGAAAAAAGCACTTCGTCCAGAAAAGGGCCAAAGCCTTTTTCCGTCGAAATGCTCTTTTATTTTTTTGTGTTTTTTGTTTTTATTACGCGCATTTTCCGCTGATCTTATAACCTACCCCACGGACCGTTTCCACCAGATCACCGGCTGAACCAAGTTTCTGGCGAAGGGTACGGATATGTACATCTACGGTTCTGCTTTCCCCGTCAAATTCATATCCCCAGATCTGATTTAAAAGCTGAGTTCTGGAGAGAACCGTTCCACTGTTTTTCAGAAGGAGACAAAGCATCTCATATTCTTTCAGTGTCAGATTCACTGGTTCCTGGTCAACGGTCACCTCATGTCTTCCCGGACACACATAAAGATTTTCCATGCGGTATTCCTCTGCGCCATTGTCCTCTGATCTCCGAAGAAGGGCCCGTACCCTGGAGATCAGTTCCATCATGCGGAACGGTTTCGGAATATAGTCATCTGCACCGCTGTCCAGGCCTACCACTGTATCAAATTCACTGCCTTTTGCAGTAAGCATGATCACCGGAAGTTTCCGGACATCCGGACGGATACGGATTTTCTTTAAAATAGACAGTCCGTCTTCTTCCGGAAGCATAATATCCAGAAGTACCAGAGAAGGCTGTTCTTTTTCCATCGCCTTCCAGAAAAGTGATGGCCGTTCAAATCCCTGTGCATCAAGGCCCTGACTGTTTAATGTATATACAACAAGTTCACGGATACTTTCGTCATCTTCCACCAGATATATCATAATTTTCCTCCAACTTCATTTTTCACCTGACAGTTGCAAGTATAAAGTGCCTTCGTAAAATCCAACATAGAAAAAACGTTAAGTTTATGTAAAATATAGAAATCCTTAAGAAATTTTAATTTGTAAAAGCCGGACGTCAATGTTATGATAAAGCTGACAGTTGTTTGGAGGTTTTTATTATGTATTCTTTTATTGTGAATCCCAATTCAAGATCCGGAGAGGGGCGTAATGTCTGGAACCGGCTTCGCAGCATCATGGAAAGTCAGGGGATTTCATATCAGTATTTTCTCACAGAATATGTGGGACACGCCACAGTGCTGGCAGAAAAGATCAGTGCCGCTGGAACGCCGGAAGATCCGGTAACGCTGGTAACTGTAGGCGGTGATGGCACAATTTACGAAGTACTTACCGGGATCCGTGATCTGTCTTCAGTCATCTTTGGATTTATTCCGGTTGGGTCCGGCAATGATTTCTGCCGCAGCATGGGTCTGCCATTTGATCCTTTTGAAGCACTTCACTCCATCCTTGAGAACAGAAGGACGATTTCCATGGATGTTCCTGTGATCCATCTTGGCAGCCATTCTTACCGGTTCGGCATCAGTGCGGGAATGGGTTACGATGCTGCAGTCTGCCAGGAAGTCCTGATCACCCCGGGGAAAAAATTTCTCAACCGTCTCCATATGGGCAAACTGATCTATCTTATGGTGGCGCTGAAACAGTTTCTCTTCCTCACCCCGTCTTCGGTTACGGTAACCTTTGACGGAAGCGAACCACAAACCTTCGGGAAAACCTGGTTTGTGGCTGTAATGAACCAGAAATACGAAGGAGGCGGCTTTAAGTTCTGCCCGGATGCCAGTCCGGATGACGGCCTTCTGGATGTAATCGTCATTGAAGGAATCTCCAAACTGAAAATGCTTTTCTGCCTGCCAGGTGCACTCTGGGGAAAACATACACACCTTCGCGGTGTACATATTTCGCAGTGCAAAAACGTACATATTACAAGTGACCGTCCTCTTCCTGTGCATAAAGACGGAGAATCCGGCGGAATCCAGCGTGAATTTTCTGTGACCATTGAAAAGAAACCTTTAAAAATCATAATGCCTGTGTTATAGTAGCAGGTAGATACTTGACAAAAAAGAAGCTTAAGACTGACACCCATGGCATTTTGGCCATACATCAAGAAAAGGAGCGGCAAAATGTTGAGTAAGATAAAAAAATACAGGCACGGTTTTATCATAGCGATCTATTTCGTTGTGTATCTTATCCTGTTTGGATATCTGGAACAGCGGCCTGTACGTGCCTACCATGTTGTACATACTGTTTTTGATGATATGATCCCGTTCTGCGAGATTTTTATTATTCCGTACCTTTTATGGTTTCCATATGTGATACTGACAGTTGTGTATTTCCTGTTCCGCAATAAGAATAAACGGGAATATTTCCAGCTGATCTTCAATCTGATGATGGGAATGACGGTTTTCCTTGTTGTTTCCTACATCTATCCGAATATTCAGCATCTCCGCCCTGCGGTATTCCCGAGAAACAATATCTTTACACAGCTGATTGCAGAAATCTACAGGACAGATACCCCGACCAACATCCTGCCAAGTATCCATGTATTTAATTCCCTGGCTGTTTATTTTGCCATCCATCACTGCCAGGCACTGAAAGATAAGAAATGGATCCAGAGAGGATCTCTGATCCTTTCCATTCTGATCATCCTGTCCACCATGTTTATCAAACAGCATTCGGTGATCGATGTATGTCTCGGTACCACACTGGCATTGTTCGGACATCTGCTGTTCTACCCACAGAGAGTGGAAGATTATGAGGAACAGCGTGCTATGGCACAGATGAGCAAGAAGAAACCGGAACAAAATTTATAACAAAAAAAGCCCCGTTGGGGGCTTTTTTATTTGCGTCCTAGTTAAATCCATAAAACTTCTGACAGATCTTATAGGCTGCCACAAACATCTTTCTTCCACCTCTTCCCGGAAGGTTGGACACTCTTCCGAAAAGACTTCTCCGAAGTTTCCGGTACAGTCCCATATTCTGATCTTTGATGTAATCCTGCAGCTCCTGTTTTTTATCCAGGCATTCCTGCGTTGCAGCTCTTACCAGCATGATTGAAGAAACGGTTGTGATGATATCCAGATAGCTGAACATATACGCACGGAGTCTCCGGTTGCTTACATTTGCTTTCAGATAGGCATCCACCATCAGCTTGTTTACACGGATCTGCTGATCAATACGTTTGATCATTACTTTCTCATTGACGGACTGATCATCTCTTCCAATAAAATACCGGTAGAAATTCACATCCAGATAATAGAGATTTTTTACATAGGGAAGCGGCTCAAACGCAAACAGATTATCTACATAGAACGTATGCTTCGGAAGTTCCATTCCACAGTCATGAAGAAGTTTGGTACGGTAGATCATGGAATGCATAAGAAGGTACTGGCCTTTTTTCATATGGCGTACTTCGTCCCATCCGAAAATCTGGTTTGTTGGAAAACAGTGTCTGTACTGCATGACCTTTTTGCGGGTAGCTCCCTGCTTCTCATAGACGAAATTACTGATAAGAAGATCCACAGTCTCGGCTCCGCGGGTGAGATCGTAAAGTGTCTTCAGGATCTCATAATAGGCATCCTGATTTACCCAGTCATCGCTGTCCACAACTTTGAAATAAAGTCCTGTTGCGTTTTTGATTCCTGTGTTCACTGCCTGTCCATGGCCGCCGTTTTCCTGATGGATGGCTTTTACGATGGTTGGATATTTCTCGGCATAATCATCTGCAATCTCGGCAGTACGGTCACTGGAACCATCATCTACAATGATGATCTCTACTTCCTCTCCTCCGATCAGCAGGGAATTGATGCATTTTGACATATAAGCCTCTGAATTATAGCATGGTATTGCTACGCTCAAAAGTTTCATGTGTTTTCCTCCTTCATGTATCTGGTGTATGCGCGAAACGCAGATGGTATTGCATATTTCTCGGCAGATTCTCTCTTATCTGCAAACAGGAACTTTTCCCTAGGTGCTTCTTCCAGAGAAGATACCGCGATACGGTAAGCGCACATCCTCCATTCAATATGTGAAAAAATGTGCTTCGCATCCGGCAGTGCTTCGATCCTTAAGGGTTCCAGTCCCATATCTTTTACCTGGGCGAGAGCTGCCTTTTTGGTCAGGTGTCCTTCCACATTGGGAAGCTCATAAAGGCCTGCCAAAAGTCCTGTATCCGGGCGTTTCCGGATTGCTGTGCTGGCACCGTCCTGGATTACAAGGATGGTGCGCTGTTCTATGGTGCGGGCTTTTTTCGGTGCTTTTACCGGAAGTTCTTCTACTGTTCCGTGTTTTCTGGCAAGGCAGAATTCTCCTAGAGGACATTCTTCGCATTTTGCCGTTCCGTTTGGAACACAGACTACAGCTCCCAGTTCCATCATGGCCTGGTTGAAATCTCCGGGCCGATCCTTGGGCATCCGCTCTGTAAGCTCGTTTTCTACAGCTTTCCGCACAGACTGTTTCATGATATCTTCATGGTTTTCGGTTAGTCTTGTATATACCCGCAGTACATTTCCATCTACTGCCGGGACTTTCTTCCCGTAGGCAATGGATGCAATGGCACCTGCCGTATATCTTCCTATTCCTTTTAACGAGAGAAGTGTCTCAAAGTCTTCAGGAATCCTGCCGTCATATTCTTCCATGACCTGAATGGCCGCTTTCTGCATGTTGCGGACACGGCTGTAATAGCCAAGTCCCTCCCACAGCTTGACAATACGCTCCTCCGGCGCCGCCGCAAGTGCTGCCACATCTGGAAGCTCCTGGATAAACCGTGCAAAATAAGGTTTCACAGCTTCCACTCTGGTCTGCTGGAGCATGATCTCCGATACCCAGGTGTAATAGGCATTGTCCTTATCACGCCAGGGCAGGATCCTCTTGTTTTTATCGTACCATTTCAGAAGGGGTTCTGCAATGTTTTCGGTCATATTGTTTCCTTTCTATAATTTCACCGGTACCGGATCACAGATCTTCATGGAATCTTCCGTGATGGCGCAGTCATAGGCCAGGATGTGGACACCGGCATCTGCTGCCTCCTTAAGTGTTTCCCCGAACTTCGGATGTGTCTCCCGGTTCGGTTCAAAATACCGTACGTCCTTCATCTGGATCACCAGAAGAAGATAGGCCTCATAGCCGTCAGATGCCGCTTTCATCAGTTCGTGGAGATGCTTGATCCCACGCTCTGTAGGTGCGTCCGGAAAACGCACGATATCATTTTCTTCCAGGGTGACGCCTTTTACCTCAATAAAAGCCTTTCGCTCTTCAGATTCCACATACAGATCAAAACGGGAGTTTCCATATGTCTTCTCCCGCCTGACAGTCACTTTCTCCGGAAAAAGATTTCCGGCTGCCACCCACTCTTCTGCTGCTTTATTCGGAGCCTGGGAATCCATATTGATCCAACGGCCCGCCTTGTTTACACAGATCAGATCGTATTTTGTTTTCCTGGCAGGATTGTCACTCTTTTCCAGGATCACTTCTGTTTCCGGAACAAGAAGTTGTCTGCATCTGCCTGTGTTCTTTACGTGAACCGTCTCCAGCTGATCCCCGATCTGTACATGGGCGATAAACCGGTTTGGCCTGTCTTTGAAAATACCTCTGATCGTATTTTTATAGTTCATATTTTTTCCCTCATATCTTTTACTATAACATAAAATCTTCAAAAGCACAGTTGCTTTTTTTTCTTTTCTCATATAGAATTGTTTTGTACTATGTCCAGTACAAAGAGTTGCTTTTTTACATATTACAGATATTTTGGGAGGTTTTTCTGATGGACAGTATTATTTTTGATGTTGACGGTACGCTCTGGGATTCCACAGGGATCGTGGCTGAGGCATGGAGCGATTACCTTATCCATACGGAACACATGGATACCGATGTAAGTTCCAGCCGGCTGATGGGACTTTTTGGCCAGCTGCTGCCGGATATTGCGAAGGCTCTTTTTCCGGAGCTTTCGGAAGCGGAACAGCTTCGGATCATTGACGGCTGCTGCCAGGCAGAGCACGAGGCACTGCTTCGCAAATGTGCTCCGCTGTATCCGGATCTTGAGGAAACACTGAAGATCCTTTCCAGCCGTTTTCCTCTTTTTATCGTCAGTAACTGCCAGGCCGGATATATTGAAGTGTTCCTGAAATCCACAGGCTTTGGCCACTATTTCAAGGGCCATCTCTGTCCCGGTGACACCGGCATGGCCAAAGCGGAAAATATCATGAAGATCCGCGAGGATAATAATCTTTCCGATCCGGTTTATATCGGTGATACTATAGGAGACTTTAATGCCTGCCGGAAAGCAGGAGTTCCTTTTATCTTTGCTGAATACGGTTTCGGTCAGGTGGATAAACCGGATTACCGGATCACCAGGCCTTTTGACCTTACGGAGATATGCAGATGAGTATGAAAAGATCAAAATCCATAGACCTTACTTCCGGTCCAATCCTGAAAACTCTTGCGGAACTGGCCCTTCCTATCATGGCCTCTTCCTTTCTGGGAACTGCCTATAATATCACGGACATGGCCTGGATCGGGCTTCTGGGATCCAAAGCAGTTGCCGGCGTAGGGGTAGGTGGCATGTATGTGTGGCTTTCCCAGGGACTGGTCGCCCTTCCCCGAATGGGCGGACAGGTAAACACTGCCCAGGCCTGCGGCAGGAAAGATTATAAAGAAGCCGGTTTCTACGCAGCCAGTGCCTTGCAGATGACCATTCTGTTCGGCCTCTTATTTGCTGTGGCAAGCATCGTTTTTCTCGATCCGCTGATCGGATTTTTTAATCTGGCAGACCCTGATGCCTATGCTTCTGCCAGATCTTATATGCTGATCACCTGCGGACTGATCATTTTTTCCTTCCTGAACCTGACCCTCACCGGACTTTTCACAGCTCAGGGAGATTCCAGGTCACCACTGATGGCCAATTTTCTGGGACTTGTAGGAAATATGATCCTGGATCCACTCCTGATTCTTGGCGTGGGACCGTTTCCACGGCTTGAGACTGTGGGGGCTGCCATTGCCACAGTAACTGCTCAGATCCTGGTTTTTTCAGTGTTGGTTTTCCGTATTTTTACGTCCAGGCTGGAACCCAATGTACTTCGTGGGCTTCATCTTTTCTCACGTTTTCCGGGAAAATTTTATAAAAATATCCTCCGCATTGGTCTGCCAACAGCTATCCAGAGCATGATCTACTGCATGATCTCCATGGTACTGACCAGAATGGTTTCCGCCTTCGGTGCTGCTGCCATCGCTGTCCAGCGTGTGGGCGGGCAGATCGAATCTGTTTCCTGGAATACCGCAGATGGTTTTGCCTCTGCATTAAATGCATTTACCGCACAGAATTTCGGTGCAAAAAAATACGACCGCATCCGCCATGGATACCGCATTTCTTTCGGCATCCTGGCAATCTGGGGTCTTATTATAACCGCATCTTTTGTGCTGCTTCCACGCCCGATCTCCGGTCTGTTTTTCCATGATCCGGAGTCACTTGGAATTTCCGTAAATTACCTGATCATCATTGGTTTCAGCGAGGCGTTTATGGCCATTGAGCTGATGACCATCGGTGCTCTGTCCGGTCTTGGAATGACCAAACTCTGCAGTATCATCAGCATTATCCTGACCGGTTCCAGAATTCCGCTTGCCATGCTGCTGACTCACGTGGGAATGGGACTTGACGGTATCTGGTGGGCGCTTTCCCTTACTTCCATTGTAAAGGGCATTGTCTTTACAATGACATTCCGTCATACCAGCCGTACAAAATTAAACGATAGTAGTTCCGGGAATTAATGCATCAAAAGGAACTTGTCCGGATGTGATCTACCGCTTCCCACAATGCTGTCAGACCTTTACAGGATTACTCAAAATAAAAACCTCTCTGCGAATCCGGAAACGATAAGAATCGTTTCCGGATATCCACAGAGAGGTTTTTTATGGATCACAGAAATCGGCCCTATATTATTTTTTCAGACATTTTGTTCTGAGAAGAAACAGAAAAACTGCGAGGATCACAAATAAGATAACCACATATGCAATCTTTGCTGCCATGCTTTCGGTAAAAGCATCGACCCCGGTGGCAATTCCAATAAGAATCAGGCAGATTCCGGAAAACTTTTCCATTTTTTTCTCATCATATTTCTGTGCTCTGGCCTGAGTATTCCCACCTTTCATAAACACAGATCCATGACCTGTAAGAAGCATAACGCCTATTACCAGCGCCGCAATTGCCAGTACATAACTGAATGTCTGATCAAACATAATTATTTTCCTCCTTATAAATAACAGGAGCCCCGCACCGGATCACCGGCTGGCTCCTGTTTGTTATTGCTATAGATCCGATCAATAAAAACAGATAATCGGAACATTGTACTGAATAATATTGTAAAGCTCTCCTGCCTTATCCGGCGGCATATTGATACAGCCGTGGGAACCTCCTGTGAGATACCGGTCACCACCAAAGTATGGCTGCCAGTCCGCATCATGGAATCCAATTCCTCCGTTAAACGGCATCCAGTAAGTTACCGGCTGTTCATAAGAATATGTTCCATCTGCTTTCTTGGTACCACGGAGTACATCCGGGCTCTTCTTGTAATACAGGGTGAAAATTCCAGGAGGCGTTTTTCTATCCGGATCACTTGCGAGTCCGGATACGATATCCGACTCAAATATTACATTTCCATCCTGATAATACCACATATACTGCTCAGTCAGATCCACCTCAATGTAAGTATTACCCAGATCATTGACGCCATAGGAATTGGCTCTCATGGAATAAACCGGCTCTCTGGTCGTCTGCGTTCCGGACTGTATCTCCTGGGTAAGCTGTGCTACCTCTCCGTCCTGATCGATCTTCCAGCCATATGCAGATCCATATACAGATACTGTTCTTCCACTTGTAGTCTGGAACTGCCGCTCTGTGCCAACTGTGTCATGTGCTGCCGCAAGCTGTGCTACATAATCAACAATATGCTGTTTAAAAGACGCATCATCCTGGATCAGCTGTCCTTTCTCGTCAAACTGCAGCCAGTCTTTGATCGTATTTCCGTCAAGAGTTACTGTCTCATCCCCAAATGTATACGTGATACTTGCTTTCGCAAAATTGTTGTATGCATCTACAGTTGCCTGAAGATCAGCACTGTCACTTGTGATATCGGCTGTGACATAAGCATCCGGATTGCTTCCTAGATCTACTTCCGCGTCATCACTGCTGATGGCCTCACTGATCATCTGATAAGCTTCTTTTACCTTCAGCTCACTTCCTGCTGTCTCCGGCACAATAGTGAACTCAGAATTATTAAAACTTACGTATGCATTTTCCGGAGCTACCTGATTCTCCTTCTGTGCACAGTTCAGCGACTTCACCTCATTCTCCAGCTTGGTCTTGTCAAAAGCTGTCTCCTCTTTCGCTGTATAGGTTGTTTTTTCAAAAAAACCTTTCACCCATTCATAAGGTTTCTGCTCTTTCAGAAGATTCAATATCTCTCCACTTGATATATAGCGATAGTCGATATCCGAACCGGTGATCGTCTGTGCTTCCTGATCTCTGGCCTTTATCTCAATGCTGTAATCCGCCATCTTACTGGCGATCTCCTGTTCTACCTCATACGCAGTTTTATTGGAACTGTTAATTCCATTGATCGTTGTCCCCTCAAAAAAATGATTCGTGTAGTAATAAGACACTCCTGCGTACGCACACCCGGCAGCAACCAGAACCATCGCTGCGATCATTCCAGTTACCCTCAAAGCCTTATGCTTTTTCTTTTTGGGGAGAACGATGGGGGCAAATTCAGATTCATCAATAGGCACATAACTGATCTTCTTCGGCCTCGCTGACTTGGAAGTGACTGTACCATTGCCAGATGGCCGTCCTGATCTTGAAGTTCCTGATCCACCGGATGGTCTCGCAGATCTTGCATGCGACACATTAGATGGTCTGGCTGACTTCGAATGTCCTGCAGATTTTGAGTTCTCTGCTGTTACGTGAGAAGCGGATGGATCTGATTTTTTCTCAGGCTGGACATCTCCGACTGTATCACTGACAATCTTCGCCATGGCGTCATTGATCTTATCTTCGATGTCTTTCTTCTCCTCGTTGCTCATATTTATATTTCACCTCTATGTTTATGTGTCTTTCGAAAAGACACCTTTCCATTGATACTTTCCGGGCTAATCCGCACTGATGTGCACGGATCAGTTACCAGCTTTTTCATTATATCATACTTTCTGGAAATTGCATCTCATTTCACGGTTTTTTTATAACTTATTTGTACCGTACAATTTCCGGGACATATCTTTCATAACATAAAAATACATGCCCCATAAAAGCACCGATGCAAAAACCCATGCCACCGGACTTGCCAGGCAGGTACCAACATAGCTGCTTTTTCCTGCTGCAATGGTAGCGGTGATTCCTCTTCCCGCAAGTTCTGCCACACCTGCCATCATAGGAAGAAGACCGTATCCCATTCCCTGAATTCCATTTCGCAACACATTGACAAAATACAGCGGAATAAAGAACAGTGCCACACATTTTACATAGATTGCTACCATGGGAAGCACTTCTTCAATATTATCCGAGATAAACAGATATGCGAAATATTTTCCCGCAAAGAACAGAAAACTTCCTACAACAACCGAATATATAATTCCTATAAAATGAGAAGCCCGGAATCCTTCCCGCACTCTCTCAAGCTTTCCGGCTCCGATGTTCTGTGCGTTGTAGGTAGCGCTGGCAGTTCCCTGTGCCACAAATGCCTGGGTAAAAATCTGCTCGATCTTGCTTCCCGCGGTAAACGCCGCCACAGCATAAGACCCCAGCATATTTAAGGCAGACTGTACCATCATGGTTCCGATCGCTGTAATGGAATACTGAAGTCCCATGGGAATCCCCACACCGATCTGCTTAAACGCAAGACCGCGTCTGAAATACCAGTCTTCTTTTTTCATACGAAGTTCCGGCACAAACTTCCAGATATATATAAGGCACAGAACTCCGGATACGCCCTGGGAAATAATGGTAGCCCAGGCTGCTCCGGGCGTTCCCAGCTTAAACACGATGATAAATACGAGATCCAGCACAATATTCAGCATTGCAGATAAGATCAGAAAATACAGTGGCACTTTACTGTTTCCCAGTGCACGTAGGATGCTGGCCAGGATATTATATAATGCCTGGGCAAAAATACCTCCGCAGATAATCATAACGTAGGCATATGCGTCCTTAAAAATATCATCCGGTGTATGCATGAATTTCAGAAGTGCATGCATGCCTGTCATGCTGATGGCTGTCATAACTGCGGAAATCACAGCGGTCAGGATCAGTGCGTTTCCTACGGTCTGGCGCATCTCATTCATTTTTCCCGCACCATATTTCTGCGCAGTCAGTACGGTAAATCCGGCTGTCAGTCCCAGAAGGAAACCTATAATCAGAAAGATGATCGTTCCCGTTGAGCCGACTGCCGCCAGTGCCTTTGTTCCTACAAATTTTCCTACAACTACCGCATCTACCATATTGTAGAACTGCTGAAATACATTACCGATAAATACCGGGATCGTAAATCCCAGGAGCACTTTTACCGGCTTCCCCTGTGTCATGTCTGTTTTCATGAAATACTTTTCCCCCCTGCTTAATTCATTCAATTATAAACTTTGTGCTGCTTTTTGTTATTCTTTTTATAACTTTATACTTACTCAAAACTTACCTATCTTTATGTATCAGAGGGATTATAGTTGAAATGGAATGATTTTACAAGATGATTTTGAAAAATTTTTCCATGTGTGAAAATAGGAACAATCCGACGAAAAAAATCCCCGCAGATCTTTGAAAATCTGCAGGGATTCCATATATCTTATTTATTTCTCAACAAGAAGAGACTCTCCTGTCATTTCCTTCGGCTGCTCCATGCCCATAAGCTGGATCAGTGTCGGAACGATGTCTGCAAGGCATCCGTTCTCACGAAGTGTGTATTTCGGATCTGCATTTACCAGGATAAACGGAACCGGATTGGTTGTATGAGCAGTCCATGGCTCACCGGTCTCATAATTTATAAGCTGTTCTGCATTACCGTGGTCAGCGCAGATAAAGAGCTGTCCGTCAACCTCTTTGATTGCCTCTACAGCCTTTCCTACACACTCATCAACAGTCTCAACAGCCTTGATCGCAGCTGCCTCGACACCTGTGTGGCCAACCATATCCGGGTTTGCGAAGTTGATGATGATCACATCATATTTATCAGATTTGATTGCCTCAACAAGTTTCTCGCAAACTTCCGGTGCGCTCATCTCCGGCTGCATGTCATAGGTCGGAACCTTCGGGGATTTTACAAGAATTCTGTCCTCTCCCTTGTTCGGCTCCTCAACACCACCGTTGAAGAAGAAAGTAACGTGTGCGTACTTCTCTGTCTCAGCGATACGTGCCTGTGTCATATTGTGAGCTGCAAGATATTCACCGAATGTATTGTGAAGAAGAACTTTGTGGAATGCTACCAGTTTGTTCTGGATCGTATCATCATACTCTGTGAAGCATACGAATGTAGTATCCAGTCTCTTCACTCTCTCAAAGCCTTTGAAATCATCATCGCAGAAAGCTCTTGTGATCTCTCTTGCACGGTCCGGACGGAAGTTGAAGAATACAACGGAATCCTTATCAGAAATGGTTGCAACCGGTTTGCCGTCTTTCTCGATCACTGTCGGAAGTACGAACTCATCGGTCTTGCCATCATCATAGGAAGCCTGAACTGCTGCCGCAGCATCTGTTCCCTTTACTCCTTCGCCCTGTGTAAGAGCTTTGTATGCAAGCTCTACACGATCCCAGCGGTTATCACGGTCCATTGCATAGTAACGTCCGGAAATCACACCGATCTCACCAACGCCGATCTCTTTCATCTTGGCTTCCAGCTGCTCTACAAACTCTTTACCGGATGCAGGCGGTGTGTCACGTCCGTCCAGGAAGCAGTGTACGTAAACTTTCTTAAGTCCTTCTCTCTTGGCCATCTCAAGAAGTCCATAGAGATGGGTATTGTGGCTGTGTACACCACCGTCAGAAAGAAGTCCCATGAAATGGATTGCAGAATCGTTCTCTTTTGCGTTCTTCATAGCAGCGAGAAGTGCCTCGTTCTTGAAGAAATCTCCGTCCTGGATCTCTTTTGTGATTCTTGTAAGCTCCTGGTATACGATACGGCCTGCGCCCATGTTCATATGGCCAACCTCTGAGTTACCCATCTGTCCATCCGGAAGACCTACAGCAAGACCGCTGGCATTGCCTTTTACAAACGGATAATCTTTCATAAGTCCGTCCATAACCGGTGTCTTCGCCTCATATACAGCATTTCCGTCATGTCTGTCATTGAGTCCGTATCCATCAAGGATCATTAAAACTGTTGGTTTTTTACTCATAATTTTCCCCTTCTTATCTTTGATCGAAGTTCCATCCGGCACAGATTTCCGACGATATGGAAACTTCCTGCGCCATCCGGGATTCTTTTGTTTTCCATTTTATATAGTACCAAAATCCAGGAATTTTGCAACGCTTTTTTTATTTCTCATATACACGGATCATGGAAGAGATCTTTCTTACAGATGCACTGTTCTCCAGTTCTTCCTTAACCTTAAAGAAAGCGCCCTCACTTACCAGCTTGGTGATCACAACAACCTCTGCTGTATCCGGTCTCTTGCTCTCTTTCTGCATGATCTGTGCAACACTTGCCTGATATTTTGCAAAATGCTCCAGGATCTCCGCAAGCACACCACAGCGGTCCTCAACCTGCAGACGGAGGAAATAACGGTTGTGGGTATCTGCCATGGCTTTTACGGGAAGTGTCTTATAGCAGGTGCAGCCCACACGTCCACAGCAGTCTGCTTTCATGTTACGGACTACCTCAAATATATCACCGACAACTGCACTTGCTGTTGGAAGTTCTCCTGCTCCACGTCCGTAGAACATGGTATCACCTACAGCATCTCCATGTACAAATACCGCATTGTAGGAATCATTGACAGATGCAAGCGGATGCTCTGCCGGGATCAGCATCGGGCATACATAAGCCTCAACACCGTCCTCCTGGCAGCGGGCAACACCCAGAAGTTTGATCTCACAGCCCATTTCCTTGGCGTAGCGGATATCTTTCGCTGTGATCTTGGTGATTCCCTCGATATGAACATTGTCAAGAGTAACTCTGGAATTAAAAGCAACGGAGGCAAGGATCGCTACCTTTCTTCCTGCGTCAATTCCTTCTATATCTGCAGTAGGATCTGCCTCTGCATATCCAAGCTCTGTGGCAAGAGCAAGGGCATCTGAAAATTCCATTCCCTCCTGGGACATCTTGGTGAGGATAAAGTTCGTAGTTCCGTTTACGATTCCCATCACTTCCGTTACATGGTTGGCCTCGAGGCTGTTCTTCAGCGGGCTGATGATCGGAATTCCTCCGGCAACAGCAGCCTCAAACAGGAAATCTTTCTGTGCAGCCTTGGCGGTTTCCAGAATCTCTTTTCCGTGGACTGCGATCAGATCCTTGTTTGCAGTCACCACGTTCTTTCCGGCTTTCAGTGCTGCAAGAATATAAGTACGTGCCGGCTCAATTCCTCCGATCAGCTCGATCACAATATCTATGGAAGAATCTCCTTCTATATCTGCCCAGTCTGTTGTAAGAACAGATGGATCTTCCACCTTCTTAGATGCTTTCTCAAGGTTACGCACCAGGATCTTCGTGATCTTTACCTGACGTCCAAGCTTGGCTGTCATTTCCTGCTCCTGATTTTTGATAACTTTATAGACTCCGGTTCCTACTGTTCCAAGACCAAGAAGGGCCGCATTTACGACTTTTTCGCTCATTTTCTGATGTCCCCTTTCCGTTTTTTCCAATTTTTATCAGAGTTAACTCCTATGTTATGGCAGAAAACGCTTTTTGTCAAGCTCCGGCAGCGGAAGGAGTTCCAGCCAGCTGCCGAAAATTCCGGCGATCAGTTCCTGAACCATGATCTTGGACCGGGGTTCCAGTTTATCCAGCTGACGTACCATGGCCGCCAGACTTTTCAGGCCGCCGTCCTGAATCTGTGAAATCGTCTCTGCTCCGGTTGCTTCCAGCACGGAAAAAAGTTCCCCGATCAGATGCTCCCTCTGTCTTTCATCCATATGGTCGATCCATTTATGGAGACTCCGATCTGATGCCGCCGCTCTTCTCGTCAGACTTTCTTTCTCTATAAAGGATGGTCCCATCACCTCCCAGGTAAAAGCATCATGCTGCAGGATTCCCTTCTGGGTACTCGCTACAATCAGAGGATCTTTCTGGTGGTTGAGCAGCATACCGATCACCGATGCCTCAGGAATGATACGAGTGACTTTTGGCAAAACCTTTTCTACTTTCTCTGAACTGAAAAACGCTTCCGGGAAACCCGGGCCGTCGTTGTCATAAACGGAAAGGATTTTTTCCTGAAGTGCGTCATCACACTGCATTGCCGTGTACATAGCCAGATTTCCTCCCTTGGAATGCCCTCCGAGTCGAATCATGGACTGCATGTAAGTCCCATTAAATTCCAGATATTCCAGTGCTTTTCTATGAGAGGGCACAATTCCGTTGCTCAGGTTAAAATCTTCTTTCCATCCTACAATGGTATCGTCCGTTCCACGAAAAGAAATATATGCAGTTCCGTCAGGAAGTTCCACTGTAACTGCCGAAAACTGCTGCGCTTTCCGGAAAAGGATCTCATTAACATATCCTCCTGCCCTGCATTTTCGAAATCTTTCTGAGCTGGCCATTTTTTCAAGAAGAATTGGTGTATTTTGCAGAAAAGCACTTTCTGCTTTCACCTCTCCATCCTTTTCTTTTCCGGAAAATATCTCAAAAAGTTCTTCCACAGAAAGAGTATTCCCGTTTTTTACATCAGCTATTTCATCCAGATCCAGATAAGAAAAACATGCCAGTATCAGATTGTCTACTTGATTAAAGGGTGTCTGTTCAAAAGTAAGATCCCCTCTCCAGTCCAGATAATCCAGAATATTTCCCATTAAAATCCTCCCCAAATGATCCTATAAGCGTCTTCCGCACAGTTGCAGGCTTTCTTTCTATTATAATACGTAACAGCTATGCTGTATCCCCAATAATCTCCTTACTATTATCATAACATAAATCCAAATCATTTGCTCTTTTCATCCAGTTTTTTTCTGAGGTAAATAATGTAGTGAATGCATCCACAGGTAAACGCTGGAAAAAGAATTGACAGACCTGCTGCTGACATTATATAGATTGCTGCTCCTTTTCCCGCTTCCGGTGTTCCGGCTACAAAACAATAAAACATTGTAGCTGAAAAATAAAGTATAACTACCACCGAAAAAAAGATCTTAAAAAACTTCCTCATCGTTTCTCCTTTCCATAGTGTCGGTATAAGGACACTGTTGTAATCCCAATTTTACCCTCATAATAAGATTAATTCAAGGACGAATCGGACAGGATATACATATGATAAAATATGACAGATTTTGGGTCACGATGAAGGAACGCGGAATTACTCAGTATGATCTTTATGAACATTATCAGATCACCCGTTCACTTCTGGACAGACTGCGAAAAAATAAAAATGTTGAAATTTACACAATAGACAGGCTATGTTCCATTCTCCACTGTGAGATTGAAGATATTGTGGAGCATATTCCAGAGCCTGATGAAATGAATGAAAAAACAGATACGAAGAATTATACTTCTTCCTCTAAAGATGATAAAAACTCTCTCTGACTGTAAAGGAATGCAGCTTTTCGTCGGCTGTGTCATCCATGTCAGAAAGAGTTTTTTATGTTATTATCACTTTTTTACTTTCCAGCTCGATTCTTTTCCTGAAAGTGATATCTGCTATTCTGTCAAAAAAGAACCCCTTCCACAGTTTATCCGGCAATTTTACCAGATTTATCTGTGTTCAGGGGTTCTTTCATACAATTTATTTATTCAGTTTGAACAAAATATACGATTTATTTGTAGTTTACGATCTTTCCGAAATCTGGTTTCAGGGAAGCGCCACCTACAAGACCGCCATCGATGTCAGCCTGAGCGAATAAGTCAGGAGCTGTTGCAGCGTTTACAGATCCGCCGTACTGGATACGGATCTCTGCTGCTGTAGCATCATCATAGATCTCAGCGATGCATTTACGGATATCAGCGCAAACTTCCTGAGCCTGCTCTGTTGTAGCTGTCTTACCTGTTCCGATAGCCCAGATCGGCTCGTAAGCGATAACTGCTGTCTTAGCCTGATCAGCTGTAACACCCTGGAATCCAACCTTAACCTGCTGACGGATGAAGTCCATTGTTACGCCCTGCTCTCTCTGAGTAAGTGTCTCACCACAGCACATGATCGGTGTGATGCCATGCTCGAAAGCTTTGAGCATTTTTTTGTTAACGTCCTCGTTTGTCTCACCGAAGTACTCTCTTCTCTCGGAGTGTCCAAGTACAACGTACTTAACGCCTGCATCTACGAGCATAGCCGGAGCGATCTCACCTGTGTAAGCACCTTTCTCCTCGAAGTACATGTTCTCAGCACCAACCTGGATGTTAGAACCTTTAGCTGCCTCAACAACAGGGATGATGTCGATAGCCGGTACGCAGAATACTACGTCAACTTCATCGTTAACAACAAGCGGTTTTAAAGTCTCAACAAGCTTTACAGCCTCGCTTGGTGTCATGTTCATTTTCCAGTTTCCAGCAATAATTTTCTTTCTTGCCATTGTTTTTATCTCCTTTTTGTGTTCGCGGAACACTTTATTTTTTATCAGTCTTTATCGTTAGCTGCTGCTACGCCCGGAAGCTCTTTGCCCTCAAGGAACTCAAGAGAAGCACCGCCACCTGTGGAGATGTGTGTCATCTTGTCGCCATATCCAAGGATATTTACAGCTGCTGCGGAATCACCACCACCGATGATGGTTGTTGCGTCTGTATCAGCAAGAGCTTTTGCAACTGCCTCTGTACCATGTGCGAAGTTCGGCATCTCGAAGCATCCCATCGGTCCGTTCCATACAACTGTCTTGGCATCTTTAACAGCGTCTGCAAAGATCTTCTCTGTCTCAGGTCCGATATCCATTCCTTCCCATCCGTCCGGAATCTCACCGCGTTTTACAACCTGGATATTGCAGTCGTTGGAGAAGTCATCACCGATTCTGTTATCTACAGGAAGAAGAAGTTTCACACCTTTCTCCTCTGCTTTCTTCATCATGTCAAGTGCATACTGAAGGTAATCATCCTCGCAGAGGGATCTTCCGATATGTCCACCCATAGCTTTGGAGAATGTGTAAGACATTCCACCACCGATGATCAGTGTATCTACCTTGTCAAGAAGGTTGTTGATAACGGAAATCTTGCTGGAAACCTTAGCTCCGCCAAGGATTGCAACGAATGGTCTCTCCGGATTGTTTACAGCGTTTCCAAGGAATGCGATCTCTTTCTCCATCAGATATCCTACAACTGCTGTCTTCACATATTTGGTAACACCTACATTGGAGCAGTGAGCTCTGTGAGCTGTTCCAAATGCATCGTTTACAAATACGTCGCAAAGGGAAGCAAGCTCTTCGCTGAACTTATCCTCGTTCTTTGTCTCTTCTGCACGATAACGTGTGTTCTCAAGAAGAACTACGTCGCCGTCTTTCATTGCTGCTACAGCAGCCTTTGCGTTCGGTCCTACTACCTCAGGATCTGCTGCAAATTTTACTTCCTGTCCAAGAAGCTCGGAAAGGCGAACAGCTACCGGTGCAAGAGAAAGCTCCGGTTTCGGCTCTCCCTTCGGTTTTCCAAGGTGGGAGCAGAGGATAACCTTTCCACCGTCTGCGATCAGTTTCTTGATTGTCGGAAGAGCAGCTACAAGACGGTTCTCATCTGTGATCTTTCCATCCTGAAGCGGAACGTTGAAATCACATCTTACAAGTACTCTCTGTCCTTTTACATTGATATCGTCAACACTTTTTTTGTTCAGCATCTCTATATCTCCTTAACTTTTATTTCTGCAAAAGCAGATCAATAAGGGCGAGCGATATTGTTGTCCGCTCTGTTAACAGTCATTCCTCAGACATTTTTTTGTTTGGTCTTTTGGAAAAAAAGGGCCCGGTCCTCTTCAGACCGGACCCTTTCTGAGTCTATTCTTCTACACCCGTTCGCAGAAAATTAAGCGTTCAGAAGTTTTCCGAAGTGCTTGATTGTACGAACCATCTGGCTTGTGTAGGAGTTCTCGTTGTCATACCAGGAAACTACCTGAACCTCTGTTGTGCCATTCTCAAGTGGAAGTACCATTGTCTGAGTAGCATCGAAGAGGGAACCAAATCTCATACCAACGATATCGCTGGATACGATCTCATCCTCGTTGTATCCGAAGGACTCATTGGAAGCTGCTTTCATAGCTGCGTTGATCTGCTCTTTAGTAACGTTTCCTTCAACTACTGCTGTAAGGATTGTTGTAGAACCTGTTGGGGTAGGTACACGCTGTGCAGAACCGATAAGTTTGCCGTTAAGCTCTGGGATAACAAGTCCGATAGCTTTAGCAGCACCTGTGCTGTTCGGAACGATGTTAACTGCAGCTGCACGGGATCTTCTCAGATCGCCTTTTCTCTGCGGTCCGTCAAGTGTCATCTGATCGCCTGTGTAAGCGTGGATTGTGCACATGATACCGGATTTGATCGGTGCAAGATCGTTAAGAGCCTTAGCCATTGGTGCAAGGCAGTTTGTTGTACAGGAAGCTGCGGAGATGATCTTGTCCTCGTTTGTAAGACCCTGATGGTTTACGTTGTAAACGATTGTCTTAAGGTCGTTTCCAGCCGGAGCGGAAATAACTACGTGCTTAGCACCTGCATCGATATGAGCCTGAGCTTTGTCTTTGGATGTGTAGAAACCTGTGCACTCAAGAACTACGTCTACACCGATCTCTCCCCAAGGAAGCTCTGCAGCGTTAGCCTTAGCATAGATTTTGATCTCTTTTCCGTCTACTGTGATGGAATCCTCGCCTGCTGTTACTTTATCAGCAAGAGCATATCTTCCCTGTGTAGAATCATATTTTAATAAGTGAGCAAGCATCTTAGGAGATGTAAGATCGTTGATTGCTACGATCTCAAATCCTTCTACTCCAAACATCTGACGGAATGCAAGACGACCGATACGTCCAAAACCATTAATTGCAACTTTTACTGCCATGATAAATTCCTCCTATGAATTGAATGGTGATTTAAATCGTTCCTTTGTTAAAGAAACATCAACCTGTCTCATATTGTACCTAATTCCAAACAAAAATTCAAGAGCTATTTATAAAAAAGCACATTAAAATAAATATTAAGAAAATTTATGAAAAATGTGTTATAATTCTGTGAGAGAAATCTCTGTCCTGCCAGCTCTAAATTTCAAAGCAGGTACAGCATCTGTTGCACACTCGTCAGACTTGAATATGGAGGTACAAAATGGGCCAGAAAATTTTATGGGACTGTCATATGCATTCCTCTTTTTCCGCAGATTCCGAAACACCCATGGAAGATATGATCCAGACTGCGGTTGATAAAGGTCTTACTGGAATCTGTTTTACCGAGCATCTTGATCCGGATTACCCGGAAACACCGGAAAATCTGGACTTTTCACTGGATATCCCGGCATACCGCCAGCGTCTTTTTGAACTGGCTGATGCTTTCCGGGACCAGATTTCTGTAAATTTCGGAATCGAACTGGGACTTCAGCCTCATCTTTCCGAATCTTTTTCCGGACTTCTGAAAGAAATCCCTTTTGACTTTGTTATTGGTTCTTCCCATGTGGTGCACGGATATGATCCCTATTATCCTTCTTATTTTGAAGGCCGGAAAGAATCCGCCTGCTATATGGAATATTTTGAATCCATTCTGGAAAATATCGCCGCATTTGATAAAATGGATGTCTACGGACACATTGATTATGTAGTGCGTTACGGCCCCAATCAGAACCGTCAGTACTCCTATGGCCGCTATAAGGAAATCCTGGATGAAATTCTGCGTACACTGATCCGCAAAAACATCGGAATTGAACTGAATACCGGAGGTTATCACTACGGTCTTGGAGAACCCAATCCATGTGTGAATGTAATCCGCCGTTATCGTGAACTTGGCGGCGAAATCATTACCATCGGTGCAGACGCCCACACCCCGGATAAAATTGCCTATGCTTTTGACAGGGCAGCCGATGTTCTCCGTGACTGTGGCTTTTCCTATTATACTGTGTTCAAAAACCGTCAGCCGGTTTTTCACAAACTGTAGATCTATTTCTCTCTCCAGTCAGAGAGTTTACATTTTATACCGAAAATACCAATTTATTTAAGGAGGAACTCTATATGTCAACAAAAAGACTCCAGAAAAAGAAAGCTGCCATGCAGGCAAAAAAAGAACAACAGCTGAAAAAGAAGCCAGAAACTGTTAAGATTGAAACTTCAAAAACCGAAACCGTCAAAATCGAAACTTCAAAAACTGAACCGGTCAAGGTCGAAACCTCCAAAACTGAGCCGATTAAAGTCGAGACTTCAAAAACTGAGCCAATTAAAGTTGAGACTTCAAAAACCGAGCCAATTAAAGTTGAGACTTCAAAGACCGAACCGATCAAAGTCGAAACTTTCAAAACTGAACCGGCGAAAGTTACTACTTCCAAAACCGAACCTCTGAAAGTCGAAACTTCTAAGGAAGACACTGCCTACGATGCACTCTACGAGAAACGCCTGAACCACTACTACAACGATCTGAAATGGCTCTACTGCGAGCTGTTCCGTGACCATCCAGAGGTTGCCGGCACATTCTCAAGCCTCACAAAAAAAATGAAAGAGATCTACTGCGAGCGTTCTCTTTCCATGAAAGAAGCTGACCAGAACTGTGCTGCTGATCCGGACTGGTTCCGTAAGACCATGTTTACCGGAATGGCTGTAAATCCTGCTGATTTCGCAGATACCCTTGCCGGACTGTCCGGTAAGCTGGACTATATCAGTGAATGCAAGGCAGACACTCTGTACCTGACAGATCTTTTCCAGGCAACTTCCAACTGCTCTCTTCGCATTATCCCGGAGATCGGAACCTCAGAAGATCTGCACGACCTTGCAGTTAACTGCCAGAAAGCAGGTATCCGCCTGGCTCTTGAAATCCCGTTAAGCCTTTCTGTGGACGACCCACAGTCCGGCGCGCCATGTGTACTTCAGACTCCGGCCTTTTTCAATGCAATGCTTCTCCAGATCCTGGAGCTTGCAAATGAGGGCGCTTCTGTATTCAGTCTTGGTGTCCTTCCTGTGATGGATAGCGAAAATCTCTGGAAACTGCACTCTCTTCTCCGCATGACACGTATGGTCTGCGAGATCGTATGCCCTGGAGTTCTTCTCCTTGGTGAGACAGACCGCACACCAGCAGAAGCGGCTGCATTCGGTGGAACTTCCGATATGCCGGAACTCCATATTGTAAACAGCACTCAGCTGATGTCCGATATCTGGCACACTGTTGCCACAAAAGATACCACTCTTCTCCGCCGCGGAATTGATAAGACGGCCAGTCTTCCACAGGCACCTGTATTCCAGAATTACCTCCGCAACCGCAACACGGTACGCTGGAACCTGGACTATGATTTCCTGAAAGACAGCTTTATCACAGAGGGTCCTCACAGAGATTATCTGAATGAATTCCTTTCCGGTCTTTTCCCGAATTCCTTTGCTCGGGGTGAGATCTATGTAAATCCGGAAACAGAAGAATCCGAGCTCTGCGGAACAACTGCCTCCCTTGCAGGAATCGAGCGTTTTGATTATGAGGGAAATACAGATGGTGTCAGCCGCGGAATCCGATATGATGTAGCACTTCATGCACTGCTTCTTTCCCTTCCTGGAATCCCGGTACTTCGAAGCGGTGATGAAATCGGACAGCTCAACGACTACACCTATAAAGCAGACCCTTCCAGGGCTTCTGACCCCCGTTGGCTCCACAACGGCCATTTCAACTGGATTCTTGCCCGGAACAGAGCCGATGCCGAGACGATCCAGGGACGCATTTTTAACAGTCTGGAACAGTTGGAGTCCATCCGCGCCAGCCATCCGGTATTTGCCCCTGAGATTCCTGCACACACACTGGAAACCTGGGAAAAATCCCTTCTTGCCCTGGTAAGAGAAACTTCCGAAGAGAAACTGATCTGCATTTACAACTTCAGTGACCAGGACAAAGTAGCCTGGATCAACGAACAAGACGGCACTTATACAGATCTCCTCACAGGAGTTCAAAGAGATGCACAGGCCGTAGAGATCCCGGCCTTTGGATTTATCTGGCTCATGCATACGAAATAGTATCTTCGTCAAGCGGATATGCGTGATCCACATTCGCTACACAGCTCTGCTTCGGATATCTGTTTCGCAGTTTATTCACTCAACCTAAAGAGGACACTGCCCGTTTCCAGGTAGTGTCCTCTTACTTTTCTCATATTATTATTTTCTCAGCTTATCAATAAATGTGGCAAATTTTCCCTGTTCTCCTTTATCCAGTGAACGGCTGTAAATGTTCCTGATCCAGGCTGTGATCACATCGATCAGAATCGGAGAAAACGTCATCAGAAGGAATACCAGAATGATCATTCCGAATTCCAGAGATCCCAGCGTCAGCAGATTCTGCAGAACCACCGCCGCCCCGAAAAAGATCACCTGCATACTGTAAATGATCACCTTACGATAGGTATTCAAAGGTGCGTAAACCGTCTTAAGTGCGGCCATATAATTCCACCCGGTTACAAGCACACAGGCCGTATTCAGCATCGCATTGGAATGATATACGTTCTGACATACCAGCATCACACTGAACACGCAGCCTGTGATTGTCACAGCGGCCGGAAATGCATTCATAAACACGTGACGCAAAAATGTATGGTCGATCTTCTCATAATTATTCTCCTGGGCCAGAAGAAACGTAGGAATACCAACTGCACAGGCGCTGATCAGTGACATCTGGATCGGCTCAAAGGGATAGGCATCCCCGAAGAAAATTGTGATCAGTGACAGCAGCACGGAAAAAATTGTCTTGATCAGAAACATGGATGCTGCAGTACGGATATTATTTACAACCCTGCGTCCCTGGTTCACGATTTCCGGCATCGCTGCAAAATTGGAATCCAGCAATACCACATTGGCAATATTCTTGGCCGCATCACTTCCTTCAGCCATGGCAATACTGCAGTCAGCCTCTTTAAGGGCCAAAACATCGTTTACACCATCACCGGTCATTGCAACCGTATGCTTCTGTGCCTGAAGAGATTTCACCATCGCCTGCTTCTGCTGCGGTGTCACACGTCCGAACACACTGTATGTTGCAACTGCCTCGTCCATCTGTTCCTGGGTTGTGATCGTTGTTGCATCTACATACTGCTCCGCATTTTTAAGGCCTGCACGTCTGGCTATGGCAGAAACGGTCACCGGATCATCACCGGAGATCACCTTCAGATCCACCCCCTGGCTTTCGAAATATGCCAGGGTATCCGGTGCCTCCTGGCGGATCACATCCGTAAGAAGAAGAAGTCCGATCGGCTCAAGCCCTGCCGGGATCTCAGTGCCTTCATTTACATTCTCACTGTGAGCAACAACCAGAACACGAAGTCCTTCTTTCGCAAAACCGCTGCAGTATTCTGCCAGCTCCGGATTCCCTTCCGGAAAAAGAAACTGCACAGCACCCATCAGATAAGTGCCTGTATCTTTAAAAGCAGCTCCACTGTACTTTCTGTCAGAAGAGAACGGGATCACATGATCCAGCTCCATATCCTGGGATACTTTAAATCTCGCCCGCAGTGCATCGGCAGTAGCATTCTGGTCTTTCAGCACAGAAAGGAGATTTCCCATGATATGCTCGATCTCCCGGATTTTCTCCGGATCTTCCTGGCTGTACGTCTCTGTGCCAGCTTCAGACTCTTCCCGTGGTGAAAGAATCGAACTCCCATCCTCTTTTGCAATCGCTTCTGCGGCTGAAACTGCTGAAATTTCGGAAGCTGCTGAAACCTCGACCAGATCAGAACTCTCAGTTCTGTCGTTCTTACTTTCACCAGACTCAGTCTTATTTCCTGCTGCTTCACCTGAAATCTCATCATACACCGGCGGATAGCTCTCCACTGCTTCCACACACATGGTACCTTCTGTAATGGTTCCTGTCTTATCCAGGCAGAGCGTATCCACACGCGCAAGAGTCTCAATACAGTACAGCTCCTGCACCAGAGTCTTCTTCTGAGCCAGTTTCAGCGCACCCAGAGTCAGCGCCACACTGGTAAGGAGAACGAGTCCCTCGGGGATCATTCCAAGAACTGCCGCAACCATATTGACGACGGAATCCCGGATATTATCTCCCACAAAATAATACTGTTTATAAAAAAGCATCGCACCCAGTGGTACGATAATAATACTGATCACCTTCAGGATGGCATTCAGGGAATTTCGAAGCTCTGAATTATGGCGTTTGAATTCCTTGGCCTCACTGGTGATCCTTGACGCATAGTTGTCACTTCCAACATGGATGATCTGGCAGCATGCCTGTCCCGCCGTCACAAAACTTCCGGAAAAAAGCTCATCTCCCGTATTCTTCGGAAGATTGTCTGCCTCACCGGTCAGCAGAGATTCATTGACCTCCAGGCTTCCTTCCAGAATCTTCGCATCTGCCGGAACCTGTTCTCCGGCTTTCAGAAAGATCAGATCATCGACAACCAGCTTCTCTGTAGAAATTTTCCATTTTTTTCCTTCACGCAGAACAACCGTCTTGGATTCTGTCAGGATAGCCAGCTTGTCAATGGTCTTCTTGGCACGGATCTCCTGAATGATTCCAATTACGGTATTAATAAAAATGATTCCTACAAACATGGAGTTTTTGTAGGAACCAACCACCAGTACGAGAACCAGCAGCACCAGGTTCAGAAAATTGAAGAATGTCAGTGTATTCTCCAGAATGATCTGTTTATATGTCCTGGTGTTGGGGTTTTCGTTATTATTTACCTGGCCCTGCGCAATTCTTTCCTGAACTTCTTCGTTCGTAAGTCCTGTCATGCTTCTTACTTACCTGTCCTTTCAATGGCTTACGGTTTCTGTTCGATTGAAGCTTGCTCATGCCTCGGTTATGATCGCAAATACAGAGGATTAATATTCCTCTTCTGTGTCCTCTTCACCTTCGTGGATATCAGACTTCGGTTTGGAAAGACCTTCGATCTTAATGTGATGCTTCTCTGCATAATCCCAGAGAGCTGCATGAATAGCCTCCTCAGCAAGCAGGGAACAGTGGATCTTTACCGGTGGAAGTCCGTCCAGAGCCTCCATAACGGCTTTGTTTGTTACTTCCATGGCTTCCTCGATGGTTTTGCCCTTTACAAGCTCTGTTGCCATGCTGCTTGTTGCAACGGCTGCACCGCATCCAAATGTTTTGAATTTGCAGTCTTTGATAATATGGGTTTCGTCATCAATATCAAGGAATATTCTCATAATATCACCGCATTTTGCATTTCCTACAGTACCCACGCCGCTTGCGTTCTCAATCTCACCTACATTACGTGGATGCTGAAAATGATCCATTACTTTTTCACTATACATTATTTTTTCCTCCTGGCAAGTGTTTTTATTATTTTTTCTGCTTTTTAATAAAATCTTCATATAATGGAGACATACTTCTTAAGTTTGCAGTAATATCTTTCAGTTTATCTACTACAAAATCAGCATCCTCCATTGTTGTCTCCTCGCTTAATGTCATACGGAGAGATCCATGTGCGATCTCATGAGGAAGGCCGATAGCCAGCAGAACATGTGACGGATCCAGAGAACCGGATGTACATGCAGAACCGCTGGATGCGCAGATTCCGAAGTTGTCAAGCATCAGAAGAAGGGACTCACCCTCGATAAACTGAATGCTTACGTTTACGTTGTTCGGAAGACGTTTTACCTTATCTCCGTTGAGACGTACGTATGGGATCTCTGTAAGGATCCTGTTAATCATATGGTCACGGATCTCAATTTCCTTTGCGGTACGCTCTTTCATGGATTTGTTGGCACGTTCTGCAGCAAGGCCGTATCCTACGATTCCAGGAACGTTCTCTGTACCTGCACGACGTTTTCTCTCCTGTGCTCCACCATGTACAAAGGAACGGATCTTGACACCTTTACGGATGTAGAGGAAACCGATACCCTTCGGTCCGTTGATCTTATGTCCACTGGAGCTGAGCATATCAATGTTAAACTCATCTACATTGATCGGGATCTGTCCGAATGCCTGAACAGCGTCTGTATGGAACAGGATTCCATGCTCATGTGCGATCTGTCCGATCTCTTTCAGCGGCTCAAGAGTACCGATCTCATTGTTTGCAGCCATAACAGAGATCAGGATGGTCTCCGGTGTAATGGCTTTCTGAAGCTCATCCAGATCAATGAATCCGTTCTCATCTACATCCAGATATGTGACCTTCGCACCGCGCTCTTTTTCAAGGTATTCACAGGTATGAAGGATGGCATGATGCTCAATCTTTGTTGTGATGATGTGGTTACCTTTATTCTTGTATGCCTCAAAAGTTGCTTTCAGAGCCCAGTTATCAGACTCGGAACCACCTGCTGTAAAATAGATTTCTTCTTTCTTGGCTCCGATCACATCTGCAATCTGCTGTCTTCCCTTGGCAATAGCAGCCTTGCTGTTTGCAGCAAAATCATAAACAGTAGAAGCATTTCCATAAAACTCTGTAAAATACGGCAGCATTGCCTCCACAACTTCCGGTGCGGTCTTTGTGGTAGCCGCATTGTCCAGATATATCATTTTTCCCATTTTCTTTTCCTCCTGTTCAGGATAATTATTTTTCGTGTATTCTCCGGCTCTCTTCGATCAGCTCACTGAGCATCAGTGTATCCACCGCATCTGTGATGCTGTCGTTGATCCTCTTCCACACTAATTTAGCTACGCAGAGATCAGAACCCTGGCAGCCTCCGTCACCTTCTGTTCCCGGGCATGTAGCAGCCTCCAGGCCGCCCTCCAGAACACGAAGGATATCTCCCACTGAAATCTCTTCTGCCGGTCTTCCAAGAAAGTATCCTCCGGCAGCACCGCGGACACTCTTCACAAGGCCCGCTTTCTTCAAAAGCGCCATCAGCTGTTCCAGATAGCTGACTGATATATTCTGACGGCCCGCAATACTCTGAAGCGAGACCGCTTCTTTTTCACTGTAAAGACCAAGGTCTATCAGGGCCTTAAGTCCGTATTTTGCTCTTGTTGACAGTTTCATCCGCTCACCTCTTTTTCAATTCCCAGTGTTTTCCTCGGATTTCATGTTTACTCTATCAGAAACCTATGGTTCTGTCAAGACTAACTTCTTCATATACTGACAAAAAAGGCTCCAGGTTATCCATGTCAAAAAAAGTATTTCTCAAAGGAACCTTGATTCTTGCCTGCACGGGACTTGTCAGCCGTATTGCTGGTTTCTTTTATAGGATATTCCTATCCCATGCCATTGGTGCGGAAGGTCTTGGTCTGTATCAGCTGATCCTTCCTCTGCAGGGACTTATGGCTGCTCTTTCCTATACCGGAATCCAGTCTGCACTTTCCCGGCTGATTGCGTCCAGACTTGCTCTTCAGGAAAAAAAGGAGGCATATTTTTCTCTGGTTACGGGAATCTTTGCGGCTGTCTTTTTTTCTGCTGTAACCGGTTTTCTGCTTTTTCGGCATGCAGATTTTTTTGCTTCCACAATCCTGAAAGCACCCGGGACCTCCGATTTTCTTCGGCTGACGGCTGCCAGTATACCACTCTGCGCCATTCACTCCTGCATTGACAGCTATTATTATGCCCGGAAAAAAGCTTCTGTACCCGCAGCTGTGCAGCTTAGCGAGCAGGCTGTCCGGATCGGTGCCACTTATATCCTGTATCTGATCTTTCTCTCCGAAGGCCGTCCGGTCACTGCGATGATCGCAGCCGGCGGTTCCCTCGCAGGAGAAGCTGCCGCTTCTCTGATATCACTCCTTATGGTTTCTTTTCATTTTGGAAATCATCCTGTAAAAGAAAAAACTTCCGTTAAAATTTTTCCGCTGATAAAAGATCTTTTTACCCTGTCTTTCCCCATATCCCTGAACCGCATCCTCCTGACACTTCTCGGAAGCATAGAAGCGGTTCTGATTCCACAGATGCTGATTCGCTGTGGAATGACTTCTTCAGAGGCACTGAAAATTTACGGGATCTTTACGGGAATGGCCCTTCCCCTGCTCCTGTTTCCTTCCACCCTTACAACTTCCGCAGCTGTAATGCTGATGCCCTCTGTCGCAAGAATGGATGCCCTTGGAGATCAGAAACAGATCCGCCATGTCACAGACCAGACTTTTTTTCTCTGCATGTTTCTGGGATTTTTGTGTGGAAGCGGATTCTTTCTCTTTGGACCATTCCTTGGAACACTGCTTTTTCACAGCAAAACTGCCGGAACTTACATACGGTATCTTTCTTTCATCTGTCCTTTTCTTTATACCAACACCATGCTCACCAGCATCCTTCAGGGGCTTGGAAGGCCGGGGCGCTGCCTGATCCACAGCGCTGCCGGCATTCTCATCCGTATTTTTTCTGTTGTTTTTATGATTCCGGCAATTGGGATTCGAGGCTATTTTTACGGCATTTTTCTGGGTGAACTGCTCCTTTCCCTTCTACACGTGAAAGCGCTAAAATTTCCCTATCGACAAGCGGGCGATAATCGTTTATAATTAATAACCGAAATGTTATAATTATGGAGGAATAAAGTACTATGAGTTTTGAATTCATAAAAAAACTGCCAACTCCTGAGGAAATCCGCAATCAGTATCCCATCGATGCTGAACTTCAGGCTCTCAAGGAGAAACGCGATGCTGAGATTCGCGACGTTTTCACCGGAAAATCTGATAAATTCCTCGCTATCATCGGACCATGTTCTGCAGATAACGAAGATGCTGTATGCGATTATCTTTTAAGACTTCGCAAAGTACAGGAAAAGATCGAGGATAAAGTCCTCATTATCCCGCGTGTTTACACAAACAAACCACGTACAACCGGAGAAGGATATAAAGGAATGGTCCATCAGCCGGATCCTGAGAAGAAACCGAACCTTCTTGCCGGACTGATTGCAATCCGTAAGATGCACATGCGTGCCATCCGCGAAAGTGGTTTTACCTGTGCAGATGAGATGCTTTACCCGGAGAACTACCGTTATCTTTCTGATCTTCTTTCCTACGTTGCTGTAGGTGCACGTTCTGTTGAAGATCAGCAGCACAGACTGACAGTCAGCGGCATGGACGTTCCGGCTGGTATGAAGAATCCTACCAGTGGCGACTACAGCGTTATGCTGAACTCCATCGTTGCAGCACAGGGCGCTCACCGCTTCATTTACAGAAGCTGGGAAGTTGAGACCACCGGTAACCCGCTCTCCCACGCAATCCTTCGTGGTGCGGTAAACAAACACGGAGAAGCTATCCCGAACTACCATTATGAGGATCTTCGTCTTCTCTATGACAAATACCACGCAAAGAACCTTGCCAACCCGGCAGTAATCGTGGATACCAACCATTCCAACTCCAACAAGCACTACGAGCAGCAGGTTCGTATCGCAAGCGAGGTTCTTCACAGCCGTCAGGTAGATCCTGAGCTTCACACTATGGTAAAAGGTCTCATGATCGAGAGCTATATTGAGCCAGGCAACCAGAAGATCGGTGGAGATCACATCTACGGAAAATCCATCACAGATGCATGCCTTGGATGGGATGAGTCTGAGAAACTGCTTTATACGATTGCTGAGAACTGCTAAGGTCTGTCTGATCTGCAGTTTTACCGAATCAGGGAAATTCCTGGCAGAGTTGCGGATATCTGCTTGACTAAACTGTACATCAAAAGAACCGGCGTTCTTCCTTTCCTGGGAAGCGTCGGTTCTTTTTTCAATCCCTTTTTAAGCAGATATGACCATTCTCATGATCTGTTAGACTTATAATATATCAAAAAAAGCGGAAAACAGAACTGTCCTGTCGTTCCATTCTCCGCTTATTTCTTTCTGCCCAATATCATATTCCTCTTTACAGGTTAATGCCTCGGATGCGCCTTCATGTATACATCACGCATTTTCGCAACACCAAAATTCAAATAGATCTGTGTTGTAGAAATATCTGAATGTCCCAGCATTTCCTGTACACTCTTCACATCTGCTCCGTTCTGCAGCATATGTGCGGCAAAAGAATGTCTCAGGGTGTGTGGTGTGATATCATGCTGGATTCCTGCTTCTTCCGCATATCCCTTCAGCACTTTCCAGAACCCCTGTCTGCTCATGGACTTTCCTGAACAGTTGGTAAAAAGGCTCTGCGTCTCATTTTCCTTTACAAATATTCTGCGGGCTTCTTTCAGATATTTGTCCATGGCATTCCTGCAGACATTTCCTACAGGGATTACCCGTTCCTTCTCTTCATCGTGGCAGACTACATAACCAAGCTGAAGATTAATATCCTCCAGATTCAGGTGAAGCAGTTCACTGACACGCATTCCTGTGGCATAAAGAAGTTCCAGCATGGCGCTGTCCCGAATTCCCTTCGGAGTATTCAAATCCGGCTGTCTCAGAAGTCTGTCCACTTCATCCACAGAAAGGATCTCCGGCATCCTCTTCTCAACCTTGGGTGGCTTCAGCTCCAGGGACGGATCTCTCTCAATCCGGCCTTCCTGCTGAAGATACTGAAACAGTGCACGGATGGAAGCTACATTCCTTGAGATTGTAGAAGAGGCAAACTGTCCCCTCTCCATGTAACTGAGATATCCCTCCAGTTCCAACTCTCCCACGTCACGGATATCGTAAATCCCACGTTCCTCAAAATATGCTGCCATTTTCTTCAGATCTCTCTGATATGACACCTCTGTATTATGAGATGTTCTTTTTCTGTTATGTAAATATGTAATAAATTCCCGTATCTCTATGTCCATTCTCTTACATCCCGTTTCTAAATAACTCGTTATCAACCAAACCGTAAAATCTGTATTCTTTTATGACTGAATTATACTGTGTATTTTACATAAAATCAAACGGTTTTTCAGCGCAAAACCTCGCAATTTCAACACATTCCGCCTCAAACCACCAAATATCGCAGATTTTATGGAAACCATTACTACATATTGTAAAAATTTTTTTAAAAAAATTTCAGTCCCTTTACAACTTTTTCAAGAATCCACGGATTCAGGAAACTTTCCGCAAGAATTCCCCCTGTATACACCAGAAATGCAGTCATTCCCTGCCGGATATATAGCCTCGATTTCTGAGGTACAAGCCCATAGTTTTTCCAGATATCATAGGACTGTCTGTATACAAGACCAGCAAGATAAAAATACACCGGAATATAGATCACATACTGAGGAATCAGAAGTCCGGCCCCGGCCACACCTCCGTAAATACCAAATTCCAGCACGGATAAAGTCAGGATAAGTCCTGTCTCCATCCCAAGAATCAGCATATAAGCCACTGACAGCGGTACCCCAAATATGGTAAACCCACAGAAAAACAGAAAAAGAAAGAGTACTCCCCTGTGTCGTAACACTTCCAGCAAATATGCTCCGCCGGAAATATCTTTCCCCGCAAAATTCCGGATCAGATAGAAAGAAGCCAGGGTTTTCTGTTTCCATTCCATTTTCCAGATCAGATTCGGTATGATATTTCCCACCAGAAAACCGGTCAAAAAAAGAATCTCTGCCGGAAAACGACCAGCTGTTTTCCATTTTCTGCTTTCATTTCTTTTTTCCATTCACTCACCCTGTACCAGTTTACGTCCAAACTCTCCGTAATATAACCTGTTTCCGGGCAGCAAAAAAGCCGGCCAGCTATTAAAGCTGTCCGGCTTTCATTATTTCCAGAGTATTCTGTGAGCGAAAGCTTATTTTGCGTAATCAACCGCTCTGCTTTCACGGATCACATTAACCTTGATCTGTCCCGGATATTCAAGTTCTGCTTCGATCTGCTTTGCAATGTCTCTTGCAAGGAGAACCATATCTGCATCACTTACGTGATCCGGTACAACCATAACACGAATTTCTCTTCCTGCCTGAATAGCAAAAGATTTCTCTACGCCCTTGAACTCATTGGTGATATCCTCGAGCTGTTTCAGACGATTGGTATAGGTTTCCAGTGTCTCTCGTCTTGCACCAGGTCTTGCCGCGGAAATCGCGTCAGCAGCCTGTACAATACAAGCGATAAGAGATTCCGGTTCCACATCGCCATGATGGGACGCAACTGTGTTGATAACGATCGGGGATTCCTTATATTTCTTACAGAGATCCACGCCAATCTGGATATGAGAACCTTCCACCTCATGATCAATGGATTTACCAATATCATGAAGAAGTCCGGCACGTTTGGCCATACGCACATCCACACCGATCTCTCCTGCGAGAAGTCCGGAAAGCTGTGCAACCTCAATGGAATGCCTCAAAGCATTCTGACCATAACTGGAACGGAATTTCATACGTCCAAGAAGTTTCAGAAGTTCCGGATGGATTCCATGAACGCCCACATCCATGGCTGCTGTCTCACCGTCTTCACGGATCTGTGTTTCCACTTCTTTCTGGGCTTTCTCCACCATCTCTTCAATTCTTGCCGGATGAATACGTCCATCCACAATAAGTTTCTCCAGGGCCACTCTGGCGATCTCTCTACGGATCGGATCAAACGCGGAGAGAACAACTGCCTCCGGTGTATCATCAATGATCAGATCCACACCGGTAAGTGTCTCCAATGTACGGATGTTACGGCCCTCACGACCGATAATCCTTCCCTTCATTTCATCACTTGGAAGCTGTACCACAGAAATTGTTGTCTCAGATACGTGATCTACCGCACATTTTTGGATGGCATTGACCACATATTCCTTAGCTTTCTTGTTGGCTTCTTCCTTGGCTCTGTTTTCAAGCTCTTTATAGAGTCTTGCAACATCCACCTTTACGTCATCTTCTACAGATTTCAGTAACTCTTCTTTTGCCTGTTCGGAGGTAAGACCTGAAACTCGTTCCAGTTCCCGTACTCCTTTTTCCTCAAGTTCATTTACTCGTTTTTCTTTTTCTTGTAACTCGTTAAATTTCGCTGTACATTCCAGCTCACGCTTCTCCACTGCATTGGCTTTTTTGTCAACAGATTCCTCTTTTGACAAAACTCGCTTCTCGTATCTCTGCAGCTCGTTTCTCCGTTCCTTGGTTTCCCTTTCCAGTTCATTTTTAGTTCGCAGAGATTCTTCCTTTACTTCAAGTAAAGTTTCGCGTTTCTTGGTCTCTGCTGCTTTCAATGCTTCATCAAGAATATTCCTTGCTTTATCCTCTGCTGTACCTACGATTTCCGCATCCTTGCGTACTTTCTTGTCAACAGCAACCTTGCAAGTAACAGGAACTGCAATAAGTAGCGTGACTACCACAGCGACAATAACACCGATAATTGTGCCTGCCACAGGAGCACCTCCTTATTTAGTTTTCATTGTACAAATACAACAATACAAGTTTAGCTGTTTTTCACATTTATGTCAAGTTTTTCTCATGAAAAAGCCGATTTTGGTTAGCATGCATGAACTGTGACTTTTTTTGTACGGAATTATTCCATCTCGTGTTTCACACGGATGTTCATCTCATCCAGGGTATGTGAAATATCTTCGTACTTAAATGCTCTTCTGGCAAGGTAACCATAGAGTCTCCGCATCTGTCCTTCATCAAGCTCGGTATCCGGTGCATATTTCTTCTCTATGGTCTTTCGTAAAACGGCACGTTCATCAGGTTCCATAAGTTCTTCCATTTCCTCCCAGGCTTCCAGTGCAGTCTGACGGTCTACACCTTTCATCTGAAGCTCGGAAAGGATCTTCTGGCGGCTCTTGGACTCCATGCGAAAAGAAATATATGTCCTGGCATAACGGGCATCATTAATATAACCGTAAGACTTCACATAGGCAATGGCATCTTCCACTGCCTCCTGTGAAAATTCAGCCTGACGGAGTTTATCCGTCAGGCCTTTCTCTGTACGATCCATATGTTCCAGAAGCCGCATGGCTTTCTTTCTTGCCCGGTTTCGTTCTTCCGGATTCAGCATGGATTATTCCTCTTCTTCCGTATCCGCTGCCTGTGCCGCAGATTCTGCTGTTTCATCAGCCGGATCCAGATGATACTGTACACGTACCTTCTTCTCGATCTCATCACGGATCTCCGGATGCTCTCTCAGGAATAATTTGGCATTCTCACGTCCCTGTCCGATCTTGTCCCCTTCGTATGCATACCACGCACCACTCTTGTTTACAATGGAGCAGTCTGCCGCAAGATCCAGGATGTCTCCCTCTCTGGAAATACCGGTTCCGAACATAATATCAAATTCTGCCTGTTTAAATGGCGGAGCCACCTTATTCTTGACTACTTTCACACGGGTATGGTTACCTACCATCTCACCGCCCTGCTTCAGTGTCTCCACGCGGCGGACATCCATACGGACAGATGCATAGAACTTCAGGGCACGTCCACCGGTTGTAGTCTCCGGATTACCGAACATTACGCCGACCTTCTCACGGAGCTGGTTGATAAAGATTACCACACAGTTGGACTTGCTGATAACAGCAGTCAGTTTACGGAGTGCCTGTGACATCAGACGTGCCTGCAGGCCCACATGGCTGTCTCCCATATCGCCTTCGATCTCTGCCTTGGGAACCAATGCTGCAACAGAGTCCACGATCACGATATCCACAGCACCAGAGCGCACCATGGTCTCTGTAATCTCCAGAGCCTGCTCTCCGTTATCCGGCTGTGAAATGTAAAGATTATCAATATCCACACCGATATTCTTGGCGTAAACCGGATCAAGGGCATGCTCTGCATCGATGAATCCTGCGATTCCGCCTCTCTTCTGAACCTCGGCAACCATATGTAAAGCTACGGTTGTCTTACCACTGGACTCCGGTCCGTAGATCTCCACGATACGTCCCTTCGGCACACCACCTACGCCAAGAGCGATATCAAGGCTTAAGCATCCTGTAGGAACAGCCTCCACCTGCATATGGGAACTGGAATCTCCAAGCTTCATAACAGAGCCCTTACCAAACTGTTTCTCAATATTTCCAAGGGCTGCTTCCAGCGCCTTCTGCTTCTCTTCACTGATCATTCTACAATCTCCTATTCTTTATTCTCTTCTATCGCCAAGTTTCCTGTTTTTTCGAACCTTTGTTCGTGTTTTCTGTATTACATAGTATTATAAAACGGAATGATTGTCAAGCAGAAAAAGCAGATAGAAAGGTTTCCCTTTTTATCTGCTTTGTAAAATGAACGCCGCTTATTTTTTACTGATCGTTGGTCAGTTTCAGTTTATCCAGGATATAGAACACAAAGCTTAATGCCATGGCAACCACACACGCCAGTACCATACCTGTAAGCTCCACATTTCCAAGTTTCAGGGCAATTCCGGAAAGTCCCACAACAAAGACAACACTTGTCAGTGTCAGGTTTCTGGATTTGCTGTAATCCACGTGATTGTCAACCAGCATACGAAGTCCGGAAGTTCCGATCATTCCGTAAAGGAGGAAAGAAATTCCGCCGATAACCGGACCAGGGATAGTACTGATCAGAGCTGCCAGTTTGCCAAGGAAAGAACAGCAGATGGAAAGCACTGCCGCACCGCCGATAACCTGTACGCTGTAAACCTTTGTCACAGCCATAACACCGATGTTCTCACCGTAAGTGGTGGTCGGCACAGAACCAAGGCATCCGGAAACTGTAGTGGAGAAGAAATCCGCAAACAGGGATCTGTGAAGACCCGGATCTTTCAGAAGATTCCTTCCGACGATCTTTCCGGTTACGATCTGATGTCCGATATGCTCGGAAGTTACCAGAAGCAGTGCGGGGAAAATCGTCATGACAGCCTCAAAATTAAATTTCGGGGATGTAAAGTTGGGAAGAGCAAAAAACGCCGCTTCTCTTACCTGGGTAAAATCCAGAAGTCCGCATGCCCCTGCTGCCACATATCCTGCAATGATCGCGATCAGGATCGGAATAACAGAAAGAAAACCACGGAACAGGATCTGCCCGAATACCGCAACTCCAAGTGTCACCAGAAATACGATCACATTCTTCGGATCTACCTTTTCATCCAGAAGTCCTGCCGTGCTTGCCGCATTTCCCGCAAGTTCCAGACCGATCAGTGCAACTACCGGTCCCATTGCCGCGGTAGGAAGCACGATATCGATCCAGTCCGTTCCACACTGACGGACAATAAACGCCACGCACATACCTGCGATACCAAGTACAACGAAACCGCCAAGGGCATACTCATAACCGTACTTGCTGATGACCAGAAGTGCCGGTGAAAGAAAGGCAAAACTGGAGCCCAAGTATGCCGGTGCCTTTCCTTTTGTGATGAAAATAAAAAGAAGTGTTCCCACGCCGTTCATCAAAAGCACGATGGCCGGATTGATGCCAAAAAGGAACGGCACCAGTACGGATGCTCCGAACATGGCAAACATGTGCTGGATACTTAACGGTATCAGCATTTTTGCAGGTACTTTTTCTTCGACCTGTATGATTCTTTTTTCCACTCTCAAATCCTCCGTTTTTTATTATCCCACCGATTATAGCACAGGTTTTCTCATCGTGGGAGATTTTTTCCGCAAATATGCGTATGCTGTGTGGTATACTGTTGTTATCTCCTGGAAAACAGACGGATTCCGCAAATGCAAGTACAGTCTGTTCCGGACGAATTTTTTCAGAAAGGACTTTTCTTCTATGAAAGCATACGAACGACTTTTATCCTATGTAAAAATATTCACACCAAGCAACGAAGAAAGCACTTCCTCCCCTTCTTCCAGATGTCAGTTTGACCTGGCCCGCCTTCTTGTGGAGGAACTGAAAGGGCTTGGCATCTCTGATGTAACACTGGACGATCACTGCTATGTTTACGCGCATCTTCCGGCCACAGAAGGTCTGGAACACTGCAAAGCCCTCGGCTTTATCGCACATATGGACACAGTTTCCGATTTCTGCGACCATGCAGTCACACCTGTGATCACTGAAAATTATGATGGAAAAGATCTCCCTCTTGGTACAAGCGGCAGAACGCTTTCTCCGGAAATGTTCTCACACCTTACTTCTCTTGCCGGACGGACCCTCATCACCTCAGACGGAACCACAATCCTGGGTGCTGACGACAAGGCCGGCATTGCGGAGATCCTTACAGCGCTGGAGCATATCCTTACGGAAAAAATACCTCACGGACCTCTCTGTGTTGCATTTACGCCAGATGAAGAGATCGGCATGGGACCGGCTCACTTCAATGTAAAAAAATTCGGTGCAGATTACGCCTATACCCTGGACGGTGATACAGAAGGCGAGATCCAGTACGAAAACTTCAACGCCTGCAGTGCAAAAGTAATTTTCCAGGGCGTCAATGTCCATCCCGGTTCTTCCAAAAATACCATGGTCAATGCTGCCCTTGTTGCCATGGAATTTAATTCCATGCTCCCCTCTGCGGATACGCCAAGGAACACAGAGGACTATCAGGGATTTTTCCATCTGTGCTCCATGAAAGGAGATGTTTCCCAGGCTGAACTTCAGTATATTGTCCGGGATCACGATGCCGCTTCTTTTGAAGTCCGCCAGAAAACCCTTTCGCATATCACCAAAATTCTCAACGAAAAATGGGGTGAAGGTACCGTGACCCTTACCATCACCCAGCAGTACCGCAATATGAAAGAGATCATTGATACCTGCCCGTGGCTGATCACCCTGGCAGAGGATGCCTGCCGTGCCTGCGGTGTCACACCGCTGATCTTGCCTATCCGTGGCGGCACAGACGGAGCCCAGTTAAGTTTCATGGGACTTCCCTGCCCGAACCTTGGAACCGGCGGACATGCCTATCACGGGCCTTATGAGCACATTACTGTTGAAGGAATGGATGCCGCTGTAGATGTTACCCTTGAGATCATAAAACTGTTTTCCCAGAGAAAAGATTGAGAAAATCCCCTTAAAACCCTGCATCACCAGAAATCTGATATAAACAAAAAATACCCACAGATCCTCCGGCCGGTTATTTTCCGGAATAAATCTGTGGGTATTTCTATACCATATAAAATTCATCTGAACCAGGTCGAATCAGACGAAGACTTCCTTGATTCGGTTAAATGATCTTCATCATTCTCGCCAGTTTCTTCATATACCTTCCACCAGGCATCATACCCAGCTCCTCTTCACCAGGCTTACTTACAAACAGATATACAATAAAGTATACACAAGCAGCCAGGATCACGGAAATACCAAGGCAGATCACATTGGAATGGATCAGTGCATACAGTCCGTAATATACCACTCCCGCAACAACTCCCATTGGGATAGATGCCAGGAACGGGCTTAAATAAGCACTTCTCCATGGATTTTTGTAACCCATGTATTTCTTGATGGAACGGTCATTAAGAAGACACATCACAACTGCATAGACGATCTGTGCGATGACGATGGTATAAACACCAAGGTTGGTAAACACCAGAAGCAGTGCCATTGCGATCACATCCGCCACCAGAGCGATGGCTGCATGGATCATCGGAAGTTTCGGCTTGCCGATTCCCTGAAGTACACCGTTGGTAATATTGGAGTTACCGTTGAGGATAATGGTAATTCCTCCCAGAATCAGAAGCTGTCCGCCCACACCATTGGTTCCCGGGAAGATCAGTCTTGTGATCGGTCCGGAAAGAACTGCAAGACCTACTGCAGCTGGAATGGAGATCAACATGCTGATCCAGGTGGCACGGTCTGTCTTCATATTGGCACCCTCAATGTCATGCATGGCATAATGTGCAGAAACCTCTGGAATCATGGAAGTCGGCGCCGTACTTGCCAGGGTAAGCGGGATATTGATCAGTGTCATATAATATCCGTACTCGGAATACAGGGTCTGGATCACGTCTTTGGCAGCGCCTTTGATGTCCATAATACCGGAATACATATAGCTGTTGATATATCCGTTTACGTTGTAGATAAATGCGCTGAGAATGATCGGCATGATGATAAGCACGATATTACTCATTACATGTCCCATGCTCTCATTCACAGAGTGATGGTCATTAGCGATCCTTTTTCGAATGATCTTACGGTTTACCCCGTAGACGATCAGCATAAAGATCAGAGCGGACGCCACACCGGCACCGGTACCCATGGTAGCACCTGCCGCACCCCAGCGATGGACCAGATCCATATCTCCCGTTGCGGAGAAGTGCTGAATAAATACATGTGACATCAGAAGCGCAAAGGTTGCCACAAAAATCTGTTCAATAATCTGTGAGATCGATGTCGGCATCATATTGCGGTATGCCTGGAAATATCCGCGGAATACACCGCACAGACCAGACATGAAAATTGTAGGCGCAAGCATCTGCAGTGCCAGACGGGCATTTGCCATACTGTCCGGAACCAGGATTCCCGCACCAAATACACAGACAAGTGCCACGATGCCGCCGGCAACTGCCGCATAGATCAGAGCACCGTAAAATACTTTCTGTGCATCTTTATATCTGTGAAAAGCGATCTTTTCCGCCATGATCTTGGATACCGCCTGTGGAATACTGAAAGACGCGATCATCAGCAGAATGAAATATACATTCTGTGCAAACTGGAAAAGTGCAAAACTCTGGCTTCCCAGTGTGGTTGAAAGCGGGCTCTTGTACAGCATTCCGATGATCTTGGAGATCAGCGCCGCAACCATAAGAAAAGAGGCGTTTTTCACAAGTGTGTTATCGTTTTTTTTACCCATTTTACTTTCCTTAACTTAAATATTCTCGATCTGCCAGTCAATGGGTTCTTCCCCGTTGGCTTTCAGAAATTCGTTGGCCTTACTGAAATGTTTGCATCCGAAAAATCCCCGGTAAGCAGAAAGGGGGCTTGGATGTGGTGCTTCCAGGATCAGATGCTTCGGATTGTGAAGCATGGATGCTTTCATCTGGGCAGGCCGGCCCCAGAGAAGAAATACGATTGGACGGTCCTCCTCGTCCAGGATCCGGATGGCGGCATCGGTAAACTGTTCCCAGCCGATCCCCCTGTGGGAATTGGCCTGATGGGCACGGACTGTCAGCACTGTGTTTAAAAGAAGCACGCCCTGTTTTGCCCATTTTTCCAGATTGCCGTTGTTTGGGATGTAACATCCCATATCATCCTCAAGTTCTTTATAAATATTCACCAGGGATGGCGGTGTTTCCACACCTTTTTTTACGGAAAAACAAAGCCCGTGGGCCTGTCCGTCATTGTGATAGGGGTCCTGTCCCAGGATCACAACCTTCACCTGATGCAGCGGCGTAAAATGAAACGCATTGAACAGATCTTCCGGAGGCGGAAAAATCTTTCTTGTTCTGTATTCTGTCATCACGGTTTTATAAAGTTTGGCATAGTAAGGCTGGTGAAACTCACCTTTCAGCGCCTCCTGCCAGTCTCCCGCTATAGGAGCCATATCCTTCACCTCTCATCCAACTTATCTTCTCACGGAAATTCCTTTTTCCGCAAGGTAATCCTTCACTTCCCGGATCTCCAGTTCTTTGTAGTGGAACAGAGATGCTGCCAGTGCCGCGTCTGCTCCGCCTTCAGTCAGTGCATCATAAAAATGCTCCAGAGTTCCGGCACCACCGGAAGCGATCACCGGAATGGAAACCGCATCTGCAACAGCTCTTGTAAGTTCAATATCATATCCTGCCTTGGTTCCGTCACAGTCCATGCTGGTAAGAAGGATCTCACCTGCGCCAAGTTCTTCCACCTTCTTTGCCCATGTAAGAGCATCGATACCGGTATCCAGTCTTCCGCCATGTTTGTAGATATTCCAGCCGCCATCCGGCCTTCTCTTGGCATCAATGGCAACTACCACACACTGGCTTCCGAATTTCTGTGCAGCCTCATGGATCAGCTCCGGGCGGTCGATGGCTGCGGAATTTACAGAGATCTTATCTGCACCTTCACGGAGAAGTTTCCGGAAATCATCCACAGTACGGATTCCTCCACCTACGGTAAAGGGGATAAATACATTGGCAGCAACAGCTCTTACCATATCTACCACCGTATCACGCTCTTCACAGGAAGCCGTGATATCAAGAAAAACAAGCTCGTCCGCACCGGCTGCGTCATAAGCTTTGGCAATTTCCACCGGATCTCCGGCATCTTTCAGATCAACAAAATTCACGCCTTTTACTACACGTCCTTTATTTACGTCCAGACATGGGATAATTCGTTTTGTAAACATGATTATGCCTCCTCCTTTCCGGTGCCTGCCTCAAGTGCCGCAAAATTCTCAAGGATCTTCAAGCCCCACCGGCTGCTTTTTTCCGGGTGGAACTGGCATGCAAATACATTCCCCTTCTCCACAGATGCGTGAATACATGTACTGTACTGCGTGGTGGCTTTCACGATCTCTTCATCTTCTGCCTGAAGATAATAGGAATGTACAAAGTAAACGTATGTGTTTTCCGGAATATCTTTAAATAATCTTCCGCTGTTCTGAAGATGCAGGGAATTCCATCCCATATGCGGGATCTTCAGTCCCGGGCTTGGCGGGATCCGTAAGATCTTTCCCTTCAGGATTCCAAGGCCTTCCACTCCCTGAGTCTCATCACTGCTCTCAAAAAGCAGCTGCAGTCCAAGACAGATTCCAAGAAACGGAGTTCCTTTTTCCACGATCTCATGTATTACCGGAACAAGTCCGTACTTATTGAGATTCTCCATAGCATCGCCAAAACTTCCAACACCTGGAAGAATTACTTTATCTGCTTTCAGAAGCACCTGGGGATCTCTTGAGACGACAGTCTCCTGTCCCAGATACTGAAGTGCTTTTTCCACACTTTTTATGTTTCCTGCATCGTAGTCAATGATTCCTATCATAATAATGCTTCCTCCTGCTCTTTTGTATCTCGATATTCCTCTCTCACCTTCGATTTACATTGATTTAGTATAACGCAAAAACAGGCGGTTGCAAAGACTTTTCTCTGCTGCCGCCCGTTTTTTCGCATTATCACACTAAAGTTTCATTATTTCCGATCCAGGGTAAACCAGAATTCCACACCATTGTCAAAGTTCTGCACGCCGTATTCCTGGTTCATGCTTTCCATGATAGCTTTTACAATGGACAGACCGATACCGCTTCCACCGTATTCCCTGGTTCTCGCTTTATCAACTTTATAAAATTTATTCCAGAGATTTGGCACATCTGCCTCAGGGATCGGAGTTCCTGTGTTAAATACACTGATCTTCACACGGTTATCCTCATCCTGAAGTTTGATCTCGATCTCTTTCTCACCATCCAGATGATTCAGGGCATTGCTTACATAGTTTGTCACAACCTCTTCGATCTTAAACTCATCGGCCCATACATAAACCGGCTTCTCCGCCTCAAAGATCACGTTTGCCTCTTTCTGTCCGATCATGATATTCATGGTCTGGAGCACACCCCGGATCAGGGATACGATGTCAAACCTCTCCATCACAACTGCGTCTTTACCAGATTCCAGCTGATTCAGCGTAAGAAGATTTTTTACCAGCTTATTCATCTTGGAGGCTTCATCCATAATAACGTCGCAATAGAACTCTCTGCTCTCAGGGTCATCGGAAATGTTTTCTTTTAAACCTTCTGCATAGCCCTGGATCAGCGCGATCGGAGTTTTCAGCTCATGGGATACGTTATCCAGAAATTCTTTTCGCATCTTGTCGATCTTGATCTTATCCTCAATGTCCCGCTGGAGTTCATTGTTTGCGGATTTCAGTTCACTGATGGTTGTTTCAAGCTGTGAAGACATCCGGTTGAAATTATCCCCCAGAACATCGATCTCATTGCCTACTTTGCTCTCATATTTTGCCTCAAAATCAAGATCTGACATTTTTTTTGAAAGATCTGTCAGTTCGCTGATCGGGCGGGTGATCCGTTTCGTCACCAGCATGATCATAAGACCACTCACTACAATAATCGCAAGTCCAACCGCAAAATAAAACTTATTGGAAATGTTTGCGCTCTCACGAATGCTCTCAAGTGGTGTCCTTATAATAAAATAATGTTCATCATCCAGCTGTCCCCAGCATTCCACATAATCCATTCCTGCAAAACGGTCATGAGACTGCTGGATCGTATAATTGTCTCCCTGTTTCAGAGTCCGGCTCTTGTCCCCATCCTCATCCAGATCGTAGACATATCCGAACAGTTTGCTTTGAAGCATTTTTTCATTTTCGCCCCAGGAAAGCCAGCTGGTATTGCTGCTGTCAATGATAACCCAGGAAAGATTGTTTCTGGAGCAGGCTCTCTGGATCTCATCAGGGATACTCTCCGAACCTTCGGAGCTGTCACTGTTCATCATCTTGTCAATGTCTGTATTTTCCAGCGTTGTACGGAGATCAAGAAGTACATCGATTTTTTTTGTCACATAATATTTTTCAAGGAAAGCTCCGTTGATCACGGTGATAGTCAGAATGGACAAAAACAGCAGTCCGATAAAATATGCGGTGATCTGATGGCGTAGACTGTGGATTTTTTTTAGTTTTTTTTCTGGCTTTTTCATTCTCCTACCTCAAACTTGTAACCCATACCCCAGACTGTCTTGATGTACTCTCCTTTGTCGCCCATTTTACTTCTCAGTTTCTTTACATGGGTATCAATGGTTCTGGCATCACCAAAGTAATCATAATTCCATACAGAATTAAGAATTTTTTCTCTGGAAAGGGCGATTCCCTCGTTTTCCAGAAAATAAGTCAGAAGCTCAAATTCCTTGAAGCTTAAATCCATCGTTTTACCGTCCACTGTTGCCTGATGTGCTGCCTTGTCGATGACAATACCGCCTGCGGAAAGTACCTCATCCGGGTTGCTCTGTCCGGTTCTTCGAAGGATGGCTTCTACACGTGCCACCAGGATCTTTGGACTGAACGGTTTGGAAATATATTCGTCTACGCCAAGTTCAAATCCCAGAAGTTCATCACGTTCATCCCCTCTTGCTGTCAGCATAATGATGGGAACTTTGGAATTCTTACGGATCTCACGACATACTTCCCAGCCGTCCATCTTCGGCATCATCACGTCCAGGATCAGCAGTGCAATGTCTTTTTCTTTATAAAAAATATCCATGGCTTCCTCACCGTCACCGGCTTCCAGTACCTGGAAATTCTTTTTGATAAGGAAATCTTTTACCAGTTTTCTCATTCTGCTCTCGTCATCTACTACAAGAATCTTTAATGCGTCCATTCTATCTTCCTCCGTTTCTCAAGTGCTGTTCCGGACAGTTATTTTCAGTCCGAAATGCTCTGTGTTATCCCACTTTCACAGAAAACAGATTTCTTCTCTGCTTCCCGTTCATTCTAAAGCGGATCTTCCCGTTCCGCTTTGCTATATGCTCATAATATATCACAGGTTTGTGTTGTGTGTGTGAACGTAATTTCATTTTTTAAGAAAATTTTGTGTAAAGCAAATATAAAAAAGAGAACCCTTTCACTTTCAAAAGGATTCTCCGATTTTTTCTCCCATAAGTACTCTTGTTTCCATTCCTGCCTGTGAATTTTTGAGGATATCTTCATCTGGCTTTACCGCATTTTTTTCGGTGATCAGCACAATGGTGGAACCACCGAAAGCAAAATTGCCTTTTTCCTCTCCACGTTTCACAGATGCCCTTCTTGGCCGGTTTTCGATCTTCCCCACAAAGAGAGCGCCTACTTCCATCATCAACATCGTGCGGAAATTTTCTGTTTTCAGAAGGGAATATTCCCGGCTGTTTTCTTTATAGATAGGATAGGCATCATTTGCCACAGGGTTGACTGTATGCAGAATCCCGGGGATTCTGATACGCCGGGACTCTGCTGCATTGTCCGGATAAATATATCTGTGATAATCCTGGACACAGAGACGAAGTACCCACACATAGCCACCCTGATATCTTTTCCCAAGGGAAGGGTTCCTTAAAAGTTCCTCCACTGTATATCGGGTCTGTTTGATATGAAGACAGGCTTTTTCATCCACAGGATATACACTGGCCCGGCAGTCACAGGGACTGATAAAATGCCCGGGTTCCATATCGATCCTGCGGGCACCCTCCCGGATCTTTCTCTTGAAAAAATCATTGTAGGAAATATATTTCCGCGTTTCATAATCACTCATATCCAGATGATTGAGCCGGATAAACGGTTCCACTGCTGCTGCCGAAATCCTGGAATCCAGAAGCTTTCCCACAACCGTGGAAACAGCCGGGGTAACCAGCGGCCGGATCATCATACGCCCGGCCACAGAACCGTAGATTTTTTCCAGCAAATTATTCTGAAAAGAATCTTCCTTTTTAATGTTTCCCTTTCGGTCTGCCGTCCGGATCATAAATTACCGCCTCTTTCCATGGAAAATTTGTAGAGATAATTGAATTTCCACCATCCCTCATTATAGAAAAGAACCAGAAGGACTGCCACTGCAACTACCGCAACGATGATCACCAGCTCCCGGTTGGTTGGCTTACGGAATTTAAAATCCAGGATAAACAGAAGTCCTACTGCCAGCATTGTGATATGGAGGAGCACCACAAACCATTTATACTCCGGAAAAAGCAGGGAAACCACAAACAGAAGTGGCAGGATCACGGACATGGATGTGATGGGAAGTCCCTGATAATATTTCCGGTTTTCGGAGGTTTCATTCTGGCGTTTTTCTTCCATAACATTGAAATATGCCAGACGGATCAGGCCTGCAAGACCGTAGAACAAAAGAATGGCAATTCCGTAAATATGATACATGCCAAGCTTAAATCCCAGCACAATGGGAAGGATTCCGAAACAGACAATATCCGCAAGAGAATCGATCTGGATCCCGAAGCACTTCTCTTCCTCCGTTCTGTTCTTCTTGGTTCGCGCAATCTTTCCGTCAAACATATCACACAACCCGGAAAATGCCAGACAGCACACTGCTGCTGAAATATGGTCCGTCACAGCGCAGAAGATTCCGATCATGGAAGACACTACGCTTATGTAAGTCATTATTACCGTGTAATCATAAAATCCTATCATTTGCACACCTCATTTTTCTCTTTCAATTACTTTTTTCCAATAGTCAGCTGGGCCACCACTGTAAACGCCGCACTGATCAGAAGCTCCCCATAATATCCAAGCCCTCTGCTAAGTACCATTCCCGGAAGCAGCAGTCCCCCGAACACCGGGCTGAAAATATTAAGGAACAGCGTCTCACTGATTCCCATTCCTCCCGGAAGCGGCAGCATATCCACAGATACCGAGATCACGGCCTGGAGAAAAAGGATCTCCCAGAATCCGGTGCCGTGAAGTCCAAAAGCCTGATATACAAACCAGGTCACCGCAAACAGTGCCATACGCTGGATAAAAGTGATTCCAATAACTTTAACGATCACAAAAGGATTATTCTTCAGATATGCCGCAGTATTTCGGTAAGTATCCATGGAATCTTCCAGTTTTTTCAGACGCCCATCTTTTTTCTTCACCAGATGAAGTCGTTCCAGAAGTTTCATTCCCTTTACCATGATCGCTTTTGCCAGAAGTGGATGGAACACCAGGATGGTCATAAATGTAACGCAGAAAATATTCAGTGCCAGTCCCAGGTAAAACACCGGCAGGATCCCTTCCAGATATTTATGGAGAAATCCCCTTCCGAAAATTGCGATTCCAATACCGATCACCACAAGTACCAGTTTATAGGTGATGGTTACGATCATCAGAATTACCGTTGACACCGGAATGGAAATCTTTTCTTTTTTCATGTAGTAGATCTGCATGGGCTGTCCGCCACTGGCGGACGGTGTGATACAGCTGAAAAAAAATCCCACGGAAGAGAACAGAAAACAGGTTCTCTTTTTCAGCTGGATTCCACTGGATCTCATCATGTACCAGATGATGATGGATTCTCCCCAGATAAAAAACGCTACCAGTGCAATTCCCGGAATCAGCCACCGTTTGTCAGCCCTGTGTATGGCATCCATCATGGAAGACAGATCTTCTCCGTGAAAAACGCCGTAGATGGTCAGGGCAAAAACGACCGCCAGGAATACTCCGTTAAATATGATCTTTTTTCTGCTTTTCATCTCTTGGCACCTTCTATATATCTGTTGATCTTCTTCTCAATTTTACTTCCGACCCGTTCATAAATATGCCAGATCTCCGTTTTCTGTCCCAGCATAAAACATATCTGTGCCAGGATCACGCCACCGGCCACATCCACCAGAACATGCTGCTTGGTAAAAAGGGTGGACAGAAAAACCAGAACTGCCAGCACAAAAGATACTCCTTTATACCATGCCGGAATTCTTTTCTGGTCTTTGATTCCCAGGAAACAGAACCAGCTTACCAGGCAGTGAATGGATGGAAACAGGTTATCCGCCGCATCAATGGAATAAAGCCATCCTGCCAGCAGATCCCAGAAACCGCTCCTCTCGATCACCGGTCTTGTGTTGGTGGTGGGGTATGCCAGAAATATGATCAGGCACACACAGCGGGATATAAGATCTGCGGTAAAAAAACGGTAAACCTGTTCCTTCTCCTGCCTTGCCGCAAGAATATAATTCACTGCCCAGAATATATAACATCCGAAATAGACAATTAAAAACTGCGGCACAAACGGGAGCCGCAGGTCAAGACTACTTTCTATGTTGTGATGGTACCAACCGCCTGCAATTGCCCTTGAACCGGAATATACAAGACAGTTAAATACAAATGAAAAAACAAGGGGAAAAAGCCCGTACGCAGGTACAACCCCTGTTACATATTTCCAAAAACGTTTCATAAATTCACGCCTCATTATTTTATTGATCTCAGGAAGAAAACGTATTTTTTCCTGATGTTTTCTGTTACTCACAGTATAACAGTCGGGGCGTATGGTTTCAACTAAATATGGGAATTTTAAGAATTGTTAAGATTTCAGTTCAGCTAATTTTTCTTTTTTGTTCATACTTTTTTCAGAATGACGTCACAGAATGACCACAAAATGTGAGTATATTATTAGATGTGCAAAGGGTACTACCTTTGATAACACTTTTTTCTTTTTCATACTGCCGGGGCTACCTCCAAACAAAGCCCCGGCCTCCTTCCTTTTTATTTCCCCATTTTTTTAATTATGCCATGCAAGACGTACACTGGACGGATGTACTTCTTTTGTCATCCAGTCCACATCGTTGGTGATCCAGTCCATGATCCCCAGCTGACGTGTTTCCCATGCGATGGTCGCCTCTCTTGCTTCCGGTGTTTCTTCCACTTCCATGGTAGTGTCGATCTCATCGTATCCAAAAATATATCCGCCTGAGCTCCAGATGCTGAAGTTACTGTCCGGGCCCGGATCTATTGTATCGCCTCTCTGTGCTACAAGTCCGTCATGACGAGCCTTGTATTCTTCCTCACAGCCGTCTTTTAATTTTGTCATGAACATTCTGTGGCGGATCAGCTCTTTGTTTTCTCTCACAACACCAAAATTATGATACATCAGACGCATGTCTTTTCCAGGAGTGGAGATCCAGGTAAATGTATCCTGGATTTTTTCAGTCAGTGCTGCTTTTACTTTCTCCTCTTTTGGAGAGATCACAGCTCCGTCTGCATTTTCATAATATCCGAAGATCAGGTCTGCAGCATTCCAGATGCTGAAATTATGAATGCCGTTGCGATCCAGATATGCGGTAAGCTCCGGCCAGATTTCGCCTAAGGTCTTACGGTAATCGTTCATTTTTCCTTCTTTTACTTTCATTGCAAAAGCATGTCGTTCCATTTATGTACCCTCCTGTTTTATATGGCGTTTGCAGAAATTTCCATATGTAGTCTCATCAAAAATAACTGGTCTCTTTCTTTTCCGTACTCTGAGTTGATTTTAACACTTTTATCATACTTTTACAATTATACCACTGTATTTTGAAACATTCTCTGCACTTTTTTTCAGGCCAGATAAAACATCACCATCAAAGGCATGGTCACAATGCTGACCAGAGTTGTCATTACATTGATAGTACTGGCATAGACCGGTTCCCGATCGTACAGCTGCGCCAGCTGTACAATCGTTGTTGCCGACGGTGTGATCACTGCCATCAGGCTGATCAGAAGAATCGTTTTTCCGTCTTTTACAAGAGATGCCAATGGCAGATATTTCAGAAGCAGCAGTACGATCAGCGGCGTCACCACCATTTTCAGGATCGTGATCAGATAGATTCTGGAATGACTGAAAATATCTTTCCATTTTACCTCTGTCATAGTCATTCCAAGCATGATCATACATACCGGTCCCAGGGTGGCTGAAATCTGGCTCATGGTATTTCCAAAGATGACAGGCAGTCGGATCTGTGTAAAGAACAGGACAATGCCAAGGATAATGGCGATCAGATTGATATTGCAGAGGATTTTTTTCCAGTTAATTCCTGCCTTCGCCTCCATCAGTGACTGTCCGTGGGTCCACATCAGGATCATCTGTACACTCAGGAAAGCGCTGGCATAGATTACCCATTCCTCTCCAAGGACTACGGTCACAAGCGGGATCACCAGGTTTCCGGAATTGGAATAAATGATGGATTCTTTTTCCACCACGCTTAATTTCAGCGGTTTGCCGATAATCTGTGTAAATACCAGCAGAAAAATATGGATCAGGACCGCTGCTGCTATTGCCAGAAGAAACCCATTCCGGATACTTCTGGAATATTCAATCTGAAACGCATTGATCATCACACATGGCATGATGATGTAAATGCAGATCACCGACAGTGTCCTGCTGCTTTTCGCATCGATCAGTCCACATTTTACCACCGCAAACCCGCAGGCCATCATCAGAAAAAATACTATGATCTGCTGCAATAATTGTAAAGTTATCATTTTCTTTTCTCTCCTTCTGTACGCATCAGTTCTGCTCCAGCTCTTTCAGGGCCGTCTGAAGCTGCGTGTCTTCCTCATGTGTAAGTTCTGCCCAGTCTGTAATGTCTCCGGAAAGCTCTGCTTCCACATCTGGAGTGATTCCTTTTTTATTGATGTCATTGCCCTTTGGTGTAAAATATTTTGCAATGGTGATCTTTACTGCGCTGCCGTCGGTAAGCGGCTGGATGGTCTGCACTACGCCTTTTCCGTAAGTCGTTGTTCCCACGATCGTTCCAATACCGTAGTCTTTCACTGCTCCCGCAAAAATCTCTGATGCACTGGCACTGTTTCCGTTTACCAGAACTGCCAGCGGCATAGTCAGCTCATTCTTTCCGTCACAGGTTTCCTCTTCCCGTTTCCCGTTTTTGTCCTCTGTATAAACGATCAGTCCTTCCGGAAGGATCTGGCGGAGTACTCCACAGACTGCGGTAAGAAGGCCACCCGGATTGTCGCGGAGATCGACTACCAGTTTTTTCATTCCCTGGTCTTTCAGATCTGCAAATGCTTTTTTATACTGGTCACTGGTCACTTCGGAAAACTCGGAAATCCGGATATATCCGGTGTCTCCGACAAGCATCTCATGAGAGACAGTCTGGATTTCCACATCTCGGATCTCTACTTTGATATTCTGAGTTTTCTCTTCATCTTCCCTTTGTATGGTCAGCGTTACGAAATCTTTATCACTGTCACGGACCATGGAAGCGATGTCGGAAGTTTCTTTTTCTGTGACATCTGTTCCATCGACCGCTTTGATCACGTCTCCGGTTTTCAGACCTGCCTGTTCTCCCGGTCCGCCTTCATAGAGCTGCACGACCTTTGCCCCTCCGCCATCCTCTTTCTGGAGAACTGCCCCGATTCCCACGTAGGAACCTTCATTGGAAGTATTCAGTTCTTTATACTGTTCTGCCGTGTAATACGTGGAGTATGGATCCTTCAGTCCGGCGAGCAGACCTGCATAAAGGCCCTCCCGCAGACTGCTTTCATCCTTTTCATCCAGATATTCTGTATCGATCAGTTCTTCCAGATAATTCAGCTTCTGGACTGTTTTCACGTCTGACAGTGCATTGCCTTTGGGAAACAGCACTTTCTGATAACTGACAAAACCAGCCCCTGTCACAACAAGCGTGGCTGCCACTCCGATGGCTACGCCTTTTTTGAACTCTTTATTTTTCATATCTTTCCTTTCTTCTGCACAGCCCGGTAATATCACAGATTCTCTGTTTTCCTTATGTGCCGTCCGTTTTTTATATACTGAAAGCGGCTGCCGGTTCTCCGACAGCCGCTGTATCTCTTATAGGTATGCATCCCGCGGATACACGCAGATCCGCTCTGCTATTTGGTTACACTCTGAGATGTTTTCTTGTTGTGAAGAAACTTCCCAGAAGTCCGATTCCCACACCAAGTCCAAGTCCCATCGGGATCAGTCCTTCATAGATCTGCCAGATCGGGATAAAATCTACGATTCCTGTCAGTACATTGAATTTTGTCAGAATAAACTCAACTGCGGAACTGTAGAGGAAAAACAGACACACCAACGGGATTGCCGCACCAATCACACCCAGAATGATTCCTTCCAGAAGGAATGGAAGCCGTACAAAAGCATCGGTAGCTCCTATGTATTTCATAATTCCAATTTCTTCCTTACGAACAGAAATACCCATAGATACAGTATTGCTGATCAGGAATATGGAAATCACCAGAAGGATCCCGATCACCGCAATGGAAATATAGGAAACCAGTTTGTTGATAGATCCAAGTGTCTTGGATGCCTGCTCAGACTGATTTACCTTGCGGACATGATCCAGACTCTGGATATAATTTACCAGCTCTGTCTGTTTGGTGATATCATTAAGATATACCTGATAGTTGGAAGAATTGGCCAGAGGATTGTCATCCTTGAATCCATCTGCTGCATCTTCATCTCCAAAATATTTCTGTTTATAATCCTCCCACGCCTGGTCTGCAGACTGATAATCCATTCTGGCAACTTCCGGTCTGGCCTGAATGGCAGCGCCGACCGCCTGGATCTCTTCCTCTGTAGTTCCCTCATCAAAGAATACCGTAATTGGCACTTCTTCTTCTACTTTATGTGCTATGGAATTTACGTTGTTAACAATGGAATAGAAAATTCCTACCAGAAAGATGCATGCAGCCATTGTAATGATACATGCCAGGGAAAACATCCAGTTTCTTTTTATATTCTTAAATCCCTGCTTCAGGGTATACCAGATCGTACTAGGCCTCATGATATCCTCCCTCTTTCTCATCGCTGATGATCTTTCCATTGTGCATGGTGACTACTCGTTTACGCATGGCATTGACGATGTCTTTGTTATGGGTGACTACCAGAACGGTGGTTCCTCTGTCATTGATCTGCTCCATCAGAGCCATGATCTCCTCGGAAGTCTTCGGATCCAGGTTTCCGGTTGGCTCATCTGCCAGAAGGATGTCCGGGCGGTTTACCAGTGCTCTGGCAAGGGCAACTCTCTGCTGCTCACCACCGGAAAGTTCATCCGGATATGCCTTATATTTCCCTGCAAGACCTACTTCCTGGAGAACCTCCGGAACACGTTTACGGATCACGCGGGTCGGTCTTCCGATAACACGCTGTGCAAATGCTACGTTCTCATATACATTACGGTCTTTTAACAGGCGGAAATCCTGAAATACTACGCCAAGCTTTCTGCGATATTTGGCCACACGTCTGTGTTTCATCTTCTCCAGACGTTCTCCGCTGACTGTAATGGTTCCATTGGTAGAATCCAGCTCTTTCATCAGAAGCTTGATCAGTGTGGATTTACCGGAACCACTGCTTCCTACTACAAATACAAATTCCCCTTTATCAACATGTAAGTTCGCATGATTCACAGCCGGAAGACCCGGACCATAAGATTTGCTCACATCTACAAGATCGATCATATGTATCCTCCTCTATATTGCAAAAGCATAATTATCTTAACTTTTTTGTAACATTATTGTAATATATATCTCGCATAAATGCAAGAATAAATTTTCCAGGCTGTAACAGCCCTCTTCGAGTTATTTATTTTATAATAAAAATGCAAAAAATACAATAGAGCCCCAAGGGTTATCTGTGAAGTTCATGTGAAATCTTCAAATTATTATTGAAGGCACACGATATCCCGCTGCAAAAAAATCATACAAAAACTGCCGCCCATTCCGGTAAGGAACAGGCAGCAGTCAAAAAATCTGATCTGATGATATTAATATTCAAGCGTTTCCATGTACTTCATATAACGCACAACCATCAGTGCAATCTTAAATGTGATGGCATCCTCAAACACCCGAAGATCCAATCCGGTACTCTTCTGGAGTTTATCCAGGCGGTATACCAGTGTATTTCTGTGAATGTACAGCTGACGCGAAGTCTCGGATACATTCAGGCTATTCTCGAAGAATTTATCGATGGTGACAAGTGTCTCCTCATCGAAGTCGTCCGGAGATTTGTTATCAAAGATCTCACGGATAAACATCTTACACAGAGGAATAGGCAGCTGGTAGATCAGTCGTCCGATTCCCAGTGAGCTGTATGCGATCACTTCCTTGTCTCCAAAGAAGATCTTACCTACATCAAGTGCCATACGCGCTTCCTTATAGGAACGTGAAACTTCCTTCAGCTCATTGACGATGGTACCGTATGCCATATGGACATCCTCACCGTCTTTATTCAGGTCAAGAGTATCCAGAATGGTGTGAGCCAGCTTATCCATCTCCGGATAGCCCTCTCCTTCTTCCAGTTCCTTGACAATAATAATGCTCTTCTCATCAACCGCAGTGATAAAATCTCTGCTCTTTCCGCCAAAAAGGCTCTTCACGCTCTCCACGGAGCTGTGATCTTTCTCCTGGTTCAGTTCCAGGATCATGACTACACGACGGACATCTGCTTCAATATGAAGTTTCTTCGCTCTGTTGTAAATATCCACCAGAAGAAGATTATCAAGAAGAAGATTCTTGATAAAGCTGTCCTTGTCAAAACGCTCCTTGTACGCTACGATCAGATTCTGGATCTGGAAGGCTGCAAGTTTACCTACCATATAAGTATCCTCATCATCTCCATGGGCTACCAGGACGTATTCCAACTGATAATCATCACAGACCTTAAAGTACTGAAATCCCTTGACAAGCTGGCTGTCCGCCTGGGATTCTACAAAAGCCTGGATATCTGCCGGCTGGATTTCAAAATCAGAAAAGGTAGACGCCAGTACCTTACCGTCTGTGTCAATGACACAAAATTCCGTCCTTGATATTTCTTTAAGTCCCTCGAGCGTATTCTGTAACACCTGATTCGATATCATTCCGTTCAATCCCTTCTCACTTATGTGTATGCTTATCTTCTGTCTTTCCCTCTCTATCTATGGCTATTTTAATACAAAATCACCAAAAATAAAAGAGGAAAACTGAAAAAATTTACAAATTTTTGTTGAAATCCGCCTAATTTTTCTCTATAAAGCCTTCTCCGTGAACCTCTCTTGCATCGGAAACAATCACAAAAGCATCGGGATCAATATCATCCACCAGCTCTTTCAGCTTCACGATTTCCTTCTTATTTACCACACAGAAGATGATGGTTTTCTCCTGGCCGGAGTACATACCCTTGCCACAGATTCCGGTTGCCCCGCGGTCCAGGTCTTCCATAATGACTTTTGCCACCTCATCCGGCTTCTCCGTAATGATAAATGTCTGCTTGGAAAACTTCAGACCTTCGATCAGGCTGTCGGATACTTTTGTTACCAGATAAACTGCAATGATGGCATACAGAGCACGCTGGATGCCAAACACATACATACCCACAATTACAACAAGACCGTCAATAAACTGCATAATCTGTGCGATGGAATAATGACGCAGATATTTCTGGATCAGCGCTGCCATCATATCTGTTCCGCCTGTGGTTCCCTGTCCAAGGAAAACCATTCCGATACCGATTCCCTGGATCACACCACCATATACAGCAGCCAGAAGAAGATCATCTCCCGCGATATTCCACACCGGCTGAAGGGCAAGCCAGGTTGAAAGGGAGATTTCTCCGATCAGAGCTTTTTTTACAAAGGAAAATCCTCTGATCTTACATCCCAGAAGAAACAGCGGGATATTCAAGGTAATGTTGGTAAGCCACAGCGGGATACCCCCATCTACGATTCCTCCGGTCCATCGTTTCACAAGGATCGCAATACCGGAAAAACCACCGGTTACCAGCCCGGAAGCATCAAACACGGAATTGATGGCAAGTGCCATCAGTCCGGTTCCAACTATGATCAGAAGATAATCCAGATACCATTTCTTTTTTGCCGCAAGACTCATAAAGTGCTCCTTTCATTTATCATATGACAACTGCATCAGTTTCCCGTACTGACGTGTCATAAAAAGAACGGGACCGTACACTATTTTGCGTCCGTTCCCGTTCTCTTTTGCTATTTGTCTGTCTTCTTATTTATAAAGTGGACAAACTCATAGCTTTCCATTATCTGAAAGTATTTTACGATTCTCGGATAAAGCGGTTCTGCCTTATCTCCGAAATGCTCTTTCACCAGCAGGGCAAGCTCCTGCACGGTTTTGGCTCCATCGATCTCAGGCCAGATAAAAGTTCCCATTTCATCAAGATGAACCTTGGAAAACCTTGGCTTTCCAAAAACCTTCTGCGCGATGGTATTGAACATACCCTTATTCTCTATCTCAAGAATGATCCGCTGCTTCAGGTCCCGGTGCCACCGGATCGACTGGTTTGTTTCCGGGATCAGATCAAGATAGTTGATATCCTGTTTCTTATCCTTTTTGTTTTTTCTCATCAGGCTTTCTTCTTTCTCCAGATAGAGAATTTAAGCAGTGACAGGATCATGATGATCATCAGCACAACACCGCCGATATTTCCAAGGTTTACAACGCCGGACATATCAAGGCTGATACCGACAACTGCAAAGATCGCAAGAAGAATTCCAACAAGACCCTCGCCGGCGATCATACCAGCACAGTACAGAGTACCATCTGTGGCCTGAGCTGTCTTGGTTTTTTCGTCAACACCTTTTCTGCGGTCAAGTAATCCACGAACGATACCACCGATCATGATGGTTGCGTTCAGGTAGATTGGAAGGTAAAGACCGATTGCGAAAGGCATTACCGGGATACGGAGGATCTCAAGGCAGATTGCAAGGAATACACCTACAAATACAAGTCCCCATGGAAGGTTTCCGCCCATGATTCCCTCAACGATCATCTTCATAAGCTGAGCCTGCGGAGCAGGGATCTCTGCTGTACCGTAGCCCCATGCTGCATCCAGAAGATACAGAACACCGCCGATAGCAAGACCGGAAACAACAACACCGAGCATCTCGCCCATCTGCTGCTTCTTAGGTGTAGCACCAAGAAGGTATCCTGTCTTAAGGTCCTGAGAGGTATCACCGGCGATCGCTGCGATGATACAGATAACAGAACCAACAGCGATCGCTGCTGTCATTCCGTCGATACCTGTTTTACCGGAGCTCTTGATCGCAAATGTAGCAATCAGAAGAGTAGCGATAGCCATACCGGAAACCGGGTTGTTGGAGCTTCCTACAAGACCTACCATACGGGAAGATACTGTTGCAAAGAAGAATCCAAAAACTACGATGATAACTGCACCAAGAAGAGTTACCGGGATTGCCGGAACGATCCAGATGATAAATACCATTGCTATAACACCGAGAAGGATGAACTGCATCGGAAGATCCTGTGCGGTTCTCTCTGTGCTTGTGTTCTTGCTTCCCTTCATGCTCTTCATGGAGTCACGGAAAGTTGTAACGATCAGCGGCAGGGATTTGATCAGGGAAATGATACCACCTGTTGCGATAGCACCTGCGCCGATATATTTAACATAAGTAGACCAGATCGCTGATGCTCCGCCGTTTGCGTAAAGCTGGGCAATGGTCGTTCCCTCTGCTGCCGGATACATCCATGTATCAGGTCCGAACAGGCAGATCAGCGGAATGATGACCATCCAGCCGATAAGAGAACCGGTAAACATGTAGGATGCGATCTTCGGTCCTACGATATAACCAACACCGAGAAGTGCCGGATAAACCTCCATACCGATCTCACCCTTGAAGGATTTAAATGCTGCAGAAACATCTGCCGGAAGAAGCTTCAGTCCATCAACAACAAATTTGAAGACAGCTGCAAGTCCCATACCGGAGAATACTGTGGAAGCATTTGCTCCGCCTTCCTCACCGGCAAGAAGAACGTCTGCGCAGGCAGTTCCTTCCGGATAGAGAAGAGTTGCATGCTCTTTAACAATGAGGGCATTACGAAGGGGTACCATGAAAAGTACACCAAGGATACCACCGCAAAGTGCGATCAGAGTGATCTCAACGATGCCTGGTTTGCTTGTAAGTCCTTCCTCTGCCCAGAGGAACAGTGCAGGCATGGTAAAAATAGCACCTGCTGCAAGAGACTCACCGGCTGAACCGATAGTCTGGACCATATTGCTCTCCAGAATGGAGTTTCTGCGAAGAATTACGCGGATAACACCCATGGAGATAACTGCCGCCGGAATGGAGGCAGATACTGTCATACCAACACGAAGGCCAAGGTAAGCATTGGCTGCGCCGAAGATGACAGCAAGGATACATCCCATGATCACAGATGTAACTGTGAACTCCGGAGTAACTTTCTCCGCAGGAATGTAAGGTTTGAACTCTGTGTTTTCGTTCATATTTCCTCTCCCTTTATCTAGTAAATTAGTAACGTTATTTAGTATAACAAATTTCGCTTATTTTTGCAAGGAATTATCTCTGTAATATTATGTATTATTTACAATTTTATGGATAATTATAAGCAAAAAATTAGTCACTATGCAGCTTTTATGCTAACATAGTGACTGTATTCTTGTTAATTGAATATTATACATTCCGAAAAAAATGTCGTTTTTTTTCAGTTATCTGCTTCCAGCTGTTTTGTCAGATATCGTCCTACGATCTTGGAAAAATTTCCGATATCCCGGATATAGGCAAAATCCTTTCCAAAGATCTTCTTTTCCGCTGCAAGGTCCTTCTCTTCTCCCGCAAATACTCCCAGAACACTGACCCCCTGGCTGCGGAGGCGGCGCACTTCTGTTGCGGTATCCGCAATAGCATATTTTCCCTGATAAGGTGCCGGATTTTTTGCATTGGGACGGTTTATGATCACATCATAAGGACGGCCGTCACTTAAGATGATCAGGATCTTTTTCTCCTCTTCTCTCTGTAAAAGGCCGTATCCCACTGCTTTTATGGCAAGCCCGTCGCGGTTGTTAGATGAAGTCACATAATTGAAAATATCATCATCTGCCGCGACCGGATCCTCATACTCCCGAAACCTGTGCAGGATGGTATGATCCCAGAATGTACAGTAACTCATAACCCGGTGGGGGATGTCCACATTACTTAAGGCAGAACTGATCATATAGGCCTGCAACGCCACATCTCCCTGTCGGCTCATCTGGGAACCGCTGGCATCGATCAGCACATCTACCACAAAATCCGTATTATCCCCACGGAGGATCCGTTTAAAAAGATTCGCCTCGCTGCTTCTTCCTACACGCCACAGCCTGGAAGGAACGATGGTTCCCCGGTCTGAGAGGACTTCCTGGTTTTCACTTCGGATCACCAGTGCTTTTTTCAGAAGTTCCGTCAGCATGGAAATATTCCGTTTCGCAATCCTGTGCTTGTCATGATAGACCCATATGTTCTTATTGCGGAGACGTTTGGCATACTGGTACTGGTAATTGTCCCGGACCGGATTTTTCAGGATCCCTTCGGTAAAATATAACGTACAGTCCCCGTGAATCCCCCGGCACATCAGATAATTCATTCTTTTTTCTTCTGCCGGTGAAAGATAACTTCTTCCAAAGTTCAGTTCCACATAGGTGTGGGCTTTCTTAAGTGCCTCCTCGGAAACCACTGTGATCTTGTTTTTTACCTTGCGCTTTTCCTCCATATCTTCAGTAAGGGAAGAATCCTCAAGATCTGTCATCCGGTCCGTAATCTTTTCCACATAGTTTTCCAGGGCATCCTCATACATCTCTTCGTTGAGATAGTCTTCCCAGCCGAATTCCGTCAGTTCCTCAAGCGTCACTGCCATTACCCGATCCAGAGAACCGTTTTTCTTCTCAAAATCCGGATCGATCACTGTATTATAAAGCCTGTCAATGATCCGGATCAGTTCCATGGTATCTCCGGTTTCTGCACAGGCATAGATCTGATCCCGGAATGCGGAAAGTTTTTTCTCCACAGGTTGCACACTTCCTGCAAGAACGTCACGGAATACCGCGACTTTCAGCCGATCCAGCAGTTTATCATAGGAAGGCAGGGTTTCATATTCCTGATCCAGGATATCTTCCAGCGCTTTTTTCCGCATACGGCGCACGCCCGGGCGTTCCTCGCAGATCCGCGTTCCCACTGCTGCCTCGATGCAAAGCTGTGTCAGCCCGGTAAGTTCCGCCTCCGACGCATCCAGATAGATCTTTTTCACAAGGTAAAGGCCAAGAAGGTTTTTGTCAAAATATCTGGCAAAAGCGCCCTGTTTGATCCCGTCGTAAAGTGCGATCTCTTTGGAGCGGAGAAACAGGGATACATCCGGCTTTACTTCCAGGGTGTAATCTCCACTGACCGTCCAGAGAAGATTCCGGATGCGGTTTTCCAGATCCAGTTTGTAATCTTCAATGGAAAGTTCTTCTGTCAGATCTTTACGCATAGACATCGTCCTTTGTCCACTCTTCCGGGATCCTTGTACGGACTACATCGTCCACGATCTCTTTTTCAAAAATATCGAAGGTTTTGTTCACCACTCCCATCTGCACTGCAGCCAGGGGAGAAAGTCCCGCGCGGACGATTTTCATGGAAGCCAGAAGGCCGCGGAGATCCAGGGATTTTGTGGAAATCTCACTGTTTACAGATTTTTTCTGAAGGTCCATAAAAACGCCGATAAACTGTTCCACTGCTTTTTCTTTTGCTTCCGGGAACATTTTGTTAAAAATGAACCCTAAAGTTTCCTCTGTCTGGGCCGGCATATCGATCACCAGAAAACGGGAAACAAGGGCTTCGTTCAGCTCTTTTGTTCCTGCATATCCATAATTCATGGTTCCGATAAAACGTGCCGCCGGATGGAGATCAATCCTGTCATATCCAGGAACATCAATGGAACGGCGGTAGTCCAGCGTTGCGTGAAGGACTGAGACCGCATCGTTCTTTGCCATGTTGATCTCATCCAGGATACCGAAACCACCGTACTCGGCACACTGGTAGATGCTGCCCTTCCGGAGGCATACTTCATTGTTTACAAACGTGTCCGTTCCGATGAGATCCCCGCTGTTTGTGTTGACATGAAACGATACATTATAGATCGGGCGGCCAAAAGCATAAGCCAGATTTTCGGCCAGGATATTTTTTCCGGTGGCTTTCGGACCTGCAAGGAGGAGATTTTCCCCCTCCAGAAGACCTGCGATGGCCATTTCCAGGATTTCTTTTCCATAGAACGGAATGGACGGTCTGGTGACTCTGGCTGCGGCCGCTTCATCAACGCCATAATTTTTTCGGAATTCCTCGACGCCATGGATCAGGTCTTCGGAAACGTTTTGTTCTTTTAAAAATTCTAATTCTTTCATATATTTACTCCTGAATCTGATTCAAGCGGATAAAAACCTAACAGTTTCTCTCTCCGCCAGGTAAAAAACGGGACAGATCTTACATCCGTCCCGTCATTTGCTTTCAAAGATGCCTCTGCATTCAGGGAACATCTCTTATTTCCTGTATTTTATTCAGCCGATCATACCTCAAAGATCAGATCGCCGTAAGATGGCATCGGCCACATATCTTTATCCACGATCATCTCAAGCTCATCGACCGGTTTTCTTAATGCTTTCATTGCCGGTACAACACTCTCTCTGAAGAATACGGCACGGTCACGTCCCTCTTCATGAGCTTCTGCCTCTGCGATCAGTCCGGAAAGTTTATCCATAGCTGCCTTGGTCTCTGCGAGAAGGGTGGAGGATTTTTCCAGAAGGCTTGTCTGTACGCTGACATCAAGTGCTGCACTTACTGCTTTTACAGAATTGATGGACTCTGCAAGAACGGTTGTGTAACGGATGACTGCAGGGATGATCTGCTTGGTTGCGATATCCACCATGGTCTTAGCCTCGATGTTGATGGCTTTTGCATAGCCTTCGTACTGGATCTCTGCTCTGGACTCAAGCTCTGCTCTTGTGAATACATTGAAGGATTCAAAAAGCTTCACAGCCTTGTCTGTAGTCAGTGCAGGGATGGCATCTACCATGGACGGAAGGATCGGAAGCCCACGTCTCTTTGCCTCTGCCTCCCACTCCGGTGCATATCCGTTTCCGTTGAATACAATACGCTGATGCTCCGTTGCGTACTCTTTGATCAGGTCATGTACTGCGGTGTCAAAATCTTCTGCTGCTTCCAGACGGTCGCATGCCTCGCGGAATACTTCTGCCGCAATGGTGTTCAGTACAACGTTGCACTCGGAAATAGAATCACGGGAACCTACCATACGGAACTCGAATTTGTTTCCTGTGAATGCAAACGGTGAGGTTCTGTTTCGGTCTGTAGCATCCTTCATGAAATCCGGAAGTGTCTTAACACCGGTATCCAGGATCTCGCCGGTCTTACTGTGTGTGGCGGTACCTGTGCTGATCAGCTGCTCCAGCACATCCTGAAGCTGCTCACCGAGGAATACGGAGATAACTGCAGGCGGTGCTTCATTTCCACCGAGACGTTCATCGTTTCCAACGTCTGCTGCAGACTCTCTCAGAAGATCTGCGTGCTCATCAACGGCTTTCAGGATACAGGTGAGAACAAGAAGGAACTGGATATTCTCATGAGGAGTTTTTCCCGGCTCAAGAAGGTTGATCCCGTCATCCGTTGTCAGGGACCAGTTATTGTGCTTACCGGAACCATTAACTCCTGCAAATGGTTTCTCATGAAGCAGGCAGCGCATACCATGGCGGCTTGCAACTTTTTTGAGGATACGCATCATGATCTGGTTGTGATCTGCCGCAATATTTACCGGTGCGTAGATCGGTGCCAGCTCATGCTGTGCAGGTGCAACCTCGTTATGCTGTGTCTTGGCTGTTACGCCCAGTTTCCAGCACTCCTCGTTGACTTCTTTCATGTATGCGGAGATTCTCTGACGGATGGTTCCGAAATAATGGTCATCCATCTCCTGTCCTTTCGGAGGCATGGCACCGAAAAGTGTTCTTCCTGTGTAGATCAGGTCTTTTCTCTGGAGCCATTTCTGTTTGTCAACCAGGAAATATTCCTGCTCAGCTCCAACGGAAGGCGTTACTTTTTTGGAAGTTGTATTTCCGAAAAGGCGGAGAAGTCGAAGTGCCTGTGTATTGATTGCTTCCATGGAACGAAGAAGCGGTGTTTTCTGGTCAAGTGCCTCTCCTGTGTAGGAGCAGAATGCAGTAGGGATACATAAGATTCCGCCGGCTGCGTCATGACGTACAAAGGCCGGTGATGTACAATCCCATGTTGTATAGCCTCTGGCCTCGAATGTTGCGCGAAGTCCTCCGGACGGGAATGAAGATGCATCCGGCTCACCCTTGATCAGCTCCTTGCCGGAAAAGCTTAAGAGTACCTTGCCATCTTCTCTTGGTGCTGTGACAAATGCATCATGCTTCTCGGCAGTAACGCCTGTCAGCGGCTGAAACCAGTGACAATAATGAGTGGCACCCTTCTCGATGGCCCATTCCTTCATCTCATGTGCAACCACATCAGCGATCTCCATAGACAGCTCCTTGCCCTCTTCTATTGTCTTTTTCAGTTCGCGGTATACCTTCTTCGGCAGACGGTCCTGCATAACAGAATCGTTAAATACATCGCAGCCAAAGATTTCCTTTACGTTGATATAATCTCCCATTTCTTCCTCCTTTTCGTTCCTGTATATCCAGTCTTTCTTATGAGGAAAGACGTTTTCACCTCTGTATGATCACCTTGTCCTCGGATGCCCGGATCATTCTTCGCTGTTCTGGGTGATCTCCTTGAGCTCCTGCATTTTCTGGTTCAGCCGGCTTTTTTTCTGTTTCTTACTGCTGGTGAGATAAAGGTTCATGGCCTCATGAAGATTATCGATCTCCACACGGGTCTGGTCTCCTCCGAATTCTCCGTCCAGCGTCCACGGAACAGCCTCCTCCGACTCAATCACAACATGTGCGGATTTGAAAGAATAGATCAGATCTGTATTATCTTCTGCGGTGAGAAGTGCAGTCATGATCTCCTGAAGCTCCAGCGGATTCTTCGGGTTGGTGATCAGTGTCACCTCAAACAGTCCGTCATTCATATCCACATTTTTTCCGGTGAGGTTCTTAAAACCGCCTACAGATCTGGAATTACTGATCATGCCGTAGATAAAATCATTCTCTACGGTCAGCTCATCGGAAGTTACTTTCAGATGATAGGATTTCACCTCAAAAAGCTGTTTCATCCCTTCCAGCACATAGGCCACATGTCCCAGGATATTTTTCAGATCCTGGTCTGTCTCATAGGAAACATTGGTAAACAGTCCAAACGCAGCCACATAGGCAAATGTCTGGTTATTAAATTTACCGATGTCACAGTGATAGATCTGCTCCTCCATGATCATGGATGCAGCTGCAGTCATACTCTTCGGCATAAACAGACTGTTGGCAAAATCATTGGTGCTTCCTGCCGGGATATAGCCAATGGGTGTCTGGCTGCCCACTTCCACGATTCCAGTAACCACTTCATCCAGTGTACCATCACCACCACTGCAGGCGATCAGATCCACCTGATCCGCATATTCCTTCACCTGTTCATAAGCATCCTTCGGTCCCTGTGTGGCACGGATGATCACTTCGTACCCACCTTTATTAAAGATATCCACAATGTCCAGCAGATGCGTCTTGATTCTTCCTTTTCCTGCTTTGGGGTTGAAAACAAAAAGCATTCTTTTTTTCATTATCCAATCCTCATTTCCCGAAATGATTCGTTATGTCTATTCTTTTACTATGATAAAAAAAACGATGTAAAATGTCAATCTTAAGTTTTTACATCTGGTCTTACCACAGACCGCCGGAAATTTATAACAAAAAAAGTCCGAAAACCCAATAAAATTGAATCTTCAGACCTTTTGTTAAGTAGCGAGAGGGGGATTCGAACCCTCGACACCACGGGTATGAACCGTGTGCTCTAGCCAACTGAGCTATCTCGCCATATCTTTTTGTAACATGGGACCTATAGGGCTCGAACCTATGACCCTCTGCTTGTAAGGCAGATGCTCTCCCAGCTGAGCTAAGATCCCATAACAGTTGCTCGTCTTAAGAACTCTTCTGTTCCGCAACTCGCTTTGCTATTATATAATGGTTTCTGACTTGTGTCAACACTTTTTTTCACTTTTTTTAATTTTTTAAAAAATATATGTTTTTTTGTATTTTTACAGTGGCAGGGAGGTCTGAAATCCCCTGCCACTGCAAGCTTACGGATATTACTTGAAGTATTCTACACCAGATTCGAAAATCTTGATATCCTGCTCTCCATAGATATTTACAGCCACACCTGCGTCACGACGCTCGCTGTGCGCCATCTTTCCGAGAACACGTCCATCCGGGCTTGTGATACCTTCGATGTTCATATAAGAACCGTTTACATTGAACTCGCCCTCATAGCCTGTTTCATCTACCGGTACATACTCCGTTGCGATCTGTCCGTTTTCTTTGAGTTTCTTCAGCCACTCATCATTTGCAACGAAACGTCCCTCACCGTGGGAAGCCGGGTTGCAGTATACACCGCCAAGCTGTGCTTTCTGAAGCCATGGAGACTTGTTGCTGACAACCTTGGTATATACCATCTTGGATACATGACGGCCGATGGTGTTGTAGGTCAGTGTCGGAGAATCCTCTTTCTGACCACAGATCTCGCCGTACGGTACCAGTCCCAGTTTGATCAGGGCCTGGAATCCATTGCAGATACCAAGTGCCAGACCATCGCGCTCATTGAGAAGCTTCATAACAGCTTCTTTGATCTTCTCGTTCTGGAATGCAGTTGCAAAGAATTTAGCAGATCCATCCGGCTCATCACCTGCTGAAAATCCGCCCGGGAACATGATCATCTGTGCCTGACTGATAGCTTTCTCAAAGATTTCCACAGAATCATGGATATCTTCTGCTGTCAGGTTTTTGAATACTTTTACATCTACTTCAGCGCCTGCTCTCTCAAATGCACGGGTGCTGTCGTACTCGCAGTTTGTTCCAGGGAATACCGGAATGAATACGCATGGTTTTGCCACTTTATGTTTGCATACATAGATGCTGTCTGCTTTGTAAAGGGAACCGTCATCTGCTTTGACATCCTCGGTTCCTGCTGCTGTCTTGAATACGTTCTCCAGAGTGCCCTCCCATGTGGAAAGTGCCTCTTTCAGAGTGATCTCAGTATCGCCGTAGGAGAATTTCGCATCGTCTGTAGCCTCACCGATCACTGTGTAAGTGATAGCAAGCTCGCCGACTTTTCCATCCGGAACTTCGCAGATGATATCTCCGAATGCCGGGGCAAAGAAATCTCTTGGATCAAGGCTATGCTCGATCTTCACGCCCATACCGTTACCAAATGCCATCTTGCTGACTGCTGCGGCGATTCCATGACGGTCAAGTGCATATGCGGAGATCACACGGCCAGCCTGGATATCCTGATGTAATTTGTCATACTGCTCCATAAGAGCCGGATAATCCGGAAGGTCATAAGCGTCCTTCGGTGCACGGAGCCATACCAGTTTGCTTCCTGCTTTTTTGAGCTCCGGTGTAATCACGTCTTTTACTTTTGCAACATCCACTGCGAAAGATACCAGTGTCGGAGGAACATCAATGTCATTGAAGGTTCCGGACATACTGTCCTTACCGCCGATGGAAGGAAGGCCGAATCCGATCTGTGCCGCATAAGCGCCAAGCAGTGCGGAGAACGGCTGGCTCCATCTCTTCGGATCTTCGGTCATACGACGGAAGTATTCCTGGAATGTGAAGCGGATCTTCTTATAGTCACCACCGGTTGCAACGATCTTGGCAACAGACTCTGTTACTGCGTAAGATGCTCCATGATACGGGCTCCAGGAGGAAAGGTATGGATCGAAGCCGTAGCTCATCATGGTAACTGTCTCTGTTTTTCCGTTCTGTACCGGAACTTTTGCAACCATGGACTGTGTCTCTGTCAGCTGATATTTACCACCGTGAGGCATAAATACGCTGCCTGCGCCGATGGAGCCGTCAAACATCTCCACAAGACCTTTCTGTGAGCATACATTCAAGTCAGCGAGAGTATCCAGCCATTTTTTCTTTACGTCTGTGACATCCGGACGTTTTTCAAAAAGGTTTCCGTCTTTGGACGGGATCTCAACCTCAACGGAAGTCTCCTGATGTGCACCGTTGGTATCCAGGAATGCACGGGAAATATTTACGATCTCTTTTCCTCTCCAGTTGAGGACAAGGCGTGGCTCCTTAGTTACAACTGCAACAGGAACTGCCTCAAGATTCTCTTCATTTGCGTATTTCAGGAAAGTATCCACATCTTTCGGGTCAACCACAACAGCCATACGCTCCTGGGACTCGGAGATGGCGATCTCAGTTCCGTCAAGACCTGCATACTTCTTCGGAACTTTGTCAAGGTCGATCTGAAGTCCTGGTGCCAGCTCGCCGATGGCAACAGAAACACCGCCCGCACCGAAGTCATTACATTTCTTGATGATATGGCTGACTTCTTCTCTGCGGAACATTCTCTGGATCTTACGCTCTGTCGGTGCATTACCTTTCTGCACCTCTGCGCCGCAGACCTCAATGGAAGCCTCTGTGTGAACCTTGGAAGAACCGGTAGCACCACCGATACCGTCACGGCCGGTACGTCCTCCAAGAAGGATGATGATATCTCCCGGATCGGAATTCTCACGGATAACCGCACGTCTCGGAGCAGCACCCATAACCGCACCGATCTCCATACGTTTTGCAACGTAGTCCGGATGATAGATTTCTTTTACAGCACCGGTTGCAAGACCGATCTGGTTTCCGTAGGAGCTGTAACCGTGAGCTGCGCTGCGGACAAGTTTCTTCTGCGGAAGTTTACCCTTCAGAGTTTCTTTTACGGATACAGTCGGATCAGCCGCACCGGTTACACGCATTGCCTGATATACATAGGTACGTCCGGAAAGCGGGTCACGGATGGCACCGCCAAGGCAGGTAGCCGCACCACCAAAAGGCTCGATCTCGGTCGGATGGTTGTGGGTCTCGTTCTTGAAGTTGATCAGCCACTCTTCTTCTTTTCCGTCCACATCCACCGGTACCACGATACTGCAGGCATTGATCTCATCGGACTCTTCCTGGTCTGCAAGTTTGCCTTCTGCTTTCAGTTTCTTCATTGCCATAAGAGCCAGATCCATCAGGCAGACAAATTTGTCATCACGGTCTTTGTACATGTTCTTATGGGCATCCAGATATTCTTCGTATGTTTTTTCGATTGGAGCTTTATAGTCGCCTTCATCAAACTTCACGCTGGTAAGCTCTGTGGAGAAAGTGGTATGTCGGCAGTGATCAGACCAGTAAGTATCCAGAACACGGATTTCTGTCATGGACGGATCACGTTTCTCTTCATTTTTAAAATATTTCTGGATATGCTGGAAATCCTTGAATGTCATGGCAAGGTTCAAAGAAGCGTACAGCTCTTTCAGATCAGCCTCTGCCATATCCTTGAATCCGTCAAAGATCTTCACATCCTCAGGGTCCGGGAATACGGTTACCAGTGTCTCCGGTTTCTCAAGTCCTGTCTCACGGGAATCCACCGGGTTAATGCAGTGATGTTTGATTGCCTCAAACTCTGCGTCTGTAACGGTTCCCTCAATTACATAAGTAGTTGCGGAGCGGATGATCGGTGCCGCATTCTCATCCAGGAACTGTACACACTGTACAGCGGAGTCTGCTCTCTGGTCAAACTGTCCAGGGAGGAATTCTACGGAAAATACACGTGCGCCCTCTGCCACATCAAATTTCTCAAGATACAGATCATCTACCGGCGGCTCTGCAAATACGGTCTTGCAGGCTTTCTCAAATACTTCATCGGAGATATTCTCCACGTCATAACGGATCAGCTCACGGACTGCTGTCACAGTGCTGATGCCAAGATAATGTTTGATCTCATGTTTCAGTTCCTTTGCTTTTACTGCAAAGGCAGGTTTCTTTTCTACATACACACGTCTTACGTTGCTCATAGAAGGCTCCTTTCTCTATATCCGATAATAAGGATGGTAAACGTGCAGAAAGCATTTCTGTCTTTCTTTTCTGCTGAAAATATAGTATCATAGGAAATATCATTAGTAAAATTAATATATCTTATATCATTTATAAGCGGAGGATTTTTACATATGGATATCAATCTTGAACTCTACAAAGTGTTTTACTATGTAGCAACAACCCTAAGTTTTTCGGAGGCTTCCAGACAGCTTTTTATCTCCCAGTCTGCAGTCAGCCAGGCGGTCAAAAACCTGGAGAAAAAACTGGGCCACACCCTGTTCGTTCGAAGCACCAAACGGGTGATCCTGACTCCTGAGGGAGAGCTTCTTCTCCAGCACGTAAAACCGGCCCTTTCCATGCTTAACGAAGGCGAGGCAGCCCTTTCCGGCGAGGGAAATCTTACCGGTCAGCTGCGGATCGGTGCCAGCGATACTCTGTGCCGCTATTTCCTCATCCCTTATCTCCGCCGGTTCCACAAGGATCACCCGGAAGTGCGGATCAAGATCATCAACATCACTTCCATCGGATGTGCGGAGCTTCTGGAAAACGGCCAGGCAGAACTGATCGTCACCAATTACCCCAACTCCCGGCTTTCTTCCCACACAAAACTTCAGACTGTGCTGGAATTCCGTGATATCTTCGTAGCAAACCCGGATTATTTTACCATGGGAAAAACGCCTCTTTCCCTGGAAAACCTTCTGGATTATCCCATCCTGATGCTTGCTCCGAAAAGCACTACCAGTGAATACCTTCATCAGGTGTTTGCGGCCCAGGGACTGAAGCTGCTGCCTGAGGTGGAACTGAACAGCAACGATCTTTTGATCGACCTTGCGGAGATCGGACTTGGTATTGCCTGTATCCCGGACTATATGCTCCGCAACCGCCCGGGCCTGGAACCGGTCCACCTGAAAACACCGCTGCCTGCAAGAAGCGCCGTGATCGCACACCATGAAGCGCTGCAGCTTTCTCAGGCCGCCCAGTGCTTCCTGAAATATTTTTCCCAGATCTAAAAAGAGACCATCGGAATCCTTATTGTATCGGATTCCGATGGTCTTTTCTGTTATTGCCTTTTTATTCCTTACGCTTCATCTTTCGGCATTACATCTGCTGCCGCAGTGATATACTCGTTCTCGATCTTGCTGAACAGGCCGCTGTCTGCAAGCTCTGCAAGTTTCACATCGATCGGCATCTTGCCAAGTACCGGAACTTTAAGTTCTGCGGCGATCTCATCGATATGGCTCTCGCCAAAGACCTTGATCTCTTTTCCGCAGTCCGGACATTTCACGTAGCTGTAGTTCTCCACGATTCCAAGTACCGGAACTTTCATCATATCAGCCATATTGTAGGCTTTCTTGACGATCATGCGAACCAGATCCTGCGGGGAAGTAACGATCACAACACCGTCAATCGGCAGGGACTGGAATACAGTTAACGGAACATCTCCGGTTCCTGGCGGCATATCTACGAAGAGATAATCCAGCTCGCCCCAGATTACATCACTCCAGAACTGTTTTACCATATTTGCAAGGACCGGGCCTCTCCAGATTACCGGTGTCTCCTCATCCGGAAGCAGAAGGTTTACAGACATAACCTCAATTCCGTTTGCAGTTGGCATCGGATAGATTCCGTTGTCACTGCCCTGTGCATTACCCTTGATGCCATACATCTTCGGGATGGACGGACCTGTGATATCCGCATCCATAATGCCCACTTTATATCCCTTGGAAGCCATCAGATTGGCCAGGGAGCCTGTTACGAAGGATTTACCAACGCCACCCTTTCCGCTGACAACTCCGATCACATGTTTTACGTCAGAAAAAACATTTGGTTCTGCCATGAGGCTCTGGGGCTGTTTCTGGCCGCAGCCTTCACAGCTTGATTTGTTGCAGGATGAATTGCTGCACTCTTTTGCCATAATAGGTTCCTCTCATTCTTTGTATTTACACAGGCAGAACTGGCTCTCTGTCCGTGCATTTTCCTCATTCACGATTTGCTCATGAACGCCTTACCTTATTTCATAAATCTGTCGATCGCTTTTTCCAGTTCCTTGATAGCATCCCGGTCTCCATGCTCCACTGCATCCACGATACAGTGCTCTATATGATCCTGCAGGATGATCTTGCCTGTATTATTGATCGCAGATTTCACGGCTGACAGCTGGATCAGCACCTCGCTGCAGTCACGTCCGTCCTCCACCATGCGCTTGATGGATTCCATATGACCGATGGCCCTGGAAAGTCTGTTGAGCACAGCCTTGGTCTGTGCGTGGCTGTGATGATGAGGATGTGTGCCATTATGAGTATGCACATGTTCCTGCTCCCCATGGGTATGTTCAAGAACGGTTCCATCCTCGAGAACGTGCACATGCGTTTCGTTTTTATCACTCATGTGTAATTCCTCCTTCAGATTTCCGTGAAAGAACAGCGCTGCCGGATCATGGATGTCTGAATGTCAAAAATGATGGTTCCGTCTTCCAGTACTGTCTTCTCGTAGGAGACATCCTTTCCCTGAAATTTCTGTTTCACATACGCTTCCGGATCTGCGATCTCCACTTCTTCCACAAATACATCACGCATCTGATTTCTCGGGCATTTGTTAAAAATTTCCCAGATTACTTCGTACTCTTTCATCCGTGTCTGTTCCTTTCTTTGTCATCTTATCTATTATAATAATTTTATGTTTTTTTGTCAAAAATAATTGCACTCACGCAAATATTGTCGTATGATACATATTAAAAATATTACTGCTCTGTCCGTGAGCAGTAAACATACATTAATGTGATAAATCAAAGGAGATAAATTTCATGCAGCTTTTAAAAGACAGAATTCTGACAGACGGCGTAGTAAAAGAAGGAAATATTTTAAAAGTGGACAGCTTCCTGAATCATCAGATGGATATTGACCTGATCAATGCGATCGGTAAAGAATTCAAGAAACGTTTTGACCACTGTCCAATCACCAAGATCCTTACCATCGAGGCTTCCGGTATCGGTATTGCCTGCATTGCGGCACAGTATTTCCACGTACCGGTTGTATTTGCAAAGAAAGCACAGAGTGTAAACCTTGACGGTGAAATGTATACCACCAAGGTAGAATCCTTTACACACAAGAAAGTTTATGATGTAATCCTTTCCAAGAAATTCCTTGGTCCTGAAGATCACGTACTCCTGATCGATGATTTTCTTGCAAACGGCTGCGCACTTCTTGGCCTGATCGACATCGTGAAGAAATCCGGTGCAACTCTGGAAGGTGCCGGAATCGTTATCGAAAAAGGCTTCCAGTCCGGCGGACAGACCATCCGTGATATGGGTATCCATCTGGAATCCCTTGCCATCATTGATTCCATTGAAGGTGGCAAGCTTACTTTCCGCGAATAAGATTTATCATAAAAAATACTCCTGGAAACTTACGTATGTCGGTTTCCAGGAGTATTTTTATTTTGCCATATTTATTTTGTTTTATGCATCTGCACCTTTGGAAGCTTTCTCTGTAGGTGTCGGAGTTGCCGTTTCATCTGCTTCCGGTGTCGGAGTCACAGAAGCACCAGCCTCTTCTGACGGTGTCGGGGTGGTTTTGTCATCTTCTCCGTCAGCTTTCTCAGACGGTGTAGGAGTTACATCTTTATCCGGTTCTTCTGTTACCGTAACTTCCGGTGTTGCTGTCGGAATCGGTGTCGGAGTTGCTTCCGGTACAATCTCATCCTCATCATAATATCCGTCATCCACAAGCATCTGGTAATTATCCGCATCGATCAGCTGGATATCGCTTGTTACAGTTCCCACGATCTTGGTTCCGTTGTCATACTGCTCGTAATCAGAAATCTCTGGTTTCTCCCCTTTCAGAAAAGTGTCCACCATAGTCACACAGTCATTTGCCAGCACGCGGTTGTCAAAGAACAGACTGTCTGCAAGTTTTCCCTCAATCACAGCAGTTACTGCTTCTGCCTCACAGCCACAGCCAGTGATCATTGGCCATCCCTCTTCACCTGACACATGGCCAGCATCCTCCAGGGCATCAACGGCACCAAGAGCAAGGTCATCGGCACCTGTGCAGATAATGTCCGGTGTGCCTTCTGTATAATTCTGGGAAAGGATCTCTGCCATATCGTTCTTCGCGGTATTTCTTCCGGAACGCATCACTGCAGTATCATCAAGCGTCTGCTTTCCTGAAGTGCACACCAGTGTTCCGTCATCGAAATATTCCTGAAGTTTTTCCATCACGCCATTATAAAAGAACAGTGCATCACGGTCATCCGGAGAACCCATCAGGAACTCGATGGTCAGCGTGCGTTTTTCTTCTCTGGCTTTCTCCAGATCCATTTTTTTGATGATGGAATCTCCCACCATTTTTCCTGCTTTTCTCGTATCAAAAGTAACATAATAGTTGATCTTATCCGTATCCATGATCAGCTGATCATAGGAAATTACAGGAATGGATTTCTCATAGGCCTGTTCAAGCACATCGTTCAGGCCATAGGCATCTACCGGTGCAATCACAAGGGCAGATGTTTTTTCATCGTCCAGAATGGACTGGATCTGTGACACCTGTGTATCACTGTCCTCATCTGCAAAAAAGATCTCCGCATCATAGCCGTCTCCTTCCAGTGCAGTCTGAAGACTTTCTCCATCCAGGGCCCAGCGGGAATCATCCGCAGCTGAAGGCAGAAATACTCCTACTTTCTTATCGGCAGCTGCTGTTTCTTTTTCTTCCTCTTTTTCTTCTTCCTCTGCATCATCGCTGTTTTTGGCTTTTCCTTCCGGATCTTCGGACTCTACACTTTCATTGGCAGCCTCTGTTGCCTCTTTGTTTTTGCCGCAGCCGGAAAGAACTGCTGTAAGAGCCAAAGCTCCCACAAGCAGGATCGCTGTTTTTTTCTTCATGGTCAAATCCTCTCCTATAAGCCTTTATATTCCTTTGCCAGTGATTTCAGATAATCTCTGTATGCCAGTGCGGATTTCTTTGGTTTCAGGATGCGGACATCTCCGCCCATGCCTGTCAGCCAGCCGTAAAACTTGGAATTTTCCGGAAGCTGAACCGTTACCATCAGATCTCCGTTTTCCTTTATTTTATACTCTGCGTCTTCGCCAAAAAAATCACGGATTTCAGCCTGTGCAACGCCTGTACAGAGAAGGCGCATTTCTTTTTTTATGGTTCCCGCAGAATTCTTAAGAAGCGCCTGGTACCCACTTATATCAATGCTCTTTGTTTCTGCCTTTTCCTGAACTTTTTCCAGAGTGGAAACATTTGCATTTTCCGTCTGAACGGATGGCTGCTCTGCCCCCTGCTGTCCTGCCAGATAATAACCACCTGGCCGCTCCCTTGTATAGCGGATATCCATTCCAAACTCCCGCAGAACCTCCACATCATCATAAATGCTCTTTCTCTCCGCACGGATCCCATGTTCCATAAGATTTGCAAGAATCGTCTGCATGGATATTGCATGATGCTCCCCTGTCTCCCGCAGCATTTTTTCAAGATACAGGATCTTCGCTTTCTGATTGTTTGATTTTGCCATACTATCCTCTTATCCTTCGTTCTTTACAAAGCGGTGGAAAATATAGGAGTTTGCCTCCTGCTCCTCGCTGTCATCCAGTTTCTCAAGTTCGATCTTCTTACCATATTTCTTTTCCAGTGCACGGCTGATCAGAAGATCAGCAAGCTGTGGATTCTTTGGAAGAAGTGGTCCGTGAAGATAGGTTCCGATCACATTTTTGTATACAACACCTTCCTCGCCAGACTGTCCGTCATTGCCATATCCGGACAGTACTTTTCCCAGAGCTTTGTTGTTTCCGATGGTGGTACGTCCTCCATGGTTCTCAAACCCTACAATGGGCATATCAAAAAGGTTGCTCTGCATCACAATATTTCCGATAAGACGGCCTTTTCCCTGCTCTGTGCTCATATCCACCAGTTTCAGTCCCTCGATCATTCCCTGATCGGTCTTATAGTAGTTTCCAAGGAGCTGATATCCACCACAGATTGCGATGACAACACCATTATCTTCCACATAGGCCTTGAAATCCTTCTGGATCTCTTTCAGCTTTTCGCATACCAGCATCTGCTCACGGTCAGAACCGCCTCCGAGAAGAACGATATCCAGTTTGGAAAAGTCGATCTTATCTCCCAGTTCAAACGCAATGGTTTCTGCCTCAATGCCTCTCCAGAGACAGCGTTTCATAAGGCACTGGATATTTCCTCTGTCACCGTAAAGGTTCAGAAGATCCGGATATAAATGTCCAATCGTTATCTTCATTTCTCACCCTCCAGTTTCTTCAGGATATTTCTGGTGCCAAACAGCGCCGTATAGTTTACAAGTACATAAAGATTGCCGCATCCATCCTCGATCCGCTTGCGGATGGCTGTCTCCACATCACTTTCCAGCATGGACGGGATATCCACATATTTCAGTCTGAGGCGCATATCCTGACAGCGAATGCCGCTGACTGTGATGGAATTGATATTATCTCCTCCGAAAAGGTCAAAATCCACGTCCCAGAGCCAGGAGATATCTTTTCCGTCCTGTGCGTTATCGTTGATCACAATGATGATATCCTTGGGAGATTCATCCTGCATCACAGCCGAAATATTCTGGTTAAAACCAGCCGGATTCTTGGCAAGGTTCAGGACAACGCTGGTGCCTTTGATCCGGAACTGCTCATTACGTCCGTTCTCAGGATTAAATTTCTTCAGCATCTCATTGAAATGTTCTGCCTTAAATCCTGCAGTACGGATTCCCGCATAGGCAGCCAGAATATTATATACATTATAGAAGCCTTTGTAATTGGCTACGATCCGCTTGTCCTCAACAGTGAAGGCGATCTGGTCATCCACCTTCACATCTGTGGCATCAAAATTAATCTCCGGACGTTTAAAACCGCATTTCGGGCATCTGTAGTCTCCCAGCTGGCTGTAATGATAGAAACTGTAGACCAGTCTCTCTCCACAGCATTTACAGAAGCGGCCCTCGCGGATCTCATTTGTTTTGTTTTTGATCACCGGTTTGCTGATTCCGTAGGTCACAAAAGGATTTCCGCAGTCCATGGCAAGATATGCGGACAGTGCATCGTCACCATTGACAATGACTTTCATATCCGGAACTTTTTTCATCATTTCTTCCAGAATATTCATAGTGATATCGATCTCACCGTAACGGTCCAGCTGGTCGCGGAACAGATTGGTCATAACCATATAATCCGGTTTGATCTTTGTGAACACGTGCCTTGTGGAAGCCTCGTCCACCTCAATACAGGCATAATCTGCATCCAGTTTTCCGCTGAATTTTGCACCCAGCACGAAAGCTGCCACAACTCCGTTCAGCATGTTGGAACCGGTATGGTTGCAGATGACTTTTTTGCCCTCTGCCTCCAGGCCTGCACAGAGCATGTTGTTGGTGGTTGTCTTTCCGTTGGTGCCACATACTACAAATATTTTTTCTCTTACCTGGGAGGAAAGCTCTTCCAGGATATCCGGGCATATCTTCAGTGCGATCTTACCGGCCCAGGTTACACCCTGGCGTCCCATAAGCTTACAGACATGTCCTGTAATTTTTGCTGCCATCACAGCAATGGTTGTTCTTATTTTCATAATCCTCTGATTCCTTTGTTTTTATTTCTCCTACCACAGATCATCTGCTGTCAGAAAATCGGTGCAGATTCCCTCCGCCCCCTGTGCAATATACTTTCTGGCCTGATTCCGGTCATTTACCGTGTATACATACAGTCGGATTCCCTTTTTTTCAAAAATTTCTTCTGTTTCTTCAGACCAGTATTTCCAGTAAATGGTTGCCGCAGGGATTCCCTTTTCTTCACAGAAAGATGCAATATGCTCCAGATCCTCCGCAGAATATTCCTGCCACAGCGAATATACATAGGAAGGAAAAGAATAGATCATGGCAGTTCCGGGAAACATCGCCTCACTGTAGATTTCCGGAATGATCTGATCCAGTACACTCTCTGCTCCAGCTGCTCTTGCAATTTCCACGTAATCACAGTAATCCTCCAGTGTTCTCTGATAATTACGCAGAGAATACTGCTTGGAATCGATCATCACATAGGCATCCGGATGCTCTTTCAGAAGCAGGAAAAAATCTTCCAGTGTCATCGGTGTGTATGTTCCATATATCTTACTGTTCTTAAACTGTTTCTCTGTAAGAACTTTTTTCCCGCTGCCTTTCCACTGCCCCATGGACTCCTTCCAGTTGTGCCGGCATACCCACACTCCGTCTGATGTTCTGGAAAGATCCAGCTCAAAAAGCCGTACGCCTTGTTGGTACATGGCAAGAAATCCCTCTCTGGAATTCAGATAGTCTCTTCCGTCCAGCCCGCCCAATGCATGGGCTATGGTTCGGTGATCCGACCATGAAAACTTCGTTGTGCCGGCAGTGGCGGTTCCTGTCATTGCAAAACTTCCTCCTATAAGAAAGAAGGAAACAAACAGAATTTCTATTGTCAGTATAAAACGCCGCATCATCTTTTCACATCCGTGTACTCATATTTTGTACATTACCGATTGTACGCTAAAAAGGAATAATAATCAAGCCAGGATTTTCATATACATTTATTGGGAAATACAAAAAAGGACATCTGCATTTCTGCAAATGTCCTTTAAAATGGTCAGAAGTAAATTATACAAGCTCGATAAGAACTTCCATAGCTGCATCGCCTTTACGCTGACCGATCTTAACGATTCTTGTGTAACCACCGTTACGATCTGCGTATTTCGGAGCGATCTCGCTGAACATCTTGTCAACCATGTCAACTTCTTTTGTGTTTTTCTTTCTGCCAGCGCCCTTAGTAGGAACCTCTGTTACAGGATAGAAAACTTTCATCATCTCACGACGTGCATGAAGTCTGGAAGGAGCATCTTTTTTGATCTCTTTCTGAACTTCATCGTAAACTGTTTTCTTCTTGCCGTCTACGACTTCTTTTACACGTTTTCCGTCAGCATCTTTACGAGCAACTTTAGCTGTTACTGTAACAGTCTCGAAATTGTCTTTCTCACGTACAGCCATAGCGATAAGTCCCTCAGCGATCTTGCGGATCTCTTTAGCCTTAGCCTCTGTTGTCACGATTTTTCCGTGATGAAGAAGGTTTGTAACCTGATTTCTCAGGAGTGCTTTTCTCTGGTTAGATGTTCTGCTTAATTTTCTATATTTTGCCATTTTATTATCCTCCATCTGTGGGACACCAGGACATGCTTGTTCGGTCTTACTGCCCTGCTGCTGACACCCCACTCATTATTCTGTTTCCGGCGGTGTGCATGTCTTAAACGCATGCTGGTACCGAAACCTGTTATCCAGTTACGGTTCGCGACATTCACCGCGAACCGTCAACATTATTATTCCTCTGTAGGCTGGAGCTGAAGTCCCAGCTCTTTGAGTTTCGCAAGTACTTCCTCTAATGATTTGCGGCCCAGATTACGAACCTTCATCATATCGTCAGAAGTCTTGTTGCATAATTCTTCAACCGTATTGATACCGGCTCTCTTAAGGCAGTTGTAGGAACGAACAGAGAGCTCAAGCTCATCAATGCTCATCTCCAGAACCTTTTCCTTCTCATTGTCTTCTTTCTCGATCATAACCTCTGCGGTCTTAGCATTCTCGGAAAGATCAATGAACAGGCTTAAATGCTCGCTGAGAACCTTCGCTGCAAGGCTGACTGCCTCGTCCGGATCAAGTGTTCCATTGGTATATACATCCAGTGTAAGCTTGTCGAAGTCAGTTACCTGACCAACTCGTGTATTCTCGACGATCATGTTGACTCTGTCAACCGGAGTGTAGATTGCATCAACTGCGATCACACCGATCGGCATGTCATCGGTTTTGCCTTTGTCTGCACTGATATAACCACGTCCCTTGGTAATGGTAAGTTCCATGGCCAGTCTGCAGTCTTTTCCGCCGTTCAGGGTTGCAATTACCTGATCCGGATTCATGATCTCAATATCCTGATCTGCCTGGATATCAGCTGCTGTAACAACACCTTTGCCCTCACACTCGATGTATGCGGTCTTCGGCTCATTGTCACTGCTGTGATTCTTGATGGCAAGAGATTTCAGATTCATGATGATCTCGGTTACATCTTCCTTCACGCCCGGAATGGAGCTGAATTCATGAAGTACACCATCGATCTTCACCTGGCTTACTGCAGCTCCCGGAAGGGAGGACAGCATAATTCTTCTTAAAGAATTGCCAAGGGTAGTACCGTAACCTCTTTCAAGAGGCTCTACAACGAATCTTCCAAACTTCTTATCTTCGGATATTTCGGTAATTTCGATTTTTGGTTTATTGAAATCAAACACTATAAGGTTCCCTCCTTCTGGGTTAATCAACATTCGAGGGTATTACCAATTTTTATAACTGTAGACACAGTAAACAGTTACTAATTATTTAGAATACAGCTCGACGATAAGCATCTCGTTTACAGGAACATCGATCTGCTCTCTTGTAGGAAGCTCTTTAATTACACCCTTCAGGTTCTCCTGATCAACGTCGATCCACTCCGGAACAAGTCTTCCACCTGTAACCTCAAGGATTCCTTTATATCTCTCAGAACCTTTGCTCTTCTCTCTGATCTCGATTGTATCGCCTGCTTTGCAGAGATAGGACGGAATGTTTACGCATTTTCCGTTAACAAGTACGTGCTTGTGATCTACGATCTGACGAGCCTCTCTTCTTGTTCTAGCGAATCCCATACGGAAAACGATGTTGTCAAGTCTACTCTCAAGCATAACCATAAGGTTCTCACCTGTCTGGCCCTGCATTCTGTCGGCTTTCTTGTAGTAGTTACGGAAAGGTTTCTCAAGAACTCCGTAGATGAATTTTGCTTTCTGTTTCTCTTTTAACTGAAGTCCGTACTCAGATACTTTACGGTTTGCACGTTTTAACTGTCTTGTGGACTTTTTATCAATTCCTAAGTAGATCGGATCCAGGCCAAGGGATCTGCATCTTTTCAGAACAGGTACTCTATTTACTGCCATTTCAACTACCTCCTAATTAGACTCTTCTGCGTTTTGGTGGACGGCATCCGTTGTGAGGAACCGGAGTTACGTCACGAATGCTGGTTACTTCAAGTCCGCATGCCTGAAGCGCACGGATTGCTGCTTCACGGCCTGAGCCCGGGCCTTTTACCATAACGTCTACTGTTTTTAATCCATGAATTAAAGCAGCTTTTGTTGCAGTCTCTGCTGCCATCTGTGCTGCATAAGGGGTAGATTTCCTTGAACCTTTAAATCCAAGACCACCGGCACTTGCCCATGAAAGAGCGTTTCCTTCGTTATCTGTCAGTGTAACGATTGTATTGTTGAAGGAAGACTGAATGTGTGCCTGTCCGTGTTCAACGTTTTTCTTGACACGACGTTTTGTCGTTTTCTTTGTAACTTTTGCCATTTTAAAACTAACCTACACTTTCCTTTTTTTGAAATTAATTAGTTATATCTATAAATTATTTCTTCTTGTTTGCAACTGTTCTCTTCGGTCCCTTGCGAGTTCTCGCATTTGTCTTAGTCTTCTGACCACGAACCGGGAGTCCTTTACGATGACGGATACCTCTGTAGCATCCGATCTCCTGCAGTCTCTTGATGTTAAGGGCGATTTCCCTTCTCAGATCACCTTCTACTGTCATTGTCTCATCAATAACAGCGCTCAGTCTCTTAACCTCGTCATCAGTCAGATCTCTGACACGTGTGTCAGGATTAACCTCTGCTTTAGCAAGAATTTTGTCTGCGCTTGGTCTACCAATTCCATAAATGTAGGTAAGACCGATTTCAATACGTTTCTCTCTTGGTAAGTCTACACCAGCTATACGAGCCATGTACTGTTTCCTCCATTTTCTGTTTCTGAAAGTCCTGCATATCGTATGTCACTTGCTCTCGCAAGGTGAAATGGGACATATCAACCTGCCGCTTTCTTTTCTAGTTTCCTAATTGGGGTGCCTCGGTAAAACACCCAGCTGTAATTGGCGAATCACAGCCTTTCCGAAATTGCGGATCTTAACCGCTGTTGCCTCTCGGTATTAGGCAATACATGCTTATTATTCACTCAGCAGAACAACCCTTCCGGGTGTTTCATACTGCAGCCGCACGTTTCACAAACATTCCAAAGAAGTTCCGATATGGAAATCAACCCTGACGCTGTTTGTGCTTCGGGTTCTCACAGATGATTCTGATGGATCCCTTTCTCTTAATGACCTTGCACTTCTCGCAGATCGGCTTTACAGATGATCTTACTTTCACTGGAAATCCTCCTTCCGTAAATTAGTCTCATATCTGCAGTTTCACAGGCGCACTCATACACAGTATTTGCGCGCTTGAAATATATACTAACACCTGTTTTCCTGAAATGCAAGAAAAAATTTTAAAAATTTTTGATTTTTTTTACAGGCTGTATTATAATGGGTGGCAAAGTCCGGCAGACATATGGAATCTGCCTATTTTAATGAAAGGAATCTTTACATATGCATACGGAAATGAAATATCGTTTTCTGATACATTACACCTTATCTTTTATCGGTGGATACCTGGGGCTTTATGCCATTGTGTCAAGAGCTGATCTTTTCGGCAATGCCCAGACAGCCAATCTTCTTGGTGTTGTGCGGGATCTCATAGGCAGGAATTTTTCGGATATGCTTCTGCGTGTGGGTGCGCTTCTCATATATATGGCTGCTGTTATCCTTACGGTCTGGATCCCAGAGCATTTTTCCGCAGATCTTCGTTTTATCAGTATCGGGATCGATATCTTTGCGATCCTGCTCCTGGGATTCTTTCCTTCCGGAATGTCTCCGGTTGTGGCTCTTTACCCCGTGTTCTTTGCAATGCCTTTCCAGTGGTGTACCTTCAAGGCTCCCGGCGGATATAACAGCTCCACGATCTTTTCCACCAACAACCTTCGCCAGTTCACCACAGCTGTCACTCAGTTCCTTATGAAAAAGGACAGCGCACAGTGCGATAAAGCAAAATTCTACGGAATGACGCTGCTTTCTTTTCATACAGGTGCAGCTTTGTCTCTGATCCTGTATATGACCTGCGGTCTCTCAGGCGTATGGCTCTGTCTGGTTCCTGCCTTCTATGCTATATGGCTGATCAGTGCAGACCGGAATACCGCAGCCGATACACCGGCAGTTACCCGAAGCACAGCTTCTGACGGCAGCAGCTTCAGGAATCTTTCCTATAAGAAAAAAGAGGCCTGACTTTATTTTAGCTTTGATAAAATAAGAGGAAATGTGATCTGTTTTTACACTGTCACATTTCCTTTTTTGTTTACGCGTAAGCCCCTCTGGCGCTTACAGCTTATATGCGTTCGAAATCCAGTATCATGATTTTGAATGGCCACAAATTGATTTCATCTATATTTCTCATACTATCCTCATAACATATCAATATACTCTGTAACTTGTTTAAACATTCCACGGTATTTACATTGCGCTTACCGGGAAAATCTTTTATAATTATTCCAGAAATCATAAATCCTGCTATATATTTTTGACCGAACATGAATGGAGAATTGAAATGCCCAAAAGTATTTACGAAGATATCTATAAAGATCTGAAAATGAAAATAGAGGACAACACCTTTGCCTATCAGGAGCTTCTGCCTTCCGAAAACACTCTGATCCAGACTTACAGCTGCTCCCGCAATACTCTGCGACGTGCGGTCAGTCTTCTTGTCAGTGACGGCTATGTACAGACCATGCAGGGAAAAGGTGTCCGCAATATCTACCGTCCAAACGAGAAGACTGCTTTCACCATCGGAGAGATCGAAACCTTCAAGGAATCTGCTGCAAGGAACGGTCAGAATGCCCATACGGAGGTGGCTCTTTTTACAGAGCTTTGTATCAGCAAAAACCAGTCAACTTACACAGGATTTCCCGCTGGTGCAGAAGTATATTATATTCAGCGTATCCATTATCTTGAAGATATCCCGCTGATCATCAACCATAATTATTTTCTGAAGGAATCCGTTCCCGGCCTTACTGCCGAGATTGCCAATCATTCTATCTATGAATATCTGGAACAGGTGCTTCATATGTCCATTGTCAACAGCAAACGTATCATGACTGTGGAAAAGGTTACAGAAATTGATGAAAAATATCTTCATCTGAATGTAAAGGATTATAACTGCGTGGCTGTGGTGTCCAGCCAGACTTATAACAGTGACGGTGTGATGTTTGAGTATACCCAGTCACGGCACAGACCGGATCATTTTCGATTTTATGATAATGCCCTGCGCCGATGAGCCCGGCTCATAACTGCTTCGCAGCTATACGGTTATGAGCAGGTGACAAATGTGGCTCACAAATATCCGCCTAGATCTGTATAGATACCTGGATCTGTATAGATGCTGCAGTTTCCTATTTTCCAAAATTATGTTATACTGAAACGATCAACGGAGAGAGGAAATTTTATTTTTATGAAAAAACGAGAATCTTTTAACAGCCGCTGGGGGTTCATTCTGGCCTGCATCGGGTCTGCGGTTGGAATGGGAAATATCTGGATGTTTCCCACCAGAGTTTCCCTGTATGGCGGGGGATCGTTCCTGATCCCGTATTTTATTTTTGTGGCACTGATCGGCTTTACCGGGGTGATCGGTGAGATGAGCTTTGGCCGCGGGACACGTTCCGGGCCCATTGACGCCTTCGGCATGGCCTGTGAAACCAAATGCAGACGAAGGCTGGGCGAAACACTGGGCTGGATACCGGTGATCGGTGCACTGGCCATGGCTATCGGTTATACGGTTGTTATGGGATGGATCTTCCGATATATGCTCGGAACCTTTACAGGATCTACCCTGGCACCGGCAAATATTGAGTCCTTTGGCGCCAAATTCGGAGGCATGGCCTCTGCCTGGGGAAATAATCTCTGGCAGCTGGCTGCTCTTGTGATCTGCATGTTTATCCTGATGTACGGCGTTGGAAGCGGCATCGAAAAGGCCAATAAAGTGATGATGCCTATCTTCTTTATACTGTTTGTGATCCTTGGCATCTATGTTGCCTTTCAGCCGGGAGCTGCTGCCGGATACCGCTATATCTTCCGCGTGGAGCCGGAAATTCTGGCAAAGCCTTCCACCTGGATCTTCGCACTTGGACAGGCATTTTTCTCCCTGTCTGTTGCAGGCAACGGTACACTGATCTACGGATCTTATCTTCCAGACAGCGAAGATATCCCTGCATCTGCTGCAAGGGTAGCACTTTTTGATACTCTGGCTGCTATGCTGGCAGCACTTGTTATCATTCCGGCCATGGCTACCACAGGTGCCAAGCTTGACCAGGGCGGTCCCGGACTTCTGTTCATCTACCTGCCGCACCTGATCAAAACCATGCCTGGCGGACGGATCATCGCCATTATCTTCTTCGTAGCCGTTTTCCTTGCAGGCATGACTTCCCTTATGAACCTTTATGAGGCCCCCATCGCCACGGTTCAGGAAAAAACAGGCCTTGGCCGTATCCCTTCCTGTATGGTGATCGCAGCTATCGGAGTGGTGGTTTCTCTTCTGATTCAGGGCATCGTCTCTGACTGGATGGATGTGCTTTCCATCTATATCTGTCCTCTTGGGGCAGGACTTGCAGGGATCATGTTCTTCTGGGTATTTGGCAAAAAATATGTGGAGAACCAGATCAACAAAGGCCGCGAAAAACCATTTACGAAATATTTTTACCCGGTGTGTAAATATCTTTATATTCCGGTATGCTTCCTGGTGCTGATCCTTGGTATCGTGCTTGGCGGTATCGGATGATAAAACGCTGAAATTTACAGAACGTACTACATAAAAGAATCCCGCGGAAACGGTTTTAAACGTTTCCGCGGGATTCTTTTCATTTATATTTTTGCAAAAAGGATGTTCTTTTTTAGAGGGTATCTGGTTTCTCCACTTCATAATCAGACCAGGAGGCAACGGTATCGCTGCCTGAAGTATCTGCGGTATCTTCGTATTTATCTACGGTGATGGTGTAATCGCTGTCGCCTTCTACATATACAGTTCCGTCTGTTCCTTTAATTGTGACATTTTTTCCGGAATCGTCTACGATGGTTCCTGCATTGGAAAGTGTGGATACGGTGCTGTCACCGGTTACTGTCCAGGTAGAATCGTCACTGACATATACATTACAGTAGCCATCTCCGCCGTTGCCGGCAAAACTCTCATCGTCTATGATAGCTCCTGTCAGGTTACTTCCATCTGTCATATAGAAATCAAGCTGGCTGATGGTATCCCAGATCACACTGCCTTCCATATCCTGGCTGATTGCAGTAAAGTCACAATCTGCTCCGTTGGCTCCGCTTTCGCCCCAGCCTCTTTCGTTGTTATTTCCTGTACAGCGAAGGAAATACTCATTGTCATTGTTGTATGTGATATCTACATCTTTCAGTGTAATATCACTCTCTGTGTTGGTTGTGTAGAACACGCCGCCGTTCTGGGAAGTAAGGGTTCCGCCGTCCATCTGGAAAGTGCTGTTTCCTACTTCAGAATCACCGGACATACTCTGATAGAGAATTACGGTCCAGGTACTGTCATTCTGACTTAAGTCGCTCATATTTCCCGTAAGGTCGCAGTTAAAAAGATGCAGGGAGTTCAGTCCTTCGATGCACACCGCTTCTGATCCATTTGCTGTAAGTGTGGCATCTTTTACTGCAATATCTGCGGTGCAGTATACTGCCGGTGATCCGACACCGTTGGATGTGTAAGTTCCGCCGTCTACGACCATGGTTCCGCCGCCACGGTCGCTTCGGATGGCTGCTGCAGATTCTCCGTCTGTCTCCACATTCAGATCCCAGGCGTATAATTTACCGCCGCCAGCTGCGTGGATCCCACCGGAAGTATCCTGTGTTGTCTTGATGGTAGTATCTGCCGCATAAACGGTTCCGTCGCCGTAGGCAAAAAGTCCTGCTCCGCCGGCTGCATCAGTGGTTACGGTTCCGCCTTTTACATAGGCATTTCCGTCTGTTGCAAGAAGTGCTGCTCCTACGCCATAAAAGCTGGAGTTGTCGCCGCCTGTACTGTCGGAGTAATTTCTTGTGATATCTACATTATCGAACGTTACATTTGCACCTGAGGAAACAAGTGCCGCATTCTCGTCTGTTCCGGTGGATTCCAGGGATGTATCGGATACCTCTGTATCAGAATCGTACGTATTGGCTGCATCATAGCTGTCTACTCCCTGTGACTGTCCGCCAGGTGCTCCACCAGGTCCTCCCTGGCCGCCGCCCATGTCTGAGCTCTGTACTTTAATAGTAAGGGCGTTTCCATCATCGTCTGTGGTGATGGCTACGATGTCACCTTCCTGGATGTCTGAGAGTTCGATGGTCTTACTCTGGGAATTATTGCCGTCCGGCGCACCGCCCTGATCACCGCCTGGGGCCTGACCATTTCCATTATCTCCGTCTGGCTTCTCAGGGGCTTCTCCCTGACCATTTCCATCTGTGCTGTCACCGTCCGGTTTCTCCTGGGCTTCTCCCTGATTTCCTCCTGGGGCTCCGCCTGGATCTCCGGCGCTTTCTTTTGTGATCACTGTATCGTCTGTTACTGTGACTGTCATCTCATTTCCGGTCAGATCCAGCATGGAAGGCGCTTCTCCCTGATCTCCGCCTGGGGTACCACCATTTCCATCTGCATTGTCACCGTCCGGTTTCTCCGGGGCTTCATCACTGCTGTCATCAGATGCTGCCTCTGCATCGGATTTGTCTGCTGTATCAGAAGAAGCATCTCCACCAGGTGCTCCACCATTTCCGCCCATTTCTTTCATCGTTCCAACTGCGATGATAATCTTTCCGTCTTCCACAGATTTCACTTCACCGTAGGTCACATCTTCCTCATCAGAATCCTCTTTATCCACATCTGCACTGCTGTCACTATCATCTGTGCTTTCTGCACTCTCTACTGTTGTATCTTCTGTTTCTTTATTCTCTGAACTTTCCGCTGTATTCGTTGTTGTCTCTGTTGTCGCTACCCCGCATGCGGTAACAGATGTTGTTGCTATCATAACTCCTAAGATTGCTGCAAGATATTTTTTCTTCATATAAACACCTCTCTCTTTCTTGTATGCTCATACTATATCAACAAAATCTGTTCACTTTATGTTTAAAGCGTGAAAAAAGTATGAGCGATAAAGTCCACTTTGAAATCTTTTCCCGGAAAAAGGCATAAAAAAAGACCCGGCAGTTTAAACCGCCAGGCCCTTTACAGAATTTCTTATTTATCTCTCCAGATGATTCTTCCCTTGGAAAGATCATACGGAGAAAGTTCGATCGTTACTTTATCTCCCGGGAGAATACGGATGAAGTTCATACGGAGCTTACCGCTGATATGTGCAAGTACCACATGTTTGTTTTCCAGTTCTACTTTAAACATCGCGTTAGGCAGTTTCTCCAGAACAGTGCCTTCTACTTCGATCACATCTGCTTTTGACATTTTTTACCTCCTATGTCATGACAACAATTGCTGCTTACAGATTCGTAAGCGTCAGAATCTCTGGTTCCCCATCGGTGATGAGGATCGTATTTTCATAATGTGCGGAAAGTGAACCATCCATGGTTACTACTGTCCACTCATCGTCCAGCCATGCCACGTCCGCACGACCAAGGTTGATCATGGGCTCGACGGCCAGGGTCATTCCCGGAAGGAGCTTGATGCCCCTGCGCTTCTGCGGGAAGTTTGGAATCTGCGGATCCTCATGAAGATGAGTTCCGATTCCATGTCCTACAAGGTCACGTACAATACCGTAACGGTATTTCGCTGCGTGGGCTCCGATGGCTTTGGAAATATCATTTAAATGATTTCCGGCTTTTGCCATTTTCAGTCCTTCAAAAAAGCACTCTCTTGTAACCTTAATGAGCTGCTGTGCTTCTTTGGATACTTCACCTACCGCATAGGTACGTGCTGCGTCAGAATGGTAGCCCTTATAAATCAGGCCGGCGTCGATCTTAACCAGATCCCCGTCCTGGATGATCTTCTCTTCGGATGGAATTCCATGCACAACCTCGTCATTCAGGCTGATACAGAAAGAAGCCGGAAAACCTCCGTAATTCAGAAAGTTCGGAATACAGCCCATAGACCGGATCATTTCTTCACCGATCTTATCAATCTCCTTGGTGCTGACACCTGGTTTGATGTAAGGGATCAAACCATCGTGCACCTTCTCAAGAAGATGGCCGGATTCTCTCATAAGTTCTATTTCATGCTGTGTCTTAATTGTTACGGACATTCTTATTCTCCTAAGATGTCAACGATCTCCTGGAATACCTCATTCAGGTCCCTGGTTCCGTCTACCGTCTTCAAAACACCCTGTGTGGTGTAATAGTCAATCAATGGCTGTGTCTGCTCATGATAAACATTCAGACGTTTCTGGACTGTCTCCGGCTTGTCATCGTCACGGAGTACAAGCTTGTCACCACAGGTATCGCAGACACCTTCTGTCTTCGGTGCTGCAAATACAACGTGATAAGTTGCACCACATTTCACACATGCACGGCGTCCGCCCATACGTTTCACGATGTTCTCATCCGGCACATCCACATCGATTGCATAGTCAATTTTGCTTCCAAGTTTATTCAGAGCTTCTGTCAGACATTCTGCCTGCGGAATTGTTCTTGGAAAACCATCCAGAACATACCCTTCTCTTGCGTCCTCCTGCTGGATTCTGTCAACAACAAGGTCGCAGGTCAGTTCATCCGGAACAAGAAGTCCCTGATCCATGTAAGTTTTTGCTTTTTTTCCAAGCTCAGTACCGTTCTTGATGTTGGCACGGAAAATATCTCCTGTGGAGATGTGCGGAATTCCATATTTCGCCGCAATTTTCTTAGCCTGAGTACCTTTGCCTGCCCCCGGTGCACCCAACATAATAATTCTCATAGCATACCCTCCATTTTCCTGTTTTCTGCCTGATTTTCAGACAGTCCTGTTTACAAATCAAGGCTGCGACACTTTCGCACCGCAACCTTCATTTTCAATTAGTTCAGGAAGCCTTTGTAATTACGTACAAGCAGCTGTGATTCCACCTGCTTAACGGTCTCCAGGATAACACCTACGATGATGATGATAGATGTACCGCCGAAGGAAACATTCGCACCGAACACACCGTTGAAGAAGAACGGGATTACGGCCACGATAACAAGACCTACTGCACCTATAAATATAATATAATTCAGGATTTTAGTCAAATAATCTGAAGTCGGTTTTCCCGGACGGATGCCTGGGATAAAACCGCCCTGCTTTTTGATATTATCGGCTACTTCCAACGGATTAAAGGTAATGGATGTATAGAAGTATGCGAAGAATACGCAAAGTACCACATACAGGATCAGACCCCAGCTGTACTGGATCTGACTTGGATTACACCAGTTATTGGAGGAAAGTCCTCTTAAGATCTCACTTCCAATGCCTGTTCCGTTTCCTTTGCCAGCGAACTGTGCAATGATTGACGGGAAAGACATAATGGAGGAAGCAAAAATAACCGGAATAACGCCGGCAGTATTTACTTTAAGCGGGATGTTTGTGGACTGACCGCCCATCATTTTACGTCCAACCATCTTTCTGGAATACTGAACCGGAATTCTTCTCTCTGCTCCGTTGAGGATAAGTACGAGCACTACAACAACCAGGATGATCACAGCGATGATGCAGGCTGCAAGCATTCCTTTTGCAATTGTTTTGCCCTTGACGAAGTTCTCATAAAGAAGGGATATATCGCTCGGGATCCTGGACACGATATTGATAGTCAGGACAATGGAAATACCATTTCCGATGCCCTTCTCTGTAATACGCTCGCCCAGCCACATAAGCATTGCGGAACCCGCTGTTAAACTTGCAACAACCACGATTCCCTTCAGGAAATTCATATCCGGGATCATACCCTGACGTCCGAATCCGATTGCCATGGCAACAGACTCAAACAGAGCAAGACCGACCGTTACATAACGTGTGATTGCTGTAAGCTTTTTTCTTCCTTCTTCTCCGTCACGCTGCATCTCTTCCAGTGCCGGAATAGCAATGGTAAGAAGCTGAATGATAATGGAAGAAGTAATGTAAGGTGTGATGTTCAATGCAAAAATTGACATCTGAGTAAAGGAACCGCCGGTGAACGCATCAAAGAAATTGAATGCGTCACCGGTATTAGATTCAAACCACTGCTTAAAGAAGTCACTGTCGACCCCCGGTACAGGAAGCTGGGATCCAATTCTGATCACGAATATCATCCAGATCAGATAGAGAAGTTTCCTTCTCATTTCCTTTACTTTGAAAACACTCTTAAGAGTCTCAAACATTAGATCACCTCTACTGTACCACCAGCAGCTTCAATTTTTGTTTTTGCAGTCTCGCTGACAGCGTTTACTTTAACATTGAGTTTTTTTGTAAGCTCGCCGTTTCCAAGGATCTTAACACCATCACCAGCCTTGGAGATTGCACCGCTTGCAAGTAAGCTGTCAACTGTAACCTCTGCGCCATCCTCAAAACGATTGAGAACGTCTACATTGATTGCGATAATTTCTTTAGAGTTTCTGTTAGTGAAACCTCTCTTAGGAAGACGTCTGTATAAAGGCATCTGACCTCCCTCGAATCCCGGTTTCTTGTGGCCGGAACGAGCAAGCTGTCCTTTATGTCCTTTACCAGCAGTTTTGCCGTTTCCTGAACCATGTCCACGGCCTCTTCTGAAGTTATCGCTATGCTTGGAACCCTCTGCGGGTCTTAAGTTTGATAATTCCATTCTGGCACCTCCTTAATCTTCTACTTTTACCAGGTGCTGCACCTGCTGAATCATTCCTCTAGTTGCAGCGTTGTCTGGCATCTCAACTGTTTTATGCATCTTTGTAAGACCCATAGCTTTTACAGTCTTTTTGTGCTTCGGTACTGCACCGATTGGAGATTTTACCAGTGTAACCTTGATTGTATCTGCCATTTCCATTTCCTCCTTAACCCAGAATCTCATCTACAGATTTTCCGCGGAGCTTTGCAACCTCTTCCGGAGTCTTTAACTGGCTCAGGCCTGCGATTGTTGCCAGAACTACGTTCTGTTTATTTCTGGAACCCATACATTTTGTACGGATGTTTTTGATACCAGCAAGCTCGATTACGGCACGTGCCGGGCCACCGGCGATAACTCCAGTACCTTCCGGAGCTCTCTTCAGAAGCATCTCAGCGCTTCCGAATTTTCCGATGAAGTCATGTGTAATGGAATTGTTCTCGTCTCTTGCAACAGTAACAAGTTTCTTCATAGCGTCCTCTTTACCTTTGCGGATCGCCTCCGGAATTTCTGCTGCTTTTCCTAAACCTGCACCAACGTGTCCATTGCCGTCACCTACAACAACTAAAGCTGTGAAACGGAAGTTACGACCACCTTTAACAACCTTGGTAACACGCTTGATTGATACTACTTTATCTTCTAACTCTAACTGACTAGCATCAATAAGATTACGTTTCATGTGTTCTTTTCCTCCTCTTAGAATTTCAGTCCAGCTTCTCTTGCTGCATCTGCCAGTGCTTTAACTTTTCCGTGGTAGATATATCCACCTCTGTCGAAAACAACGCTCTCGATACCAGCCTCAACAGCTTTTTTACCGATTACTGTTCCGACTTTTGCTGCAGCCTGTACATCGTCAGTGTTCTCAAGCTCTGCTTTTACGTCCTTCTGGAGAGTAGAAGCGGATACTAAAGTTTTACCAACTGTGTCATCAATAATCTGTGCATAGATGTGCTTGTTGGAACGAAATACTGCCAGACGAGGAGTAGTTGCAGTTCCGTTTAAATGATGACGTAATCTTCTATGCTTCTTTTCGCGAATTTCGCTTCTGGATGCTTTGTTAATCATATTCTCACTCTCCTTAATTATTTCTTACCGGTCTTACCGACTTTACGTCTGATAACTTCGTCAACGTACTTGATTCCCTTGCCCTTGTATGGCTCAGGTCTTCTCTTGTCTCTGATCTCAGCTGCGTACTGGCCAACTTTTTCTTTGCTGATACCAGATACGATGATCTTGTTTCCATCAACTGTGGACTCAAGACCTTCTGGATCTTCCATCTCTACCGGGTGAGAATATCCGAGGTTAAGTACAAGTTTCTTGCCCTGCTTAGCAGCTCTGTAACCAACACCGTTAACCTCAAGCTCTTTTTTGTATCCTTCGCTTACACCAACAACCATGTTGTGGATAAGGCTTCTTGTTAAGCCGTGAAGGGCTTTGATTCTCTTTAAGTCGTTCGGTCTTGTTACAACTACATGACCGTCTTCAACTTTGATCTCTAACTCTGTCGGGAGTGCTCTCTCAAGTGTTCCCTTAGGTCCTTTTACTGTTACAACGTTTCCATCTGCGACTGTAACCTCAACGCCAGCTGGAATTGCAACCGGAAGTCTTCCGATTCGTGACATAAATTTGTCCTCCTTACTTAGATTGTCGGAGAGGGCCCATGCCCTCTCTGTTTTCAGTTTAAAAGCTATATGACTGCCCTGTATGGACTACCATACAAATGCAAGTACCTCGCCACCAACCTGAAGCTTACGAGCCTCTTTGTCAGTGATAACGCCTTTGTTTGTGGAAAGGATTGCGATACCAAGTCCGCCAAGAACCTTCGGAAGCTCATCCTTGCCTGCGTATACACGAAGACCTGGTTTGGAGATTCTCTTAAGTCCTGTGATGATCTTCTGGTTTTTATCCTCACCGTATTTCAGTGTGATGTGAAGAGTTTTAACAACTCCATCCTCAACCAGATCATATTTTGCGATGTATCCCTCATCTACAAGGATGTTTGCGATAGCAATTTTCATCTTGGATGCCGGTACGTCTACAGTGTCATGTTTTGCAGTGTTTGCGTTACGGATTCTTGTAAGCATATCTGCGATCGGATCGCTCATTGTCATGTAAGTTTCCTCCTCTTTCTTCAGACTTTACATGTCGTGTGAATATTATTTAAATGATTAAAAAGTTGCTTTCGCCTCGGCCTACCAGGAAGCTTTCTTAACACCCGGGATCTGACCTTTGTATGCCAGCTCACGGAAGCAGATTCTGCAAATTCCGTATTTTCTCAGGTATGCATGTGGACGGCCACAGATTCTGCAGCGAGTATACTCTCTTGTGGAGAATTTAGCTTTACGCTGCTGTTTAATTTTCATTGCTGTCTTAGCCATGAATCTTTTCCTCCTATTTAGCAAATGGCATGTTGAATAATGTCAGTAATTCGCGTGCCTCTTCATCTGTTTTAGCAGTTGTAACGAAGATAACGTCCATTCCTCTTACTTTATCAACCTTATCGTACTCAACCTCTGGGAAGATCAGCTGCTCTTTGATACCAAGAGCGTAGTTTCCTCTGCCGTCGAATGCGTTCGGGTTAACACCACGGAAGTCACGTACACGTGGAAGAGCAAGGTTGATAAGACGATCAGCGAACTCATACATCTTCTCGCCTCTTAAGGTAACTTTACATCCGATCGGCATACCCTCTCTGATTTTGAAGTTAGCGACAGATTTTTTCGCTTTTGTAGCGATTGCTTTCTGTCCTGTAACAAGTTCCATATCTGCGATTGCAGCGTCAAGAAGTTTAGCGTTCTCTTTTGCCTCGCCAACACCCATGTTAACAACGATTTTCTCGAGTTTTGGCACTTCCATTACGTTTTTGTATCCGAATTTCTTGGTCATGGCATCCATGATCTCGTTCTTGTAAAGATCTTTTAATCTACTCACCTTTATATGCCTCCTCTCTTAATTAATCGATTGTCTTTCCTGTTGCTTTGGCAACACGAACTTTTTTGTCTCCATCCATCTTGAATCCAACTCTTGTAGCTTTTCCGTCTACAACGAGCATTACGTTGGAGATGTGAAGCGGAGCTTCTTTTGTCACGATTCCACCGTTCTGATTAGCTGCGGACGGTTTAGCGTGCTTTGTAACCATGTTTACGTTCTCAACAACTACTGTGTTGTCTTTTACGTTAACTGCAAGAACTTTTCCGTCCTTACCTTTATCTTTTCCAGCGATAACTTTTACAGTATCACCTTTTTTAATTTTCATAGCTGACATTCGGCACCCTCCTATAATACTTCCGGAGCTAAGGAAACGATCTTCATGAATTTCTTCTCACGAAGCTCTCTGGCAACTGGTCCAAAGATACGAGTTCCTCTCGGAGTTAAGTCATCCTTGATAATTACGGCAGCATTTTCATCGAAACGGATGTAGGATCCGTCTTTACGACGAGCGCCTTTTTTAGTTCTAACAACTACAGCTTTAACAACGTCACCTTTTTTAACAACGCCGCCTGGTGTTGCATCTTTAACCGTAGCAACGATTGTGTCACCGATGTTTGCATATCTTCTTGTAGAGCCGCCCATAACACGAATACAAAGGATTTCTTTTGCACCAGTGTTGTCGGCAACTTTCAGTCTAGTTTCCTGCTGAATCATACTGGTTTCCTCCTTATTTAGCTTTCTCTACGATCTCAACCAGTCTCCATCTCTTGTCTTTGGACAGCGGTCTGGTCTCCATTACCTTAACGGTATCTCCGATGTTGCACTCATTGTTCTCATCATGAGCTTTTAATTTATATGTTCTCTTCACGATTTTCTTGTAAAGAGGATGTTTTACATGGTCTTCAATTGCAACTACGATGGTCTTATCCATTTTGTCGCTGACAACCTTACCCACGCGGGTTTTTCTCAGATTTCTTTCCACGATTTATGTCCTCCTGTCCTATTTGGAAGCGTTTGCCTGCTCAGTGATTACTGTCTGGATTCTGGCAATATTTTTGCGAACCTCTTTGATTCGTCCTGTATTGTCTAACTGGTTTGTTGCATTCTGAAATCTCAGATTGAAAAGCTCTTTTTTAGCAGCTACTAATTCTTCATTCAGTTCTGCAACTGACTTTGCTTTTAAATCTTCCACGAACTTATTAATTTTCACTGTTATCACCGCCTTCTAAGTCTGCACGAGAAACGATTTTACATTTACATGGTAACTTGTGCATTGCAAGACGTAATGCTTCACGGGCAACCTCTTCGGACACGCCTGCAATCTCAAACATAACACGACCTGGTTTTACTACTGCTACCCAGTACTCCAGAGCGCCTTTTCCGGAACCCATTCGAGTCTCAGCTGGTTTAGCTGTTACCGGTTTATCCGGGAAAATCTTAATCCAAACTTTACCGCCACGTTTGATGTAACGGGTCATAGCAACACGGGCTGCCTCGATCTGATTAGATCTGATCCAGCACGGCTCAGTAGCAACAAGACCGAAATCACCATAGTTGATAGCATTGCCTCTAAGGGCTTTTCCTCTCATGGAGCCACGGAATTGTTTACGACGTTTTACTCTTTTTGGCATTAACATTATTTATCGCTCCCTTCCTTAGTTCCTTTTGTCGGAAGAATCTCACCATTGTAGATCCATGCCTTAACACCAACTTTACCGTATGTGGTGTCTGCTTCCGCAAAGCCATAATCGATATCTGCACGAAGTGTCTGAAGCGGGATTGTTCCCTCGCTGTAGAACTCTGTACGAGCCATATCAGCTCCGCCGAGACGTCCGGATACGGAAGTCTTGATTCCCTTAGCGCCAGCCTTCATTGTTCTCTGCATTGTGGACTTCATAGCACGTCTGAAAGAAATACGGTTCTCAAGCTGAAGAGCAATGTTCTCAGCAACCAGCTGTGCATCTTTGTCCGGTCTCTTTACTTCTTTGATGTCAACGATAAGCTTCTTGTCTGTGTATTTCTGAAGCTCAGCTTTAACTTTCTCGATCTCTGCGCCGCCCTTACCGATTACGATACCAGGTTTTGCTGTGTAGATGATGATCTTAACTCTGTCAGATGCTCTCTCGATCTCGATCTTGGAAACACCTGCGCTGTATAATTTCTTTTTAAGGAATGTTCTGATGTTGTAGTCTTCTACCAGGTAGTCAGCAAATTTGTCTTCTGCATACCATCTGGAATCCCAATCCTTGATAACTCCGACTCTAAGGCCATGCGGATTAACTTTCTGTCCCATGCTTTTCCTCCTTACCTTTCATCAAGCACAACAGTGATATGGCTTGTTCTCTTCTCGATTCTGTAAGCTCTACCCTGTGCTCTCGGCTGAATTCTCTTCATTGTAGGTCCCTTATCTGCATAGCATGCTGCAACATAAAGGTTGTCTGCGTTCATTCCGTTGTTGTTCTCAGCGTTTGCTACTGCTGACTCAAGCAGTTTTTTGATCACGCTGGAAGCGTATCTCGGATTGTATGTCAGGATACCAAGTGCTGTCTGTACATCTTTGCCACGGATTGCATCTAATACGTAGCAGGCTTTCTGAACAGAAATTCTTGCATAAGATAACTTTGCAGACGGCCTTGTCTCTCTATTATTCTCATTTCTGGCTCTCTTTATCTGGCTTCTATGTCCTTTTGCCATCTTAAAGTGCCTCCTTTCCTAAATTCGATATCTGAGTTATCTGCCAGCTGTCTTAATCTGACAGCGGGCAGTTATAAATCTGATGACTAGCGTACTCCGGACTTCTTCTCGTCTTTTCCGTGTCCTCTGTAAGTTCTTGTTGCAACGAACTCACCAAGTTTGTGTCCTACCATATCCTCTGTGATATATACCGGCACATGTTTTCTTCCGTCATGAACAGCGATTGTGTGTCCTACGAAAGACGGGAAGATTGTGGAACGGCGAGACCAAGTTTTGATTACGGATTTATCATTTGCAGCGTTAAGAGCGTCTACTTTTTTAAGTAAGCTCTGGTCTGCAAAAGGTCCTTTTTTCAGTGAACGAGACATGCTTTCTCCTCCTTATTATTTCGATAATGCTTTTCCATCGCGTCTTCTTACGATGTACTTGTTGGACTGTTTGTTTTTCTTTCTGGTCTTCAGGCCGAGAGCAGGTTTGCCCCACGGTGTGCAAGGACCTGGGCGTCCGATACCGGTCTTACCTTCACCACCACCATGTGGATGGTCATTCGGGTTCATTACGGAACCACGAACTGTAGGTCTGATACCCATGTTACGTTTACGTCCGGCTTTACCGATGTTAATAAGGTTGTGATCTCCGTTTCCGATTACACCAACAGTTGCGCGGCATACGATCGGAACCATTCTCATCTCACCGGAAGGAAGACGAAGTGTTGCATACTTTCCTTCTTTAGCCATGAGCTGTGCGCCGTTTCCTGCAGAACGAACCATCTGTCCGCCTTTTCCAGGATGAAGCTCAATGTTGTGAACCATAGTACCAACCGGGATAAGCTCCAGCGGGAGGCAGTTTCCAACACGAACCTCAGCTTCCGGACCATTGTAAACCTTCTGGCCTACTTTAAGTCCCTCTGGAGCGAGGATGTAAGTTTTCTCGCCATCTGCGTAGCAGATAAGAGCGATATTAGCTGTTCTGTTCGGATCGTACTCGATTGTTTTAACTGTTGCAGGGATTCCATCTTTTCTTCTCTTGAAGTCGATGATTCTGTATTTTCTTCTGCTTCCGCCACCCTGATGTCTTACAGTGATTTTACCCTGATTGTTACGTCCGGCGTTCTTCTTAAGGGAAGTAACGAGGGATTTCTCTGGTTTTGCAGCTGTAATCTCAGAGAAGTCGGAACCAGTCATATGTCTTCTTGACGGTGTATATGGGTTATAGCTTTTGATTCCCATGATGTTTCTCCTTTCAATCTTTATCATCACGCTTTTGACTGCGTATATTCGGACTTAACTGTTAATTAAAGTCCTTCGAAGATCTCGATATCTTTGCTCTCTTCTGTAAGAGCTACGATAGCTTTTTTGGTCTTAGCAGTTTTTCCAACTACCATTCCACGGCGTTTTTTCTTTCCATCGTTGTTGATGGTGTTTACGCTTTTAACTTTTGTTCCCTCGAACATCTTCTCAACAGCCTCTTTGATCTGAGTCTTGTTTGCTTCTGGATGTACAAGGAATGTATATTTTTTCTCACCCATGGCGTTCATGGATTTCTCTGTGATAACCGGACGGATGATTACGTCATAGTACTGAATACTTGCCATTATGCGTATACCTCCTCGATAGATGCAACGGCATCCTTTGTAACAACTACGGTGTTGTGTTTCATAACATCGTATGTGTTGATTGTAGCCGGTGTTGCAGTTTCCACGTCAGCGATGTTTCTTGCAGAAAGAATTACGTTCTGATCGTTATCAGCTGTGATTACAAGAGCTTTCTCTGCTTTCAGGTTTGTAAGAACCTTCTGCATCTCTTTTGTCTTAACCTCAGCAAGTGCAAGGCTGTCAACAACAACAAGTTTATTATCCTGAACCTTGGATGTCAGAGCGGATTTAAGAGCTGCTCTTCTTTCCTTTTTGTTCATTTTTACTTCATAGTCTCTCGGAACCGGAGCGAATACAACACCGCCGCCTGTCCACTGTGGTGCACGGATGGAACCCTGTCTTGCATGACCTGTTCCTTTCTGTCTCCACGGTTTTCTTCCGCCGCCTCTTACCTCAGAACGAGTTTTCGCTTTCTGAGTTCCCTGACGGTTATTTGCAAGCTGACGAACAACTGCAAGATGAACGAGATGCTCGTTGATCTCAACGCCGAATACTGCGTCATTCAGCTCCATTGTGCCAACTTCATTGCCTTCCATATTATAAACAGTTACATTAGCCATTCTGATGCTCCTCCTTTCCTATTATAAGGACTTTACTGTCTCTTTGATTGTAACCAAAGATTTCTTAGGTCCTGGAACAGCACCTTTAACTAACAGTAAGTTATTCTCTGTATCTACACGTACGATCTCAAGATTCTGAACAGTTACCTGAACATGTCCCATGTGACCTGGCATATGTTTTCCTTTGAAAACCTTGCTCGGATCGGAGCAAGCGCCGTTGGAACCTGCATGACGATGATATTTAGAACCGTGAGCCATAGGTCCTCTGGACTGGCCATGTCTCTTGATGGCGCCCTGGAAACCTTTACCTTTGGAGATTGCAGTAGCATCGATGTGATCTCCTGCTGCAAAGATGTCAGCCTTGATTTCCTGTCCAACCTCATACTCGCCGGCATTGTCAAATCTGAACTCTTTTACAAATCTTTTTACAGCTACACCAGCTTTATCAAAGTGGCCTTTCTCCGGTTTGTTGACCAGTTTCTCTCTGATCTCGCCGAAGCCAACCTGAACTGATGTGTATCCATCGTTCTCCTCAGTTTTAACCTGAGTTACAACGCAAGGACCTGCCTGTAAAACAGTTACCGGAATTAACATTCCATCTTCATTGAAGATCTGAGTCATTCCGACTTTAGTAGCTAAAATAGCTTTCTTCATTTCTTTCTTCCTCCTTATAGCGGATTACCATTCGGTAATCATATAGTTAATGTCAAATGACATTATTAGCGGTTTTTCATCTTGATATCGATGTGAACACCAGCCGGCATTTCCAGTCTGGAAAGTGCATCTACTGTTTTCTGAGTTGGTGTCAGGATATCGATAAGTCTCTTATGAGTTCTCTGCTCAAACTGCTCTCTGGAATCTTTGTATTTATGAACAGCTCTTAAGATTGTAACAACCTCTTTCTTAGTAGGAAGCGGAACCGGTCCACTTACCATTGCTCCGTTCTTCTTTACTGTCTCGATGATCTTTGCTGCAGATGCATCAACGAGCTGATGATCATATGCCTTTAATGTGATTCTCATTACCTGATTTGCCATAAAAAAAGTCTCCTCCTATTCGTACTTATATAGCAGTACGACAAGCGGCGACTGTACACATCTCCGTGTGTGTCATGGTATATTTGCACACACGCCCATCCCAAGATGGTTATTGAACTTTGTACAGTGACTTGTCGTCAGTTTCCTAACTTGACATTCGCTCCACGGAAAACCTACCGATATGGTAGCAACCTCGCGCTTCATAGCTATCAATGTCACAGCAAGGATTAGTATATACGATGATCTTTAAGAATGCAAGTGTTTTTTTTAATTTTTTCAATTTTTTTTAAAAAAGAAAAAAACGGCTCATTTCTGAACCGTTTTCTTCTTATATAATAGGTAGTTATTATTCTTCTGTTGCATCTGTATCACTGCCAATGATATCGGAATAGTCAAATAACGTTACATTGGTGATATCGTCTTTCACGATATCCGGTGCATCCCCTGCCTGTTTCACACGGCTTGCAAGCTGTGCGGCAGAAAGAGATGGCATCGCAAGGCTTCCGATTGTAACCTGCTCTTCTTCCACTCTCTCAGGTTCTTCCGTTCTTCTTGGCTGCGGACGGGCTGTTTTTCGTTCTGCCGGTCTTCTCTGGGTCCGCTCAAACTCAGGAGCCATATCTGCCTCTTCAGAAGTTGCTGCCGCAATTTCTTTTTTCAGTTCTTCATGTGCTTCACTGGCTGCCGTCTGTGCTGTCTGCTGGATGGCAGAAGCTTTTTTTCCAGATGAATGTTCTGTAATATCATCTTCATCGATTTCGTCCACAAAACCGCCGGTACGTACTTTTCGCTTTTCAGCTTTTTTGCCTTTGCGTTTGCGCGCCTTTTCTTCCTGAAGGATTTCTTTTTCTTCTTCCCTCATTCTTCTGGCACGTGCTTTCTCTTCTCGTTTCAGTTCTTTTTTTGATTTCACATATCCTGGTTCCGGATCTTCCATATCATCCTGTATGTCATCCGGCTCTTTTTTCCAGAGTTCTGCGATCACATAAAGAATGATCAGGAACAGTACAACAAGTCCGAGAATGATCAGGCCTTCTATACTCTCTGTAGCAACCAGCAGATATCCTACATATCCAATCGTGATCACTACTTTCGGAACATAATCTCCAACTTTAATTGTAAGCGTCTTACCTCCGGAAACAGACTGATCCGTAACGGTTCCGGTTCCCTTGGAAGCATCAAGATCCGTAATGGTATATTTATATATCTTGGAATCTTTCTGTACAAGAATTGGTGTACCTACACTGATCGCAGAACTTTTCTCCGGAATTGCATATGTAACAGAACCAACAGGAAGGTTCGTTGCCTCATCAGCTTTATCCACGATCACTGTTCTCACCCCGAAAAACGGTGGAAGAACAAGTCCCAGTACGCAGACCAAAGTACATATTACAACAAGATGTACAATAAATTTCAATACTTTTGACATAGGTAATCTTCCTCTTTCATATTAGTAGGCGAATTGAAGCGGAAAGGGATACAGCGGGAATCGGTCTTCCTTTCCGTCTGTATCCCTTTATATTCCACGTCCGCAATGATTATCACGGACTGCTCTGTCTAAATTAATTACTGGTTGCTTAAATACTGTTCAATGCTCTCCATCGCCGCATTCTCATCATCACCGTTGGCAGACAATGTGATTTCTTCTCCAGCGTCAAGCCCCAGTGTCATCATTCCCATGATGCTCTTTGCATTGACTCTTTTTTTGCCAATCTCAACATAAATTTCACTGTTAAACTGGCTTGCTACCTGAACAAGCTGTGCTACTGGTCTCGCCTCCAGTCCAGTGGATAAGTTGATAGTGATTGGTTTTTTAATCATAATAGCTCCTCCTTGTTCTCCCGCAGCTCATCTGCGATCTCACTCAGCTTGCGAAGCCGGTGATTCACACCTGATTTGCCCACCTGCGGATTCAACATCATACCTAATTCTTTCAGCGTGGCATCTGGATATTTAAGCCTCAGCCTGGCCACCTGTGCCAGAGCGTCGGTCAGACTTTCAAAACCGACGGTCCTGCTGATCAGCTGTATATCTTCCACCTGTCTCACTGCCGCATTTACCGTTTTATTGATATTCGCAGCTTCACAGTTCACCTTGCGGTTTACCGTGTTACGCATTTCCTTAAGTATCCGGATATTCTCCAGATCCATAAGTGCTACGTTCGCTTCCATGACTGCCAGCATGTCAACGATCTGCGCGCCCTCCTTCACATAGACCACATATGATTTCTTGCGCACCACAATTTTAGCTTCTACGTGAAAACTGCGGATAATCCCCTGTAATTGTTCTGCTTTTCCGCGATCAGGACATACGATCTCAAAGTGATAGCCTTTCTCAGGATCACTGATCGAACCCGACGACAGGAAAGTGCCGCGAATAAATGCGCGCTTGCAGCAATTCATCTGAACCACAAGCGAATTATCCATTTCAAGTAACCCGGTTTTGTTATTCACGGAAAGTTTCGTTCCCTGCAGAATCTCCTCCGCTCTCTGTGGGTCTGCAACCTCTACAAGATATACCTTACCACGTTTCAGATGGGACCCCTCCCGAATAACAATCGCTGTCTCTATATTAAATGTTTTTCTTAATAATGTAAAGCTTTTTCTTGCAACTGCTTCATTTTCTGTCTGAATCCACAGCTTTATGTTTCCATCTGACATTTTTTCCACATGGCCACAGCCGCAGAGCAGTGCCGCCATTTCTGCCACCTGACAGTGCCTTGCCGGACTGAACTGCCCCGCAAGTTCTTCTTTGACTTTTCCTGAAAACGACATCCCGAACCCTCTTTTACTGTTTCCGCACAGTATTCTTTACTGTAACACTATTTTTTCAGAAGTCTGTCCTTCTCTGCATCCCTGTGTTCCAGACGAATGCCATAATCGCCGGACTTGGACAGCCTGGAAAAAAGTTCCCTGGCAATCGTCACAGACCGATGTTTACCACCGGTACATCCGATTCCGATCACAAGGCTTGTTTTTCCTTCCTTAATGTAATTAGGAATGAGAAAACGTATCATATCCTCCAGCTTATCTGCGAATTCCTTCGCTGTATCACTGGCCATTACATAATCAAATACTGCATCATCCAGACCTGTGAGCGGGCGCAGTTCATCCACATAATAAGGATTAGGAAGGAAACGCACATCAAACACGAGATCTGCATCTGCCGGGATTCCATACTTAAATCCGAAGGAAAGAACAGAGATCATGATATTGCTGAATTCTCTGTCATCCACAAAAATCTTCTCTATCTCCTGACGCAGCTCTCTGGTAAGAAGGTGGCTGGTATCAATAATATAATCTGCACGCTTCCGGAGAAATTTTGTTTTTTCACGTTCCAGGCGGATTCCCTCATCCACTCTTCCTGTCCTAGCAAGCGGGTGACTTCTTCTGGATTCTTTATATCTCTTCACAAGAACAGAGTCTTCCGCATCCATGAACAGGATCTCATAATCGTATCCTGTCTGTTTCATGCGGTCCAGCACCACTTCCAGTTCATCAAGAGCACTCCCGCTCCTGGCATCGATTCCAAGCGCAACATTCCTTACGTTCTCACTCTGCATTTCCGGAAGAAGGGAAGCGAATTTCTCCAGAAGCTGAATCGGAAGATTATCCACGCAGAAATAATTCATATCCTCCAGCATCTTAAGTGCGGCGGTTTTTCCCGCTCCTGAAACTCCTGTAACGATCACAAAACGCATAATCTCTCTTCCTTTCCATTTCTTCTTCCGTTATTCATACAGCAGTCATCTGCTTTTCTTTCTGCGTTAAAACTCACCCAGGAACTTCACTTCCGGTTCCAGGGTAACTCCATATTTCTTATATACAATGTCCCTCACATTATCCATCAGTGTACGGACATCTCTCGCAGTGGCATCACCTGCATTGATCACAAAACCACAATGTTTTTCGGAAACCTGGGCACCACCTACCTGATATCCCGCAAGGCCGCTGTCCATGATCAGCTTGCCTGCAAAATATCCTTCCGGTCTCTTAAAGGTACTTCCTGCACTTGGATACTCCAGCGGCTGTTTGGTAGTACGACGGATAGTCAGATCCTTCATGGTCTCCCGGATTACTTCCGGATCTCCCTCTTTCAGACGGATCTTTGCTTCCAGAACAATATAGCCTGCTGTTTTGATGATACTGGTCCGATATCCCAATTCAAGTTCTTCTGTGGGAAGTGTAAAAATATCACCCTCGGCATTCATGACAGTTACCTCTGTAAGAACATCTTTCATTTCACCACCATAAGCCCCTGCATTCATCACAACCGCGCCGCCTATCGTTCCCGGAATCCCTCCCGCAAACTCGAAGCCTGTAAGTGAAGCATTTTTGGCGGCAGCTGCCACAGCCGAAAGCAATGCACCTGCCTGTGCCGTGATCTCATTTCCCTCAACTGTAACCGACGACATATTTCTGTAGATCTGGATCACAGCTCCACGATACCCACCGTCTCCTACAAGAAGATTGCTTCCATTTCCAAGGATAAAATACGGAATCTCTTTCTCTTTACAGATTTTTATAACACGGCCCACATCTTCGCCTTTATCCGGCATCAGAAAATAATCAGCCGGACCTCCGATCTTAAAAGTCGTATGCTGGCTCATTGCTTCTTCTGTAAAAACACGATCCTCTCCAAGAAGATCGCAAAACATTTTTCTGATCTCTGAATTCACTGTTTCTGTTCCTCAGTCTTTCTGTTTTATTTCTATCTATTCTTATTGTCAGCTGCGTAAACCACTTCCTGCCGCCAGTATATCCCTTACAACTTCTCCGGCAAGCAGATATCCCGCAGTTCCCATCACAAAAGAAATATTTCCCTCCACAGATTTCTTCACCACGGTTCTGCTTCTCCGGAAAAGTTTCTCTCTTGTGGGACGTTCTCTGGAATACAGTACCTTAAGCTTCCGTATTCCTCTCTTACGCAGTTCTGTTTTTATCATTTTAGTTACCGGACATACGGTAGTTCTGCCTATATCTGCAATTTCCAGTCTGGATGGATCCAGTTTATTGCCTATATCCATACATGATATCAAAGGTACATGTGCTTCCGCTGCTCTTCTGATCAGGAGCAGCTTGGATGATATTGTACCCAGTGCATCCACGATGTAATCAAAAGAACATAAGTCAAACATTCCCGCAGTCTCCTCATTATAAAAGGTTTCGTAAGTATGCACCAGAATATTCTCGTCAATATCACGGATTCTCTTCTTGGCTGCTTCTACCTTGCTCATTCCCAAAGTGGAATGAAGTGCCAGAACCTGACTTCCGATATTGGGCAGTGTGATCTTTTCATGGTCGATCAGTGTCAGACTTCCCACACCGCAGCGTGCGAGTGCCTCTGCTGCCTGCGCTCCGGCTCCGCCAAGGCCGAATACTGCAATCTTCGCCATGCTGAGTTTTTTTACACCTGTATTTCCAACGAGCAATTCCATTCGTGAAAAAGCATCCTGCATATCCGTCCTCCTGACACTGTTTTTTCTTCCGGTTAAGAAAGACAGCGCCTGTACGCCGCTGTCTATAGCCTTTTTTATTATACTATCTAAGTCAGAAAATGTACAGATATTCTTGTTTTTTAAGATTTTCGCATAAAAATTTTATATTCACTCATACTACTTCCATAGAAATACACAAAGGAGGTTCCGTCCATGTTTCAACAGGTGCTTTTGTGCTTCACCGGTTTCTGTGCCGGTATCATCGTAGCCGGAGGAGTTTCCGGACTGCTGATCGGACTTTCCATTGTTCCCCGTTATGCAGGCATCACCCACACAGCCAATCACATTTTTTTATATGAAGATATGTCACTTCTGGGAACCGTTGCCGGAACCATCGTTACCCTCTTTCCGGTCAGGATCCCACTGGGACCTTTTTTCCTGGCTGTCTGCGGAGTATTCTTCGGAATTTTCCTGGGTGGCTGGATCCTGGCACTGGCAGAAATTGCAAAAGTCTTTCCCGTTTTCGCCAGACGCCTGAAACTCACCCAGGGACTTTCTCTTGTGATCATATCCATTGCTGCCGGAAAAACTTTTGGCTCTCTTTTTTATTATGCCATGGGCTGGATGTAAACTTTACAGCCCTCCATCATCTTGCGAAAGGATTTTTCATATGCGTAATATTGACGAAAAAAAATACGAACAGTATGTCAAACAGCTTACCCCAACCCACAGTCTTCCTCTGAATATGGCAAAAGCATTTCTCATGGGCGGACTGATCTGTCTTCTTGGCCAGGTCATTATCAACACAGCACTGGCTCTCGGTGCGGACACTTCCGACGCCAGAACCTGGTGTTCTGTACTTCTCATCCTTTTAAGCGTCATTCTCACAGGGTTTGGGATCTACCCGAAGATCGGCAAATTCGGTGGTGCCGGGAGCCTTGTTCCCATTACCGGTTTTGCCAATTCGGTAGCAGCATCCGCCATTGAGTTCCGTGCAGAAGGACAGGTCTTCGGCATTGGATGCAAGATCTTTACCATTGCAGGACCTGTGATTCTATACGGTATCTTAAGTGCCTGGGCTCTCGGTGTGATCTATTACATTCTGAAAATCCTGGAGGTGATATCATGAGTAGAAATCTTCATCTTGGCGCAGCCAGCATTTCCTTTTCACAGCCTCTTTATATCGAAAGCGCCGCATCTATTGTCAGCCAGAAAGAAGCTGATGGTCCTCTTGGAGATTTTTTTGACCTGATCTGTAAAGATCCCATGTTTGGCTGCGGCACCTGGGAATCTGCGGAAAGTACCCTGCAGAAAGAAACTGCCACTCTGGCCATGAACAAAGCCGGACTGGACTTCGAAGATATCCACCTGATGTTTGCCGGAGATCTTCTTGCCCAGACTGCAGCTACCTGCTTTGGTTCCGCCGGGCTTGGAATTCCTTTCTACGGACTTTACGGCGCCTGCTCCACCATGGGGGAATCCTTGTCTCTCGGCTGCCTTGCTCTCACCGCCGGTTTCGGCACCCGGGTCTTATGTGCCACCTCCAGCCATTTTGCAAGTGCGGAAAAAGAATTTCGTTTTCCTCTGGGATACGGTAATCAGCGGCCCTTTTCTGCCACCTGGACTGTAACAGGAAGCGGCGCCTGTATTCTGAACACAGCCCCTCCTGGGGAAAAATCTCCTCTGCGCTCCGGCAACGGCTGCGCTGCCATCACTGGACTTACGGCCGGCCGGGTCATGGATTACGGACTCAAAGATTCCATGAATATGGGCGGATGTATGGCTCCTGCTGCCTGTGATACCATTGCACGGAACTTTTCAGATTTCGGGCGGAAGCCTTCGGATTACGATGCCGTCTTTACCGGGGATCTGGGGAGCATCGGGCAAAAAATTCTCCTGGATCTTCTGTCCGAACAGAACATCCAGCTCTCACCCATTCATAAAGACTGCGGAATCCTGATCTATGACAATCCATCTCAGGATACTCACGCAGGAGGAAGCGGCTGTGGCTGTTCTGCCGTAGTCCTTGCCTCCTATATCCTTCCAAAAGTTGTATCCGGGGAATGGAAGCGGATTCTTTTTGTGCCCACAGGCGCCCTTCTTTCCAAGGTAAGTTTCAACGAAGGTGACAGTATTCCAGGTATCGCCCACGGAGTTGTCATTGAGCATATGGAGGTGTAAGTATGGATTATTTCAACGCATTCTGGTTCGGCGGTCTCATCTGCGCCCTGATCCAGATTCTTCTGGACAAAACAAAGCTGATGCCCGGCCGCGTGATGGTACTTCTGGTGTGCAGCGGTGCCGTATTAAGTGCCGTTGGTATCTACAAGCCGCTGGTGGATTTTGCAGGTGCCGGAGCTTCCGTTCCCCTGATCGGTTTCGGCCATGTGTTGTGGGAAGGAATGAAAAAAGCCATTGAAGAAGACGGTATCCTGGGACTTTTCACAGGAGGCTTTACTGCCTGTGCGGCCGGAGTTTCCTCTGCCCTGATCTTCTCTTATCTGGCCAGTTTTTTCTTCCGGCCGAAAATGAAAAAGTAAGGTTTCGAGAAAGGAGTTTTTTCTCATGAGCGATACTCTTTATCTTCAGCTGGATCAGAATATCGAAGTTACCAATCCCCATGTATACCTCCAGGACATTGCCGCCCTTTCCATGAGTGATCCAAAGATCCTCAACCGTCTCCGGGTCATGCCGGTAATGGTTCTGGACGAGACAAAGCCCGGACGCTATGTCATGTCTGTGTCAGATCTTCTGAAAAAGATCCAGAAGCTGGAACCATCTATTGATATTTCTCCCATGGGAGAAACGGATTTCATCATCACCTACCGCATCAGTTCCGCCACAGGAAAGCTTTTCCGGTATGTAAAAATCTTTTTTGTATGCCTGGTTTCCTTTTTTGGCGCCGCTTTTTCTATTATGACCTTTAATAATGACGTGGATCTTGGAAGTCTTTTTGACCAGTTTTACACCCTTGTCATGGGAAAAAGCTCCAATGGTTTTACCATTCTGGAGATCTCCTACTCTGTCGGGATCGGACTTGGTGTGCTGATCTTCTTTAATCATTTCGGACATCTGAAACTAAGCGATGATCCCACTCCCATGCAGGTACAGATGCGTACCTATGAAGATGATGTGAACCAGACACTGATCGAGCAGGCAGAGCGGACCGAAAATCCGGAAAAAGAAGCATGAGCCTTAATCCAGGATTCAACGACCTATCCGTACAGATCAGCCGCTTGTCGCACAAAAAGCTCCTTACAGATTTCTCTGCAAAGAGCTTTTTTATATAATATGGGTTTACTGTTTTTCTGAAATAATGATTACAGAAGTCCTCCGATGGATAAGAACAGAGGAGCAAATACCAGTGACACGATGGTCATAAGTTTGATCAGGATGTTGATGGACGGACCTGACGTATCTTTGAACGGGTCGCCGACTGTATCGCCGACAACGGCTGCTTTGTGCGCCTCGCTGCCTTTTCCGCCATGATGTCCTGTCTCGATGTATTTCTTAGCATTATCCCATGCACCACCTGCGTTGGACATGAAGATTGCCATCAGTACACCTGTTACAAGAGCACCGGAAAGAAGTCCTCCAAGAGCCTCAACGCCAAGAACAACACCTACGATAACCGGAACAACGACCGCCATGATTCCAGGAAGCATCATCTCGTGAAGAGCTGCTGTTGTGGAGATCGCAACGCATGATTTGTAATCCGGTTTCTCAGTCCCCTTCATGATACCCGGTTTCTCACGGAACTGGCGTCTTACTTCCTCGATCATCTTGTAAGCAGCCTTAGAAACGGATTCCATTGTGAAGGCCGAGAAGAGGAATGTAAGCATACCACCGATAAAGATACCGATCGTAACACGAGGAGCAAGGATATTGATCGCATCCAGATTTACTGCATTCGCATAAGATACAAACAGAGCAAGCGCTGTAAGAGCTGCGGAACCGATCGCGAAGCCTTTACCCATAGCTGCTGTTGTGTTACCTACAGAATCAAGCTTATCTGTGATCTCACGAACTGACTCATCCAGACCTGACATCTCTGCAATACCACCGGCATTGTCAGCGATGGGTCCATACGCGTCAACGGCAACTGTGATTCCTGTTGTGGAAAGCATACCAACTGCTGCAAGAGCGATTCCGTATAATCCATCCACACCGTATGCTACAAAAATACCAACACAGATCAGCAGGATCGGGAATGCTGTAGATTTCATACCTACTGCGATACCACTGATGATAGTTGTAGCTGCACCTGTCTCAGACTGCTCGCCGATTCCCTGAACCGGTTTGTAATCTGCAGATGTGTAATACTCTGTAATGTTTCCGATGATGACACCGACAACAAGACCTGCGATCACAGCGATGGCTGCCTTCATGTCTCCGAAGAGAGTCTTGCTGAGGATCAGGGACACGATGATAACAAGTGCTGCAGATACATAGCTTCCTCTTGTGAGGGCTTTCTGCGGATTGGAATTATCATCACCTTTTACAAAGAATGTTGCAATGATGGATGCGATCAGTCCACAGCCTGCAATAGCCAGCGGATAAAGAACACCGGAAACTGCTCCGGCTACCGCACCAAGTGTAAGGGCAGATACCAGAGATCCTACATAGGACTCAAAAAGGTCTGCACCCATACCGGCAACATCACCTACGTTATCACCTACGTTATCCGCGATAACAGCCGGATTACGAGGGTCATCCTCCGGGATTCCTGCCTCAACCTTACCTACAAGGTCAGCTCCTACGTCAGCTGCCTTTGTATAGATTCCACCACCAACACGTGCAAACAGTGCGATGGAAGAAGCACCAAGGCTGAATCCAGAAAGTACGTCAACGTTCTTTGTGATGATATACACAACGCTGACACCCAGTGCACCAAGACCTGCAACACACATACCCATAACAGCACCGCCGGAGAATGCAATGGAAAGAGCCTTGTTCATTCCTCCCTCTTTTGCTGCATTTGCTGTTCTTACATTAGCCTTTGTTGCAACGGTCATACCGCAGTATCCTGCGATTGTTGAAAACAGAGCACCTACTACGAAGCAGATTGCTGTTACCCAGCTTCCAACTCCGATTCCGATCAGTACAAAAAGTACGGCTACAAAAATAACCAGGATCTTGTACTCTGCTGTTAAGAAGGCGCGGGCACCTTCTGCGATCGCACCTGCGATCTCCTTCATTCTGTCTGTTCCTGCATCCTGCTTGCTGACCTTCGCTGCAAGGTATGCTGCGAACAGAAGTGCCAGTACTGCTGCCACCGGCACCAAATACATGTAGTTTTCCACTCTTTTTACCTCCGTTCATGTATTGTTAATACTTTATCACATTATTTTGCATATTTCAAATAGAATTTTCACTTAGTTTTTTGTTAATATTGTGATATAATAAAAATTTATATAAATGGGATAAAAATTTTTTATATTATTGCTCGCATTTTTTCAGTTTCAGACAGCTTATATAATAGGAAGTTTTTTATATCTCTATTTGGACAAAATTTCCATTTTTCTTTCCAGAAGATTTTTTTCCAATAATTGTTTTTCTGCATTTTCGAATCCAATTCGTTCTATAGTCTCGGCAAAACGTTCTCCCTTTAATCCCTGGTCCTTAAAAAGTAGGATTGCCTTCTCAATAACATCCAGTGCCTCTTCCTCTGACGTAAAGATCCGGTTCAGGGCCTTTCCATGAGAAATTTTCTTTCCCCAGCGTCCACCGATATAGATCTTGAATCCGTAGGTACCGTCCGGGATGGAATGGAATGGACATTTTCCCACACACCTTCCGCAGTGTCTGCAAAGCTCCTCATCAATGTGCAGTTTCCCGTCAACGACTTTCGCCACTTTGTTTGGACATGCAGCTTCAATGGCACATTTTTTGCAGCCCTTGCATGCCTCGCTGTCAAAGTGCGGGATCCTCTGTCCGATGATCCCCACATCATTCAGATTTGGTTTCACACAGTTATTCGGGCATCCGCCTACTGCGATCTTAAATTTATGCGGCAGTGCAACCTGACGGTAGCCTTTATAGAATCTCCGGAAAATCTCTTCTGAAATTGCATAGGAATCCAGAAGTCCATACTGACAGGTGGTTCCCTTGCAGGATACTACCGGTCGGACCTTTGCTCCTGTTCCTCCTGTCTCCAGACCTTCCTTCGCAATAAATTCCTGAAACTCTTCGATCTTTTCGTAGGGGATTCCCTGGATCTCCACGGAAAGCCTGGTCGTGTAGGTAAGATTTCCGTTGCCGAATTTCTCTGCTGCTTCCGCCATACATCTGTGCTGTGCCGCTGTCACCTTTCCGTTTACAGTGATCACCCGTGCAGAAAATTCATCGGTTCCCCGGTTATTTAAAAAACCCTGCCCCTTCAGTCTTTTCTCTTCCTCTTTGCTTACAGTTAATGCTGACATATTTCCTCCTCCTGGTCTCACCGGCATTCCGATACTTTCCCACGGTATCGTTGCCCTGTATTTTGCAATGTTGAAATCGTTTTCACGTACTTCCTACTATACCACTTGAAGATGTATTTGAGAAATGATATTATTTTATAAAAATGATAGGTTTTACCTATATACCAATTTACAATAAAAGGAGATTCCATATGACCATCCGCCATCTCACTGTTTTTGCGGCCGTTGCGGAACAGGGCTCCATGAGTGCTGCTGCCAAACATCTTTATCTTTCCCAGCCAACAGTCAGTCAGGCCGTCCGTGAGCTGGAAGCTCATTATAACGGCCTTCTCTTTGAACGTCTTGGAAAAAAGCTTTATCTCACAGAACGGGGAAAGCTTCTTCTTCCCCATGCCCGTGAAATGATCCGCCAGTTTCAGCAGCTGGAAGAGCTGATGCAGAACCAGGGACAGTCTTCCACCCTGAAGCTTGGCTCCACCCTCACTGTGGGAACCTGCCTGACCCCATCCATTATCCTGGATCTGCAGAAAAAAATCCCGGACCTTGTCGTTTACTCCTTTGTCACCAACACGCAAAATATCGAGCAGAAGCTTCTGCGTTCTGAGCTGGACGCTGCTGTGGTAGAAGGTGAGATCCATTCCCCGGACCTTGTCGTTCTTCCCATCATCGACGACTGTCTGGTCCTTGCCGCCGGAAAAAAGCATCCGTTTTACCGCAGAGGACGCATCCATGTCCAGGAGCTGAACAACCAGAAATTTGCAGTCCGGGAATATGGAAGCGGTACCAGACAGCTTTTTGAGGATTACACCCTTCGCCATGATCTGAAGATCCGAACTGCCTGGGAAGCCAACAGTCCGCGGGCACTGCTGAACGCAGTGCTGTATAACCAGATGCTCTCTGTTATGTCCATCCGTCTTATGCATCATGAGATCCGTCACCGTTCAGTCCGGGTCTTCTGCAACGAAGCAGGGGAATGGAACCGGAAATTCAAGCTGGTCTATCACAAGAATAAGTTTCTTACCCCTGCTATCTTTGAGCTGGAAAAGATCCTTCACACCTATCAGCAGCTGGAACTACCCTCTGTCATGGGTGTTCTGGAACAGGAATAAGCAGGGGACTTACCTGATCCAGTAAAAAAACGGCCGCACATATCGCTCTTACGATATGTACAGCCGTTTTTCGTTTTTTTCTCACCCGAAAGGGTCGGATCTTTTTTTGAACCGGATATTTAGTTTGATTCGTTGAACACGTTTTTATCCAGTGCACCGTTCTGGTGTGCAACGATGGTTGTGCAGACTGCATCACCGGTAATGTTAACCGCTGTTCTGGTCATATCCAGGATACGGTCAATACCCATGATCAGACCAATTGCCTCAACCGGAAGTCCTACAGAGTTAAATACCATGGTCAGAGTAACAAGACCAACACTTGGTACACCGGCAGTTCCTACGGAAGCAAGGGTTGCAGTTCCGATAACTGTCACATAATCCATCGGACTTAAGTGGATACCGAAGGCCTGTGCCGCAAATACTACGGCAACACCCTGCATGATAGAGGTACCGTCCATGTTGATGGTAGCTCCAAGAGGAATGGTGAATGAAGAAATCTTCTTGGAAACACCCACTTTTTTGGACAGGGTATCAATGGACATCGGGATCGTGGCATTGGATGTAGCTGTTGAGAATGCAAATGCCATAACCGGGAAAAATTTCTTGATGAATTTTATCGGATTCAGTCCTGTGAAGATCTTCAGCAGGATCTGGTATACGCCGAAGCACTGGATTGCCAGTGCAAGGAGAACACCGATCATATATTTTGCCAGCGGGATAAACGCGCTGAAACCGATGTTTGCAAAGGTTCTGCTGATAAGGCAGAATACACCGATCGGTGCAAGTGCCATGATCATCATGGTCATCTCCATCATGATGTCATTGAACTGGCTGAAAAAGTTCGCTACTGTCTCTGCGCGCTCTCCCATTTTCGCAAGGATCACACCCACGATCAGGGCAAATACGATAACCTGAAGCATGGTTCCGCTTGCCAGGGAATTGATCGGATTATCCGGAATGATATTCAGGATGGTATCCGTAAGAGAGGTCGCCTCCATAGTCTCCACAGAGGAAGCGGAGGACTGAATAGAGCTCATATCAAGTCCCACACCCGGATTGATCAGATTACCTACCGTCAGAGCAACCGAAACAGCCAGAGCTGTAGTCGCCAGATAAAATACCAGTGTTCTCACACCTACGGTTCCAAGCTTCTTGGTATCACCGATGGACATACTTCCGCAGACAAGGGAACAGAATACCAACGGTACAACCAGCATTTTCATCAGACGGATAAATCCCTGTCCGATCACATAAAGGATTCCCTCCACGATCACATCTTTCTTGAAGCTGCTGTCAGGAACCAGGTAACAGAGAATGATTCCCAGTATCGCACCTGCGATCAGCGCCACAAAGATCTTCGTGGTAAGGCCCATTTTCTTTTTCTGCTGTGTTTTCTCTTTTATATTTTTCTCTTTCATTCTAGTCCTCCGCTCTTTCATCCATATATTCTTTCAGCGATGCTTTCCAGTCCGGCATGTCATACACTTCAATAATACGGAGGATAAAATTATCAAGGACGGCATATGGCGGTCTGACAGAAGAAAGATCTGACTGCTCTGTCGGCACGGATCTCAGTTCGATCTCCTTTCCTGCAAGGCGAAGGATCTCGGTTGCAAACTCATAACGGTTGCATACACCGCTGCAGGTTACGTGATAAGTTCCATATTCGTTGGTATCGATAAGATACAGGATCATTCTTGCCAGATCCTTGGCGCTGGTCGGTGATCCGAACTGATCCGAAGCAACGGAAAGCGCCTGGCCTTTTTCTGCTGTCTCCAGCACACGGTTTACAAAATTGTTTCCGCCTTTTCCGTATACCCAGTTGCTTCGGATAATGAAATGTTTGTGTGTAAACTCTTTTACATAGTTCTCTCCGGCTCTCTTGGAACGGCCGTAAACAGTCAGCGGATTGGTATCGTCAAACTCTGTATACGGTTTTTTGCTCTTTCCGTCGAAAACATCATCTGTGGAAAGCTGGACGATCTTTGCCCCGCATTTTCTTGCCACGATGCTTAAGTTTCTTGCTCCCAGTGCGTTGACACGGTATGCATGTTCCGGATTCTTCTCACACTCATCGGTATCTGTGATACCGGTGCAGTTGATGATCACATCCGGACGGTTAATGGAACCGAAGTTGATCACTTCATCTGTGTCTGTGATATCCAGCTCATCAAGATCTGTGTTCAGAGTCTCGATCTGCATTGGATCCAGAACATCATTCAGTGCCCGTCCGATCTGTCCGTTGGCACCTGCGATCCATACTTTTAACATCTTTCTACCTCCCTGGTATAATGTGTGTGATACATAAATAAAGAGACATCGATTTAGATCAAAACCAATGCCCCTTTAACCTATATACTGAAATATATTTTATCAATATCACAAAAAGCTGTCAAGAAAAAAGCCCCTGTTTCCATAAGGTTCCTGCTGCTTTTGCTTCTGTCTGGCCTGCTTCAGAGCCAGGGTCTGTCCACACAGGCCAGGGTTATCAAATAGTCAGGATCGTACCTTGCATTTCCACGCCCCTTATGCTATACTCAGTTTCGCTGCAAAAGCCCGCAAAAACCAAGGTCGTACAGGGCTTACAAGGCGGTCACCGCCTATAAATGTGCCGAGTGTTCGTGACCTTCCACTCGTAAAACAAAACTAAAGGAGAATAAAAAACATGAAAAACAAAGGTACTCATTTTCTGGTACAGGGAGCTGCCATTGCAGCTGTATATGTTGTCCTGACACTGGTATTCGCGCCACTTAGCTTCGGTGAAGTTCAGATCCGGTTTTCCGAGGCGCTGACTGTGCTTCCGTTCTTCACACCGGCTGCCATCCCGGGACTTTTTGTGGGATGTATCATCGCCAATCTTCTGGGCGGTGCGATTCCGGTTGACATCATTTTCGGAAGCATTGCCACACTCATTGGTGCATTCTTCACCTACAAGCTTCGCAATACAGGTAAATGGACAGCCCCGATTCCACCGATCATTTCCAACATTGTGATCGTTCCTCTTGTGCTTCGTTACGGATATGGCATTAACCTTCCTATCCCGTTTATGATGCTCACAGTAGGAGCCGGCGAATTTATCTCAGCCGGTGTGATCGGTATGATCCTTCTTGGAGCACTTTCCAAATACAAAAATGTACTTTTTCATAAAAAAGCAGCAGTCTGATCGAACCTGCTGCCCACAAAAGGGAGCCATGAGAAAACAGCAGCATTTCTCATGGCTCCCTTTTATTTTTTCTCTGCGGATTCCTGCAGACTGCGCAGGATCCTCTTTTCCATTCTGGATACCTGTACCTGGGATACGCCAAGCTCATGGGCAATCTCCATCTGGGTCATGTTCTGAAAATACCGCATATAGATCAGCCTCCGCTCCTTTGCCTCCAGAGTCCCCAGTATCTCTTCCAAAAAAATCCTGTCCAGTGCTTTTTCCTGCCGGTTTTCTTTTTCCGGGAGCTTGTCCATCAGAGAAATCTCCGTTCCCTCACCCTGATAGATCGTTTTGTGAAGAGATTCCACCTCTGCACCGGATTCCATAGTCATTACCAGTTCTTCTATGGAAATTCCCATTTCCGCTGCCATTTCCCCCGTCGTAGGTTCCCGCTCCAGCCGGCGCGTCAGTGCTTCTCTCACCTGATAGATCCGGTAGTGATTTTCCTTCAGAGAACGGCTTACCTTCAGTATCCCGTCGTCCCTGAGATAACGTTTGATCTCTCCGATGATCATGGGAACTGCATAGGTGGAAAATTTCACATCATAGGACATGTCAAACTTATCCACTGCTTTCAGAAGTCCGATGCTGCCGATCTGGAACAGATCCTCCATCTCCACCCCACGTCCCAAAAAACGCTTTGCCACACTGTATATCAGCCCTGTATTTTCCTCAAACAAAAGATCTCTTGCCGCTTTATCCCCCTGGTGTGCACGCCCGATGAGGACAAGAGTACGATCCATAGTTACCTCCTGATGATCTTTTTCATGTGCACAGTAGTTCCACGACCAACCTCCGATTCCACCTGAAGCTCATCCATAAATGCCTCCATGAATGTAAACCCCATACCGGAGCGGTCTTTATCAGCCTTTGTGGTAAACAGTGGCTCCATGGCTTTTTTGATATCCGGGATCCCGGCTCCGTGATCCGTTACATCTACCTGAAGCTCCTGCCCTCGGAGACGACATTCTACCCGGATCTTATGTATCTCCCCTTCATACCCGTGTATGATGCAGTTGGTCACTGCCTCCGATACTGCGGTCTTCAGATCCGAAATTTCCTCCAGCGTAGGATTCAGCTGTGTGCAGAATGAAGCCACAGCCACTCTTGCCAGTGCTTCATTTACCGGTCTGCTGTCAAAAATGATCGTCATTTCATTTGTGTTTTCCATCATAAACACCCTCCTGTTCACCTGCCGATTTTTCACTTCCACAGATTTCAATATATTTTCCCACTCCGGATAGCCGCAGAAGCTTTGCAATATGACTGTTCACATTGATAACCTGCACACATTTCCCCCTCATACCAAGTGCCCGATATCTCCCCATCAGCAGGCCGATCCCGGAACTGTCCATAAAAACGGTCTCTGAGAAATCAAAGATCATGTTTTTTATATAGTCATGTCCAATAATTCGGTCTGATTCTCTCCGAATCTCATCAGAAGCCGGATGATCCAGTTCCGCCGGAAGATGTACAGTCAGCACGGTTCCGGATTTTTCAAAACCTGATGTCATTTTATCATTCCCCCATTTTTGATTTTTTATTCCATTTTTTATGACCAAAGGGTAAAAAAAGAGGAATGCGCCAACGCACATTCCCCTTATCCGAGGTTTCTCCTCTGTATGAGTTATGATCTTTTTTATTCTGTATAACCGTCATCGTAAGAGGAATCCTCATATCCTCCGTCACTGTAGCTGCTGTCTTCTCCGGTATCTCCGTCAGAGCTCTGTGTATCCTCTCCATCCGAAGCAGCAGCATCAGCTCCTGCTTCAGATGTTCCATCTGTGCTGCTGTCAGCACTTGCCGTTCCGTCAGAAGCTCCGCTCTCGATCCCGCTTACACCGGTCTTTCCGCTGATAGTACTGTAGATCCCCTTTGCAGAATCTGACAGTGTATCCACATATACCTTCTGGAGCTCCAGCGCTGCTGTATCCAGATCATCCTGCTGCATGGCAGTATATGCATTGAACAAAGCCTCATAGCTCTGACTGCGTTTCTGCTCTTCCTCTGCCTGCTTGGCAACTGCATCTGCCGTATCACTGGACTGGGCAACTTCTCCCTGAGCCTTGGTAAGCTCCACACTTTGGCTGGAAAGAGAATCACTGTATTGTATGATCTGCTCATTGGCCTGCCTGTAAATATCCTGTTTCACAGCCGGCAGTACAAGAAGCCAGAATGCTGCCGCACCTGCCGCAAATCCAAGTACCGTGGTAAAGAAAAGTGATATCTTTGATCTTTCTTTATAAGACGACGGCCTTACAACGATTTCTCCGGAAATATTATCATTCTCATTTTTTTCATTTCCAAACAAGCCCTTACGCCGTTTTTCTATCTTTGTGGTAACACCCGTCTGCTCGTCAACTTCACGCAGGAAACGAAGTGTAGTGGTATTGGTCTTGTCGATCCTGGCTGCTTTTTTCAGGGTTCTTCTTGCCTTGTTCCACTCCTGATTCTTCATCTGGATCAGCGCAAGAAGGTGATACCCCTTGATCAGCTTGGGATTCTGGGACAGGATCTTTTTCAGGCGGATGGCCGCCATATCCTCATGGCCTTCCCTGCACATGGCAAGGGCATTGTTGTATTTCTTGATGCTTTCGTTGATCGTTTCCAGTTTGTTCTGGTTTGCCTGAAGCCTGGCAATATATTCTGAAGCCAGATTCCGATTCTTCTGGATATTCTTGCTGATGACCCACTCACTCAGTGCGGCAACCACCTCACCGGTCTCAAAATATACAAGGCCAAGAAGATTTCTCGCACGGATATTCCGTTTGTCATAGGCAAGACTCTGCTTCAGACAGCTGATCGCCCCGGACAGATCCCGGATACTGGCTTTTTCCAGGCCCTGGTTATAATAAAGCTTGGAAAGGTAATCCACCTTCTTCTGGATCAGTACATTGGCTCCACAGTGCGGACAGTAATCCAGATCTGTATCTGTCAGGAACGCTCCACAGTTTATGCAGTTCATTCACTTCTCCTTATCTTACACGTCTGTTGCTCTTGACCTCACGCAGCATCTCCTGGAGTACATCCATGATATCTGTGATCTCCCGGTCATAAATGGCGCCTTCTACATCTGCCACATCCAGACATGGTTCAAATTTCTTCAGTTCCTCTTCATAATCGATCATAATTTTTTCCTCCTGATCACAGCCTTAATCTCACCGACCAGATAAAGGGATCCTACACAGAACAGCATTCCATCCTCGCCTTTTTCCTTTACTGCCCGTTCAAAAGCTGCCGGAACATCCTCTATTGCTTCAACTTCCGGTACTCCGTCTTCACGGAAGATCTCCGCAAGCTCTTCGACCGGAACTTTACGGTATCCGCCTACCTGTGTGACGATCACATGTCGGAAACGGATCCTGGTACAGATCGTACGGATCATATCCGTATAGTCCTTGTCATCCACTGCGGAAAACAGCAAAGTCAGAGGAAATTCCTTCTGGAAATGTTCTGCTGTCTCTACAAACTTCTCAACACCGTCTTCGTTATGTGCGCCATCCACGATCACACCCGGAAGAACCGTTTCCATCCTTCCCTGCCAGCGTGTTTTGGCCATACCGGCCTTCAGAGCCTCCAGAGATACCGGGATCTGATCTTCCAGTACCTGAATGGTTTTTACCGCAAGAGCTGCATTCATAACCTGATAACGGGCGATAAACGGTATGTCAAATACGGTATCGCCATATGTCTTGTCCTTAAGAGAAAATCGGATTCCGTCCTTTGTGATCTTATGGATCTCTGTATCTTCCCGTTTCAGCTCATAATATGGACATCCCAGCTTCTCTGCATTCTCACGCATCACTACGGCCGCATCCGGATCATTTCCGTCGTAGATCACCGGAACACCCGGCACCATGATCCCTGCCTTCTCTCCTGCGATCTCGGAAACCGTATTCCCAAGATACTGCATATGATCCAGGCTGATGGATGTGATCACACAGGCTGCCGGATCCTCCACCGCAGTGGTTGCATCCAGACGTCCGCCAAGGCCGGTCTCCAGTGTTACATAATCCACGCCGGCTTCTGCAAAGATCACCATTCCCATCAGAAGGAGTGTCTCAAAATAGGTGGGATGATAGCTGCCCTCCGCAACCAGCTCATCGGAAAGCTTTTTAACTTTTTCAAAAGCACAAAGGAAGGTATCGTCATCGATCACTTCCTCGTTGATCTGAAAACGCTCGTTGATCTCCACCAGATGAGGAGATGTAAAAAGTCCGCAGGAATATCCTGCTTCCCGAAGGACCGATGTGATAAAAGCACAGGTACTTCCCTTTCCGTTGGTTCCTGCCACATGGATCACACGGAATTTCCTCTGCGGATCTCCAAGTCTTCTTAAACATTCTCTGGTATGGTCCAGGCTGTTCTTAGTAGTAAATCTCGGTATATCTTCAATATACGCAACTGCTTCTTCGTAATTCATAAAAAAAACCATCACTTATCTATAATGTATTCGTAAAGAACTTTTGGGGAGAAAAGCTTCTCCCCTTCTGTTCGTTACGATACCATTATATAATAGTGGTGGAAGATGTCCAGTCCTAATCGTAATATTTTATCCGACATTTTTTGTATCGGAGTATCTTTTCTATGTCATTTACTGGTTGTCTGTACTGTTTTCTTCACCGGAATCTTCTGTGGATCCCGTTTCTGACGCTGTATCCGTTAGCCCTGTATCAGAACTGCTCTTTTCACTGTCAAGCTTCCACTTGCTGTCAGCAAGCAGTGCATAAACTGCCCGGTCATGGCTCTTTGTCATGGCCTTTCTGGTGGAACTGTTGCTTCGCTGCACTACCGAGAGCCGGTCAAAATCATCCAGTTCCTTTCCGGTAATAATCAGCTTGGTAGGATTCACGTAAACCGTATCGTACCATTCTCCGTTGATCTTCACCTGGCTGGACGGCGTAAAGTTTGTTCCCTGGATATAATAGGTGTGATCCGTCTCAGACACAACCTGAATGGAATCCAGTGTGGTATCATAGATTCCCATACGCATCTTTGTCCGCTCAAAAGGATTCTCTCCGTCATATGTATACTGCTTTCCGTAAAGAAGATCGTACTGCAGGGTCTCCAGATCCACCTGATAATTTTTGGTATTTCTTCTTGCCTGATGATACTTGAAAATATTTCCCTCATGGATACCTACACGGTCCATAACCTCTGCTGCCATCTGGTATGCCGCAAGATTTTCTTTCTTTTTCTTAAGTCCGAAATTATCCCACATCACATACTCTGTCTGGAACAGATATTTATTCTCCACATCCTCCACAGTCAGTCCCATGGTTGGCAGATGATCACCATACATAACCAGTACCACATCCTCCGGATAATCTGCCAGCTTATCAGTCAGCTCTTTGACAAAATCATCCATCTCATGGATCTGATTTACATAATACTCCCACTTATTGTTCAGCTCGTCCGTAGGGGCCCCGGAAACTGTGATCTCCGGATTTTCCAGCACCGGTTCTGAAGGGTAATCTCCATGTCCCTGTACGGAAATAGTATATACATAATCAGGTCCTTCTGTGGAATCCAGACACTTGACGATCTCATCGGTGAGGACACTGTCCTTGGTCCAGCCCAACGGGTTCTTCTGGTTTTCATCCTTCATGTACTCTGCCGAAGTAAAGGTATCAAATCCCAGATTCGGGAAAATGCTTCTTCTTCCGTAGAAATTCGCCTCATTGTTATGTACTGCATGGGCAGTATAGCCCAGATTCTTCAGAACATACGGCGCGCTCTCACATGTAGTTTCCTTAAGGATACTCTTGTAAGGATATTCTCCCGGTCCAAAATAATGAAGGCTCATTCCAGTAATGGATTCAAACTCAGTATTTGCGGTTCCGGCTCCTACGGAAGGTACCTTATAATATCCGGAGGAATACTCCTTCATCAGCTTTCTGAAATTCGGAATAGGATCTTCTGACAGCTCCAGATAATTTACCAGCGTAGGATCAAAAAAGGACTCCAGCTGTAAAAACAGAATATTCGGATGACTGCCTTCTTTCGTTTCCGGAAGATTTTCTTCCGACTTCTCGATCCTTTTGATCTCGCTTTTGGAATAGTCTCTCGGTGCACTGATTCCGGTATTAAAGATCGTCGTTGCCAGACAGTAAGGATATCCGTAATCCTCATAAGCTATGGCAATGTTTCCAAAATAATTGGAAAGAACTCTTTTTTCCAGAGCAAGCTGTGTGATTCCTCCAAATGCAAGAACCCCGACCAGGACCAGCGGAATATTTACCTTATATTTCAGCTTGCCTCTGTACTTCGGCGATCTTATCAGGATGATCAGAAGAATCAGAACTGCAATCCCCAGAAGAACTGCACCTATGGTCATCTGGGTATGGGTCAGATATTTTTTTGCAATACTGAGACCATCTGTCAGATTCTTCACATCCGGTCCTGTAAACGGTGTGACACGGTTGAGAAGAAGCACACCGTTTACGATTCCCAGAAACAGCCATAAGCTGCCCACAAATATACGCCAGAAAATTCTCTTTCGGAAGAGATAAACAATCAGCATCGTTGTAAAGATAAACGCTGCATTATAAGCAAATACAAGCGGCTTTGTGGTCATGTAGGTCCACGCCTCTGTGAACGAGTGCCTGCATATGGCCTCGATCACAAAGTACAGGACTGCACAGCCCAGAGCCTGAAGTATCAGCGAAATCTTATTGAAAAAGTTACACCACTTCATTAAAACACTCCTTCGTTATTTCACCATCTGTGTTAACTGCAGGTTCACTTTCTCTTTCATCTCTTTGTATTTCTCAAGTTTCTCCTTCTCTGCCTCTACCTTGGCTGCTGGTGCCTTGTTCACAAAATTCGGATTGTTCAGCATTCCCTCGCAGCGTGCGATCTCTTTTGTAAGACGCTCCTGCTCTTTTGTGAGACGTTCGATCTCCTTTTCACGGTCGATCAGATCCTCCAGCGGCAGATAAACCACACCGTCTGCCACAACGATGGATACCGCATCCTCACCGATTCCGCTCTTATCCTGCTGTACGTGGATCTCTTTTGCAAACGCAAGGTTTGTAAAGGATCTCTTGCAGGACTCAAAACGTGCACAGCTCTCAGCGTCCTTGCCTACGATGTAGATATTTGTCTTTCTGTTCTGTGGTACGTTCATCTCGTTTCTGGTGTTACGGATTCCACGTACAACTTCCTGGAAGCTTGCAACTGCTTTCTCAGCATCTGCAAAGTTCATCTCATCTTTGTATACCGGCCAGTCAGAGATCATAATGGACTCTTCCTCAGGAAGCAGTGTGCAGTAGATCTCCTCTGTGATAAACGGCATGAACGGATGAAGAAGCTTCAGTCCCTGTGTCAGTGCAGTGCGAAGTGTCCACAGTGCATCGTTTGCTGCTGCCGGGTTCTCCTCTGCTTTCCACAGTCTTACTTTGGCCATCTCGATATCCCAGTCACAGAGCTCATCCCACAGGAAGTCATAAACTTTCTGTACAGCGATTCCAAGCTCATATTTATCCATGTTCTCGGTAACATCGCGGATCACGGTGTTCAGTCTGGAAAGGATCCATTTATCCTCGTTGCAAAGAGCGTTCAGGTCTTCCGGCTCTGTTACGGTCTTTCCTTCCAGGTTCATCATAATGAAACGGGATGCATTCCAGATCTTGTTTGCAAAGTTACGGCTGGACTCTACACGCTCCCAGTAGAAACGCATGTCATTTCCAGGTGCATTACCTGTCATCAGAGTCAGACGAAGTGCATCTGCACCGTATTTATCGATAACTTCCAGCGGATCGATACCGTTTCCAAGGGATTTACTCATCTTACGTCCTTGGGAGTCACGTACCAGGCCGTGGATCAGTACATGGTGGAACGGAGTCTCACCGGTCTGCTCCAGTGCGGAAAATACCATACGGATAACCCAGAAGAAGATGATATCATATCCGGTTACCAGAACATCTGTCGGATAGAAGTACTCAAGCTCCGGTGTCTTATCCGGCCATCCAAGCGTGGAGAATGGCCACAGTGCGGAACTGAACCAGGTATCCAGAGTGTCCTCATCCTGGTGCATATGTGTGCATCCGCATTTCGGGCACTTCTCAGGCATTTCTCTTGCAACAACCATCTCACCGCACTCATCGCAGTAATAAGCCGGGATTCTGTGTCCCCACCAGAGCTGACGGGAAATACACCAATCACGAATGTTCTCCAGCCAATGCAGGTAAGTTTTGTCAAAACGTGCCGGAACAAACTGAAGATTTCCGTCGTCCAGAGTCTTGATGGCAGCTTTTGCCATTTCATCCATTTTTACAAACCACTGTGGTTTGATCATTGGCTCTACGGTTGTACCGCAGCGATCATGGGTACCAACACTGTGACTGTGCGGAACAACTTTTACAAGGAGTCCCTGCTCTTTCAGGTCTTCTACCATGGCCTTACGTGCCTCGTAACGGTCCATACCTGCATATTTTCCGCCAAGGCTGTTGATAGTCGCATCATCGTTAAGGATATTGATTTCCTCAAGATTATGGCGGCGTCCAACCTCGAAGTCATTGGGGTCATGTGCCGGTGTAATCTTAACGCAGCCTGTTCCGAATTCCTTGTCAACATACTCATCGGCAATAACCGGGATCTCTCTGTCTGTAAGAGGAAGTTTCAGCATCTTGCCTACAAGATCTTTATATCTCTCATCCTCCGGATTTACAGCAACTGCTGTATCACCGAGAAGTGTCTCCGGACGAGTGGTTGCGATCTCAACGAAACGTCCTTCCTCACCTACGATCGGATAATTGATGTGCCAGAAATATCCATCCTGGTCCTCATGTACAACCTCTGCATCGGAAATAGAAGTCTGGCATACCGGACACCAGTTGATGATCCTGGAACCTTTGTAAATATATCCTTTTTCATAGAGACGGATAAATACCTCCTGAACAGCCTTGGAGCAGCCTTCATCCATGGTAAAGCGCTCGCGCTCCCAGTCTGCAGATGCACCCAGTTTTTTCAGCTGGTTGATGATCTTTCCGCCGTACTCTTCTTTCCATGCCCAGGCATGTTTCATAAATTCCTCGCGGCCGATCTCGTTCTTGTCGATACCTTCTTTACGAAGTTTCTCTGTTACCTTAACCTCTGTAGCGATGGCTGCATGGTCTGTTCCCGGCTGCCAGAGAGCCTCATAACCCTGCATTCTCTTGAAACGGATCAGGATATCCTGCATGGTCTCATCCAGTGCATGGCCCATATGCAGCTGTCCGGTTACATTGGGCGGCGGCATTACGATTGTGAAAGGTTTTTTGTCCGGATTTACTTTTGCATGGAAGTATCCGTTGTCCATCCATTTTTTGTACAGACGATCCTCAATACCCTTGGGATCATAAGTCTTTGCAAGTTCTTTGCTCATGTTTTCCTCCTGAATCTTTCTTGGGATCAAGCTGTCTTTTTGGGGCAGCTCTTTCTGATTATGGAAGCTTTAAAATGCTCCTGTTTTCTGCAAGAAAAAAGCACGCCCTCCACACCAAAGCTAACAACTCCTGTGCGAAGGGCGATCATTCTCGCGGTACCACCTTCATTATCCGGGAAAACTATCTTATCTGTTATTCCCGTCTATCTCTTATCCCTTAACGCGGGGTACGTGAAAACCTACGCAGCAGCTTCTGTGTCTGTTCTTATAGCACTCCCAGAAATTATTGCCTTCAGTCTCCCGGCTCCTAAGCTACCTTCTGCAGTCTTCCATCTGAAAATGCCTTCCAGCCTGCGCTCCTTCTGCGTCCGTGCATCTCTCTCTGTCAGCGTATTCCTGCATACTCCTCTTATTCAACGCCTTTACCATGTTCCTACTATAATGAAATTTTCTTTTTTTGTCAAGACGGAGGCCTGCATTTCCGGGGATTTCACATATTTCCCTGTATGCAGGCCTTCTTCTCATTTCCGTATTTTATTCTACGCTTTTCAGCGACTCTACCATGTCAATCTTTTTCAGTTTGAAATGCATCACCATATTTACAAACATGGAGAATCCGAAGGTAATGAGCCCACTGTAGACAAAGCTTATTGGCTTGATATTTCTTCCGAACATCACCGCATCTACCTCAACGGTTGTGATCACATACCGGTGGAGGAAGATTCCGAACACTGCGCCTGCCAGAATCCCTATGAAGGACAGCAGGACATTTTCCCTGAATACATACTGGGAAACTTCGCCATCATAAAATCCCAGGACCTTCAATGTTGCAAGCTCTCTCTGACGCTCTGTGATATTGATGTTGTTCAGATTATACAGTACCACAAATGCCAGCATTCCGGCAGAAATGATCAGGACCCAGATCACCGCTCCGAGGGATCCCAGCATTCGCTCTACCTGACCTGCTGTGCTGCTTGTATAGCTGATACTTAAAGCTGCCGGATATTTCAGGATCGCATTTCCAAGAGTTTCCAGATCACTCTCTGCATCCTCTTTCATAGTATATACTGTACTTGAATATTCCGGTTTCTCTCCGAATGTTTTTTCATAGCAGGGTGGGGTCATGTAAACGTAATGTCCCATATAGTTCTCCGTGACAGCAGTGATCTTTACTTTATATTTTCTGTTGTCTTTCTCCAGGGTAATCTCGTCTCCTGTTTTCACACCGATAAGAGAAGCCGTTTTTTCACAGATCACCGCTCCATCATCGGTAAGCTCATACTGCTCGTGGGACTTTCTGTCACGTAACGTTACATCCTCTTTAAAATTTTCCGTATTTTCCGGAACATACACATAGATACTGACACTTCCCTTTTCTTTTGGTGCCGTCATCTTGGTGAGCTGCACACGGGTATAGTGATCGATCTCGCTGTTTCCGTCCAGGAATTTCAGAAGATCCTTTTCCTGGCTGTCTGTGGCATCCTCATCATTGATCACCATGGCATCATAGTGCTGGATCTGGTCATATTGGAGAATCGCAATATCCATAATGGAGTCATAAAGTCCGAATCCTACAAGCATCAGTCCCATGCTTCCTGCAATTCCGAAAATGGTCATAAAAAGACGCTTTTTATAACGGAAAAGATTTCGCATGGACGATTTCCAGGAAAAGCTCAGATGCTTCCAGATAAAGCTAATCCGTTCAATAAGGATCCGTTTTCCTTCTTTCGGTGCAGGCGGACGCATCAGAGATGCCGGTGTTTCTGCCAGGGTCTTTGCGCAGGAAAACAGTGTAGCGCCCATAGTACAGATCACCGCTGCCCCGGAAGCGATCAGTGCATATTGTAACTCATAATCCAACTGCATGTGATCGCCAATATTCCAGTACATGATTCCATACGCCTGGATAATGATAAACGGAAGAACCTTTTCTCCGAAAAGTACTCCTGCGATACTTCCGCCTACTGTAGCCAGAAATGCGTAGCTGAGATACTTGGATGCAATGGATGCTTTTCCGTATCCCAGCGCTTTCATGGTTCCGATCTGGGTTCGCTGTTCCTCCACCATTCGTGTCATCGTGGTAAGACTGATCAGAGCCGCTACAAGGAAGAATATCATCGGGAAAACCTTTCCGATGTTTTTCAGTCGCTCTGCGTTATCACCAAAATCCGAATATTCCGGAAGGTCATTGCGGTCTGAGAGGATCCATTCCGGTGTTTCAATATCATCCACCTCTTTCTGGGCATCCTCGATCTTCTGCTGGGCTTCCGCAATTTTGTCATCGGCTTCTTTTTTGCCGTCCTGATATTCTTTCTTTCCATCGGAAAGCTTCTTTTTGGCGTCCTCCAGGTCTTTTTTGGCGTCTTTTAATTTCTGTTCATTTTCCCGGATCTCTTTTTCACCATCCAGAAGCTTCTGTTCATTTGCATCCAGTTCTGCCTGACTGCTGGTAAGCTTTTCTGTATTGGCCTGGATCTCTGCCTGACCGGCATTTAACTGGGCCTGTTTTTCCTCCAGCTGCTGCCGCCCTGAGCTGAGCTGGGCTCTGGCCGAATCCAGCTGGCTCTGGCCATCATCCAGAGTTGCCTGGTTTGCCGCAATTTCTTCTTTTGCCGCGGAAAGCTCTGCTTTCTTTGTTTCCAGTTCTTTTTTCCCTTTATCCAGTTCTTCCTGGCCTTCGTTCAGCTGTGCCTCTGTCCTGGAAAGTGTCTCTTCCTGTTCTTTGATCTGGCTGAAGCCCTCATTGATCTGACCAAGGCTGCTCTCCAGTTCAGCTCTTGTCTGGGCCAGCTCTGATTTTTTTGCAGTAAGCTCTGCCTGCGCCCCGTCGATCTGGGCCTGACCGGCATTTATCTGTTCTTCCATTGCACTGATCTGACCATTTAAAGTCTGGATCTGCGTGGAAAGCTCCGCCAGCTCTTCCTCGGTTTTTCCTGCTTCCGCACCGGCGTCATACTGCGCCTGCAGCTCCGCCGCCTGACTGCTTAATGCCTCTTTCTGGCTGGTCAATTCATCCAGCTGTGCCTGCTGCCCGGAAAGGGCTTCTTCACTGGAATTGATCTGGGATTCGCCCTCGGAAACCTGTACAAGTCCTGCCTCACACTGTTCTTTCTGACCGGTGAGAGCAGTCTTTGTTTCTTTGATCGTATTCTTTCCCGTTTCCAACTGTTCTCTTCCACTGTCAAGCTCAGCCTGTTTGCTTTCCAGTGTTTTTTCCGCTTCCCGGAGCTGGGCCTCGCCGTCACTTACCTGCTGTTTTGCGGCAGTCAGCTGTTCATATCCGGCAGTCAGCTCTGACTGCTTCTCATTTATCTGTGCTTCGGAGTCAGCAAGCTGGGATCTGGCAGCATTTAACTGGGACAGACCGTCTTCCACCTGCTGTTTTGCGCTGTTAAGCTGAGACCATCCATCTTCAATCTGTTTTCTTCCGTCAGCAAGCTGCTGTTTTCCATCGGTCAGCTCCTTTTTTGCATCACTGAGCTGCTGTTTTCCATCTTCGTACTCTTTTTTTCCATCCTCATACTTCTTCTGCCCATCATCCAGCTTTTTCTTCGCGTCGCCAAGTTTTTCCTCTGATTCCTTCTTTCCGTCCTCAAGCTCTTTTCTGGCATCATCCAGTTTTTCATTGGCTTCTGCGACGATCTCCTCGTAGCGCAGGCTGCACTGTTCTTTTTCGATACCTTCCACGCGTTTCCGGATCTTTTTGATAAGATTGTCGTAAGCATCGGTATAGCTGATCACATCCCCGGATTCATGAACCATAATATAGATCTGGGTAAAAGCCTCCTGTTCAAAATCCTCTGGAAGAATGTATCCGAAGCCGCTGACCTCACCGGATCCAAGAGTCGTATTTCCTCTGTTAAATGAAATATAAAGAGGGCTGCTTCCGATTCCCACAACTGTATAGGTTGTTTTTTTCAAAAGCTCACTGTCTCCATCCTCACTGACAGATATGGTATCCCCGATTTTATACCCCCGATTCTTTGCAAATGGCTTGTCCAGAAAAATCTCGCCGCTTTTTTCCGGTATCCTTCCTTCATCTGCTGTAAGCAAATTAAAATTGCTGCTGATGGCTTCCAGATGAAGAACCTTCCTGGCATCGTCCTCTCCACTCATAACATCCGTAGAGTAGCTGCCCTCAGCCAGTTCCACACCGTCAATGTCCGATACCGCTTTTACATCACGCTGCGTCAGTCCCAGGGTTCCCTGGATCTTCAGATCCATCAGCTTTGCTGCTTCATAATAAGCATCTCCGGAATATCTCATATCCGGAGAAGACGCCTGGATCCCGGAAAAAAATGCAACACCCAGTGCCACGATCAGAAAGATCGAGATAAAACGTGCTTTACTTTTCCGGATCTCCATCCAGAAATCTTTGTGTAATGCCTTCATTCCGTCACCTACCATTCAATCTCTTCCACTGGTGTGGGATGTGCATTTTCAGTCATCCTGGAAACCTTGCCGTTTTTGATCTTGATCACACGGTCGGCCATAGGTGTCAATGCAGAGTTATGAGTAATGACAATAACCGTCATGCCCCGTTCCCTGCAGGTATCCTGAAGGAGCTTCAGGATTGCCTTGCCGGTCTGATAATCCAACGCTCCTGTAGGTTCATCACAGAGCAGAAGCTTTGGATTCTTCGCCAGCGCTCTGGCTATGGAAACTCTCTGCTGCTCACCGCCGGATAACTGTGCCGGAAAATTGGTCAGTCTCTCCCTCAGCCCTACTTCCTCCAGAACTGTCCTAGCATCCAGAGGATCCTTACAGATCTGAAGAGCAAGCTCCACATTCTCCAATGCAGTCAGATTTGGCACCAGATTATAAAACTGGAATACAAATCCAATATCCTCCCGTCGGTATCCGGTCAGCTGCCGGTCTGTATATTTTGCAATATTTTTTCCATCGATCCAGACATTGCCGGATGTGGCCTTATCCATTCCGCCCAGGATATTCAGCACCGTTGTCTTTCCGGCACCGCTTGGTCCTACCACAACCACAAATTCTCCTTTTTTTATCCGGAAGCTGATCTCATCCACAGCTATGATCTTCACTTCTTTTGAGCCATAGATTTTGGATACATTCTCCAGCTTCACATATTCTTCCGTATGCTCCATTTCCACCCCTCCTCTTTACTCTCTATATGATTTCAGGGGGCTTTTATCTGCCCCCTTTTAATTCTCTCACTCACGTATCACAGCTGTAGAAAAATGTTTTCGGCTGTGATCGAATATTATTAATAACTATATTTATAAGTATATCGGTTCTTAATTCAAAATGCAATTTCTACTTATATTTTACAAAGATTTTTCATTCCTGCGCATTTGTATTTTACATTTCTTTTCTATAATACAGACAAATAAAGGAAATCAATATTATAGCTGACTGTTGCTGACAACAGCAGAAGTATAATTCCAGCAAAACAGGAGGAATGGATTATGTATAAAGTACTGTGGAATCACTTAGATCAAAATTTAAAAAAGGCCCCTGCGCCAGCTGTTTTTCTTGCACTTTTGACAGCTGGATGGAGTGCAGCCGGAATTCTTGCAGGATTACTTGTTTGTCTGGAACTTCAGACAGAACTGATGGTGAAGCTGACTGTGATCTTATGTGCCGGTGGATACGCCGGACTGATTCCCGGTTTCTTCGGTGGGATCTTTTATCTTTACCGAATGGATCTTCGGAAACCTTCTGCGGATCCTGTAGCTGATCTGGCAGCTGAAGCGGAAAAAGCTTCTGCCGATCCTACTTCATTGATCTATTTTCACAATAATTGACAAAAAAGCAGAACTCTGCCTGGTTGTGCAGGGTTCTGCTTTTTTTATTGAATATGTGTATTAAGTTTGATTACTTTCTTATGGAATCCGCAAGCTTTTTTGCTTCTGCTGTCAGTTCTCTTATTTTGTCAAATTCTCCTGCCTTCACAAGATCTCCTTTTACCATCCAGCTTCCGCCGCAGCAGAGGATTTTGTCACAGGAAAGATAGTCCTCAAGGTTTTTCGCATTGATCCCGCCGGTAGGCATAAAACGGATTCCTGTATAAGGAGCTGCCATTGCAGAGCATGACGCTTTGCGTGCTCAGGATGCCATGTACCTTCACCTGGTTTATAATCGTAAACGAATCCTGCTTACGGAAAAAAATTCCTGATGCTGTCCGATCTTCCAGAAGTCTGTCTTCACGGTCTTCAGCAAATACATTTTTATAGGAAAAATAAGCCCTGGAAATTCATCTTTCCAGGGCTTTCTAAGAGGTGCCACCCGGATTTGAACCGGGGATAGAGGTGTTGCAGACCTTTGCCTTACCACTTGGCTATGGCACCATGCTCCCCCTGTTGGACTCGAACCAACGACACTGCGGTTAACAGCCGCATGCTCTACCGACTGAGCTAAGGAGGAATATTT
>NZ_WQQB01000012.1:0-60086 GCF_018785565.1 Blautia sp. MCC283 | reverse complement strand
AAGGCCCTCCTAATGATATTTATTGTATCATAGAAGAACCTTATAAACATTATTTTACAGAAAAAGTTTCATACTCTCAATTTTTCTGTTGCCATAGGCAAGCAAAGTCGCATTGGCCTGGTCAGTGTATCCAGCAGCTTTTCAATTTCTGCTTCCACCTGTACCAGCTCCACTTGATAGGCAGTCAGTTTTGGATTGACTTTTTCCTCCCTGCCGTGGAGTATCTGAAAGTCTTTGAACTTCTCCTGCATGGCAGAGAAAATGAATTGCTCAAATTCTTCTTTGCGGATTTTTTCGTAGCCCGGGCAGTTCTTGCTTTTTGCCCGTTTGGTACAGCGGCTCTGAAAATCAATGCCGCTGCTTTAAATGGGCGTATCAATTTGTCTACTGTACGACGGCTTTTTTCTTTTGCCGTCGTGCGGCAGAATGGTTTGGTTATTATTGGTGAACGGCGTCCGCTTCTTCTTGTGTGAGCTGACCATTTTTAACTGCATCAGAAATGGCTTTGTCTAATTCCTCAACTGTGGAATAATCTCCAATGTGTACTGTTTTTCCGTTATCTTTTGTTACATCAACACTATAAGAGGAAACTACATCTTCAGTAGGTGGAATCATGGAGTAGGTATCGCCGTCACCGTTGTCTTTGGAATACAATACTCCTTTTTTGATACTTTCCAGAGTTCCTTTATAGCTGTCCATCATAGCAGCTACGCTTTCCTGTGTAAATTCATGGAATACGCCTTCCCCATCATACCAACCATCTCCGGTTCCAATCAAAGATTCCATTTCTTTTTTCTGTTCGTTCATCCACGCCTCATATTTATCAGCTGTCCACCACTGCACATCCGGTACCGTATTGTTTTTCTCATAATCTGCCTCATCGACCCAATTTTTACCGTCAACACTGATCTGTCCACCGACTGTATCCTGATAGAGAATATCTTTACCGGATGTGTTTACTGTTTCGTATGTTGAAACCTTTGGTGTATCCGAAGCCAATGCATTTGCATAACTTGCATAAGTAACTCCTGTAATGCTTAAACAGATTACTCCACACAGTCCTATTGACCAAATTTTTTTGTTCTTCATTGATAAAACCTCACTTTCTAAAAATTGTAGCTGCCCTCTTGAGGACAGCTATAATATAACAAAGCAACTTGGATATAATTTGCAAGGATTATGGATTTTAGATGGAGTTGTCTATCGGCTGCCTGCAAGGCAATTCAAACCAAAACAGTACACCATTGTTTGTATTTGAAATGCCGTACTTTGCTTGGTGCATTTCCATGATTTTGCCAACAATATAAAGCCCTAATCCGCTTCCGCCGGTATTACGGTTACGAGATGTATCTGCTCGGTAGAAGGCTTCAAACAAATGTGGAATAGAATCGTCAGGCACACGGACACCTGTGTTTTCAATTTCACCACGAATTGTACCATGCGTTTCGGACAAAGATATACGAATCAGTTCACCACTTGGAGAATAGTGAGTTGCGTTTACCAATATATTTTGAATCGCCCGTTCCATCTGTGCTTGTTCCACTTCACAATAAAGACGGGTAGGAATATTTGCTTCAAGGCACTGTTCCTTTTCTTCCAATAAATCTGTTACAGTGGCAATCTGTACCCGAAATATTTCCGCAAAATTAATGGTTTTATATTCGGATTTTTGAGTTCCCTCTGCTTTAGAAACATACAGCAGCTCTTTTACCAACTTTTCCATCCTATCAACAACGGCCAGGGAACGCTCCATGTACTCTATATGGTTTTCATAACCGCAGACTCCGTTCAGCATTCCCGCCAAATGTCCTTTCAAGATGGTTAGTGGTGTTTTCAGTTCATGGGATGCTGCCGAGAAAAAGTCTACCCGCTGTCTTTCTAACTCCTGTTCCTTTTCAATATCTGTTTTGAGCTGTTGGTTGGCAGTTTGAAGATCGTTCAATGCAGTGGATAGCGAAGCAGATAATGAATTTAGATTTTGCGCCAAACACCCTAATTCATCTTCTCGTTCTGTACCACATTGACCGGAAAAATCCAATTCTGCCATTTGCTTTGAAATCTTGCTTAGTTGCACAATAGGTCTAGTGATATACCGTGTATAGAGCCATGCACAAAGGAGCGAAAGCAGAAAGACCATTAGGATAACATACGGAAGAATAGACAGCAATACCTTTGTTGCCTGCTGTACAACGAACAAATCTGTTTGAACTGCCAACGCATAAGCAGTGCCGTTTTTTAACGTGAACGGGTAAAAATTTGTCGTGGTTTCCCCAGACGGTTGCATATCTATGAACGATTCATCTTCATCGAATGTAACTGTGCAATCTGCCGAAGTAGTAGAGGTTTCCGTTGATGCCTCGTCGGGATATATCATACGACCGTTACTATCCTCAATCCAAAAAGCGGCATTTGTTTCCTTTGAAAAATTAGATATATCATTTTCGCAATCAGATATATTGTCAAAAGCTGTCATTTGCTCAACAAGGTGCATAGCGGCTTTCTCTGTGGACACATTTATCAAATTGGAGTATGTCACAGGTAACAGCTTTGAAATGAAAAAATATGTTCCGCTACAAGCTGTACCCAGTAGAAAAAATGTAATTATAAAAATCTTAACGGATAACCGTTGCTTAATGTACTTTGTCAATTCTGTATCCCACTCCTCTGATTGTTTTTATATAGTCAGCATTTAATTTTTTGCGAATGTTCTTTATGTGACTGTCAATGATCCGTTCCTCGACCTCCAAATCGTCCGCCCACAATCGGTCAAGTAGCATTTGCCGAGTAAAGACCTTTCCCTGATTTTCAAGCATAAGCCTAAGAAGCGCAAACTCTTTGCTGGTTAAAACAACCTCATTTCCGCCTTGATATACATGGAATCCGTCAACGTCCATACTTAGCTCTTTATAAGTAAGCAGGGATTGATTTAGAGTTTCCACAGTCCTACGGCGAAGAATAGCCGCAATCTTGCACAGCAGGATTTTGGGCGAAAAGGGCTTTGGAATGTAATCGTCAATCTGCTGTTCAAAACCCCGCAACTGGTTTTCTTCATCCGAAAGCGCAGTAAGCATAATAATAGGGACTTGTGACCGCTTACGAATGACCTCACATACACCATAACCGTCGATTTTAGGGAGCATGATGTCTAACAGCACAAGGTCGATGGTATCCCCAAACATTGCAATGCCCGCCACACCGTCAGAAGCAACAGCGACTTCATATCCCGCATCAATCAGATGGTTCTTTAATATATCCTGAATGTCAATATCGTCCTCAACAATTAAAATCTTCTGCATTGTTCCACCTCCAATTTTTCAAATATAGCAGAGAAATATGTATCTATTATGGAGTCTCAAATTTTATCCGCATTTATTTTACCGCCATTCTTTCAATCTATCAATGTTGTCATCGAGTATGTAGATAAAATACTACTAAAACATAAAACTGCGTATCGTCCTCATAATCAAACCTGAATACCTTTTACCAAATCGTCACCTTGCTGGACATTTCCGTAGACCAGTTCTTTTATCCTGACAGGCAGAACAGCGAAAGTAACTGCTGCCAGCACATTGATGTCCTTATAAACTCTAATGAAAAAGAATTTGTCGTGATAGAAGCCACAACCGAGGGCATTAAGAAAGCCAGAGAAACGGAGGTTCCAGGAAAATCTACATACCCATTTCCCAGGCACAGGATCTCTGTAGAGAAATAGGAGAGCCTTCTGAAATCAGTAAAGTATATCTAAAAATAAATGGAAAAAATAACCTGGAGAACGCAAAGAAAATACTTTCAGGAATTTAACATAATATATAGCAAGAAGTCTCTTTCCTTTACAGATGTGCAATGAATTGTAAAAGCACTGTACGAACGCTGTAAAAGCAAAAAAGAACACTTGGTTGGTGATGCAGTTCATGGTATAATAGTATCAGTTGATAACATAAATGATAAAAAAGCTAATTTTGTTAAAAAAGGATCACAATGTACATTTAGAATATCAGATTTACCGCCTTTTGATCATGTGGTTGTAATGTTCCGTGCATAGCCCAGAATGGAACTAAGTAAATTTATCAATGTCTGTCCCTTTTTCAAAATCTGAGATTTAATTGGCAGAAGTATATCACATGATAATGTTTATGGTATGAAAAAAAGCTTTCGTTGTAGCCTATGGTTCTGCATGGAAAGTTATTGGATAAAAGATACTGATTAATACTTGGTAAAATGAGGGAGCTCACAAATGAAAAAAATTACAATTGCCTTAATTATGGTTATATCATTAATAGCACCAATTCAGACAATGGCGGAGAGTGTTACCCAGAACGGTACAATAATAGAGCCTTTGGAACAGAATATTGAACAGATCATCGATGAAATCACTTCTGAACCGCGTCCAATAAATTCTGATGCAATACAGAATGTAAAAGAATATATTAGTGAATATTTTGGCAATCTGGGATATGACAATATAGAATACCAGAAATTCGAATATAACGATGAAAACAATGAGAATGCAATAAGGCATTCCTCGCAGGCGTATGTGTTTCTGGCATCAACAGCCGAGGATGCAATTGTTGACGGCATTGGTGAAAATATCATTGTGACAAAAAACTCATCCATTGATACTACAAAAAATCTGATCATAAGTGCCCATTATGACAGTGCAGAAGATTCGGTGGGCGCCAATGATAACGGTTCCGGAGTGGCAGCAGTGCTTGAACTGGCAAGGATTTTAAAAGATACAGAGATACCGTATAATATAAAATTCATCCTGTTCTCGGGCGAAGAGAAATATATGCTGGGTTCAAGATGGTATGTTGGTAAGCTGACGGAGGACGAGCGGAAACAGATCATCGGAGTAATAAATATTGATACTATTGCAGAAAAAAGTGATCTGGGTTATATGGCGATGATCGAAGGAAACAAAAGACCAGACAATGCGGAATATGATGATGAGGGATTGAAAAAACTGGCAGAATTAAATAAAAACAGTATGTCAGAACTATTTACACCCAGTGACAGATTTTTCCTGACAATGGCAACCAACAGTGACCATTATCCGTTTGCATTAGTGAATATCCCGGCAGTATCTATTGTCCAGGACTGGCAAGATGGTTTGAACGTGAATGATAGTTCTGATGTAAAAGAAAATATGGATATACAGAGAATTGTGAAAGTGATTGATCAGGTTATGGAAGTACTTCCAACGATCAATTAAATTTATATCAAAAATCTCCCACTAATGGTAGTGCCAGATAAAAAACATTGTAGAAGTCAGTAATATTAATGTTTTTCATGGTGCTAGCACGGTGTGAAGTCGAAATAATCAAATACTGACAGAGACTAGGAGGTGGAATAATGAAAAAATGGATCGTGATGCTGGCGGTACTTGTTATGTTCTGTCTGGCGGGATGCGGGGAAAAGCCGATGACAGCAGTGTATTTTCATACAGATGATAACAGCTGGTATTTTGCGGATCTGGACACGGACACGATTTTCTCCGGAACGATACCGGATAAGCTTACGGATGAGAATGGAAAGAAGCTGACAGAGGAAGATATGACAGACGGAGATGTTTACCTGATCTATGGAGATGGTATCATGCTGGAAAGCTTCCCGGGACAGTATCCGGGAATCACAAAGATGGTACGGAAAGAACAGGGCAATCAGGAAAAGGCCGATCATTACCGGAAGGAGCTGCTTTCCATGATGCGTCCGGTGACTGGAGAGTGATAAAATAAAGCTTTTTTAGAAAAATATTAAAAGAAAATATATATCCATTTCTTCTATATTTTGATAAACTATATATTAAGACCACTGAGAAGAATAAATTTTAACAAATGTAGCAAGAATTCTCCCACCTCTTCAGGTGGTGAGATGAATTGCACATCTGAGCATATCTGCTCAAAAAAAATCTCTATAGTATAAAAGAAACACTCGTTCTCCCTTCCCTGATGTAGTATACTGAAAAAGAACAATTAGTTCATAAATACATATCCGTCGATATAAGAAAAAGGACGATAAATATAATGGAGTTAGACCATGAAAGATGCATTCTGGGGTCAGATCTTCGGCCTGCTCAGTGCAGGTGGAGCAACGATTGAAACGATACGGCAGTATATAGAAAGCCAGGGTGAGAAGAATGAACCGCGCCGTAAAAATAAGGATCTATCCAAATAAAGAGCAGAGAGTTCAGATAGAGCAAACAATCGGCTGCAGCCGCTTTATCTATAACCAGATGCTTGCAGATAAGATCAGCTATTACCAGAAAGAAAAAAAGATGCTCCGGAACACACCGGCCGGATATAAAAAGGAATATCCATGGCTGAAGGAGGTGGATTCCCTTGCCCTGGCGAATGCGCAGCTGCATCTGGAAAGTGCGTTCCGGAAGTTTTTTCGGGAACCAGCCTGCGGATTTCCACGTTATAAATCAAAGAAGCATGCAAGAAATTCATATACGACCAATGCACTAAACGGAAATATCCTTTTGCAGGATACCCATCTGAAACTTCCAAAGATGTCCGTCATAAGGATAAAACTTCACCGTCAGATTCCATCAGACTGGAAACTGAAGTCTGTAACTGTGAGCCGTGAGCCATCCGGGAAATATTTTGCCAGCCTTTTGTTCTGCTGTGAGAACCAAACAGTGGAAAAAAGACCGGCAGAGAGATTTCTTGGGATCGATTTTGCCATGCAGGGAATGTGTGTATTTTCTACAGGAGAAAGAGCCGGGTACCCTATGTTTTACAGAAAAGCAGAGAAAAAACTTGCAAGAGAACAGAGAAAGCTCTCCCACTGTGAAAAAGAAAGCCGGAACTATCAAAAACAGAAAAAAAGGGTAGCTTTATGTCATGAAAAGATAAAGAACCAGAGAAAAGATTTCCAGCATAAGCTCAGCAGGGAGCTTGCGGAAAGATATGATGCAGTATGTGTGGAAAATCTGAATCTGAAGGGAATGTCCGGAGGGCTGCACCTTGGGAAAGGTGTGCAGGATAACGGGTACGGGCAGTTTCTGTTCATGTTGGGATACAAGCTGGAAGAATATGGAAAACATCTTATAAAAGTAGACCGTTATTTTGCATCCAGTAAGATCTGCAGTGTATGCGGACATAAGAAAAAGGAACTGGCATTGTCGGACAGAATGTATATTTGTGAATGTGGAAATAGGATAGACCGGGATGTGAATGCAGCAGTCAACATCCGTGAAGAAGGAAAAAGAATCTATAGAGAATGTGCCTGACGGCACAAGAAAAAAATCCGTAACCGGATAAACATAAAAAACAAAACCGCGGGACACGCGGGGATAGCCTGTTTTAGCTTTGCCCTAAAGGGTAATCGAGCAGGAAGCCCCCACTTCAAAATCGTAAGATTTAAGTGGTGGGAGCATGTCACTTGCTTTGTGGAACAGATTGATATTTACAGGGAGGAATCGTATTTCAGATTCTTCAAGTACATAAGAGTTCACTTTTCGTTGTATTTTAAAGAAAGAGAGACATGGAAACTTTGGAACAACAGCGAAAGTATCTTTGAAAAAGATCAAGGGATTACAATAAAATGATATGTAAATGAAGAGTAAGGGGAAAAATGCTGATTACGGATATTATTAACATTTTGGGGAATGAGTTTAGTAGTATATATTGCGTAAATCGTCAAGATCAGTACATTCAGATTTATAGACATCTAAATGAAAACACAGAGTTAGATGAATTAATGAACGAGAAGAAAACATATGAAACCGTAATACAAAAGTATATAGAGACCAATGTATTTGAAGAAGACAGAAATAAAATGCTGGTTGCTACGGATTTTAATAATATATGCAAACAACTGCAACTGGTCTCACAGTTCACAATACATTACAGGATAAAAAATGGTAATGATATTTTGCGTTATCGTATGAAATGTGCAAGAATTGGAAATGCAGATACATTCGAAAAAATAGTGTTTGCGTTTGCAAGTGAGGATTCAGATATAAGATTAGATGAGTTAGGCATTATGAACTTGAGCAGCACCGGTGAGAAAAGAAAAAGCATCTTTTCTCTGCTTATTAAGTGATGATTGTGAGCTGGATCATCGGAGAATGGACAATGTTATTAATGAGTTTGTAGAGAATGCTCCGATTAAAGGAATAAAGATTAAATATGGTATTTACAAAAATATAGATAAGAATCTTTCAATAGCTACCATATATGATTATGCATCTATGGCGGCAGAAACAGTTATGGAAGATTATAATCATGACTATGCGTATTATACAGATGAACTGGCGCAGAAGAGACTTTATAACCAAATGATAGAAAACGATTTTACAGATGCTTTGAAAAATAAGGAGAGATTGGTATAGACGATATTATTTGGATTATTAATCGGCAGGGATAGTCACTTTCCCTTTATATTCCTGCAGGTTTTACATAAGAAGATGGATTTCGGTCAGCAAAGGCAGCTCCCACAATGCCTTTTGGATATCCGCTTCTGCAAGTTGTAGTAAGTAATTGCTTCCCATCAAAATCATGGGGAAAGCGAACTGGTCTGAAAGACCGCCAGTTAGTGTGATGATGATAAGGAGATTTTGAAACTGATGACAGACAGAGATTATGCAATTAAATCAGTGAAAGAAATTACCTTCCATATGGCAAGTCATGCACAGGATTAAGACATTATACTGATATTAAAGAACTGATGACAAGCTACCAGAAACTGATTTTAGAAAACCAGTTGTATTGGAAGAACTGGATATGGAGTGCCAGGAGAAAATCAATGAAGATATGGCATATGCATTGAGTTATCTGAGCATTTATAACAATCAGCTGAATGTGCCAAAGATGCACCGGGAAATGAATAACCTGATGATCATTTATGGCTTGTCTGATATGATCTATCGTGGAATGACACTGGTGAAGTTCTATGCACCGAATGGTGTGATGCTCAGTGAAATCCTTCATTCCTGTTTTTGCAGTCATTATAATAAGACAGATGTGGAAGTACAACAGGAGTTAGGAATAGGCAGGACTTCTTTTTATAAAATGAAGAAGCAGGCACTTGGGTATTTAGGATTTTATTTTTATGAGATCGTGGTACCGCAGGCAAAGGATAAAAGATTTAAACCGTCACTGGGCGTCGAGGAAGAGTAGGTGAATAATATGAGATACGAAGATTCAATGAAAGGTGTAGCTGCTCAGATAATCAAAGAACAGCAGCGAGTCAGTAAAATTAAAAACAATCCAGAAGAGTTCCATTGGCATGACGAATATGCAACGTTGAATTTCTTTCGGTTTATCTGCAAAAATATCGGTAACTTGGGAAATGGAGAAATTGAGAAAATGGTCACACGCTTGAAAAGCATAGATCAGAAAGCAGTGGAAAACCATGTGAATGGTGCTGTTTGGGCATTTGATTATGATAAGATGTTCTGTGTATTGATGGAAAATGAAATTTGCCGAAAGGTGTGTGAAAAGAATAAATATAATAGTTGGATGAAACTGATTGGAAATTATTGTTTTCAAGTGGTGTAGGATAAAATAGTGGCTTGTGAAAAGCTGATTTTGATGTTAAGATGAAATTGGGATAGGAGACATTTAGGAACCTATCCTGACATAGCAAAGAATGGAGGCGAGAATGGACGTGGCGAAAGAAGAAATCGTGAAAACAGAAGAATTGGAAACACGTTACGAAAGATACAAGGGTATCTTAAAAGACCTTACCATCATGAGCGATGTGTTTATGCGGAATGTATTCAAGAAACGGGAATGTACAGAATATGTTCTACAGGTAATTATGAATAAAAAGGATCTGAAAGTGATTGATCAAGTTCTGCAGAAAGACTATAAGAATTTGCAGGGGCGTTCAGCTATTCTGGACTGTGTTGCCAGAGATTCTGAAGGCAAGCAGATGGATGTAGAAATCCAACAGGACAACGAAGGGGCATCTCCCAAAAGAGCAAGGTATCATAGTGGTCTGATGGATATGAACACATTAAATCCAGGACAGGATTTTGATGACCTTCCGGAAAGCTACGTGATTTTTATCACCAGAGACGATGCACTTGGATACGGACTTCCGATTTATCATATAGACAGGAAAATCGAAGAAGTCAGTGAGAATTTTAAGGATGAAGCTCATATTATTTATGTAAATTCTAAGAAACAAGAGGATACAGAATTAGGCAGACTGATGCATGATCTTCACTGTAAGAATGCAGAAGATATGCACAGTAAGATACTTGCTGACAGAGTATACGAATTGAAGGAAACACAGAAAGGGGTGGAATTCATGTGCCGTGAGATGGAACAGATTTATAGTGAAGGTATTGAAAGTGGTGAGCTGAAAAAAGCAAAAGCCTCAGCATTATCCATGGCTGCGGATGGAATGAAAGTTGATAAAATAGCCCACTATCTTAATGTAAGTGCTCAAATGGTACAGAAATGGATTGACGAGAGCATGAGTGTTGCACATTAACAAATGATAAATTTTAATGGAGCTACCAGGGGATACTAATTCTTCTGGTGGCTTTTTTGTGTGTTGCATGTATAAAAAAGTGAAATCTAGTTCTATAGAACTATAACTTGATTTGCGGATTCTGTATCTTTCAATTATCCATCAGTATACTAATTTTAGACCGAATTATCGTTCTGAAGGAGGTGCTATGATGGATTTAAAAGCGGTTGGTCAGCGAATCAAAGCAGCAAGAGAAGCAAAAAATCTTACACAGGAAGAACTGGCGGCGCTGGTAAATTTAAGTACAACACATGTCAGTGTGATAGAAAGAGGACTGAAAGTAACAAAGTTGGATACCTTTGTAGCAATTGCCAATGCACTTGATGTATCGGCTGATGCGCTACTGATAGATGTTGTGACACATTCTGTCACAGGTGTTACTAATGAATTATCTGATATGATAGGGAAATTGCCAAAGGACGAGCAGAAAAGAATTTTAAATGCTGTCAGAGCTTTGGTAGACTAATGAAATAGGCATTGAAATCGAAGGGCATTAAGCTCTTCTTTTTTTGTTCTTTTTTATGGCTTCATTTGCGAAAGTATCTTTTTTCATAGTGAGAATCATGATATAGTAGTTCTAAAGAACTATAAATAATTCTTTGAAACCGGAGGGCGGGTAAATGAGAGAAAAAACTATTTATGAGAAAATTGCAGAAAAGTACAACACAACACCAGAAGAAGTACGCAGAGAAATGCAGATAGCCATAGATGCAGGATTTGATAATCCTAATCCGGCTGTGCAGGAAGAATGGAAGAAAATGACACTTAAAGGAGAAAGACCTACACCGGAAGAAGTAATCAATTACGCAGTAAAAAAACTAAAAGGAAAATAAAAATATGAAGAAAAAGATAATTGCAGTGATCTCAGGGGCAGTCATCTTGATAATTGCTGCAGGAAGTATTTATGGGAAACCTGAATCAAGTCATAAGGAAGGTGAACCGGATGTGGTAGGAACATTTTCCGTAAATCGGGATGAAAATCTAACCGTAATCGCTAACCGGGAAAATATTGAGGATAGAGAAGCGTTTGCAAGAGAGCTTTTGCAGATGTACAAGGATGATTCATTTTATTCGACAAAATTCTCCACAGACAGGGGATATGCGACGAGCCTTGATATGAACATCTATTTATGGAAAGAGGATATTGAAGATGGGGAATCGGTAATGACAGCCGAATATAGACCTGTAGAATACGGAAATGACTATGATGTAGTCAATAATCCTGATAAATTTCAACTATATATAGATGGAAAAGAAGTAGAAGAATAACACGGTGAACTTTTTATACTGAAATATGTACGATTCCAATAATGATATGAACTTATGGGAATATATTGCGGATACTTTGTGAACTTTATCCTGATACAATGATTATGCTGATGAAAGAAGGCATAGATAACTGAATACAAGAAAGAGACGAAAGCCTCAGTAGTTAAGAAAAAACTACTGGGGCTTTTTTTCGTGCCTGAATTTCTCAGCCAATAACTGCGGGCATATCCCGGCAGGATAAAGGCGGAGCAGGCATGATCCTAAACAGAGGTCCGCCTTCTGGATTTGAAACGAGCAACAAGATTTCAAATTCAGGAGAAACGGATATGTATATTGAACACCCATATTTTTACGAAGGAAAGTATTACGCAAATATTGATGGAGAAATGATCGAGATTACAAAAGAAGTTGCGTATGCGATGAACAATTTTTACAGAAGCAGCAAGGCAAAAAAAGTTGAGATTAAGAACGAGCTGGGGGAAGTCGTGGATAAGATGCTGAGAGAAGTACCTTACAGCGGTCAGTCTATTGATGGAGAAGGTTTCATGATTGAGGATTTTCCAGATCTGAACTGTGATGTGGAGCACTGTGTACTGACAAAAATGGAACAGCAGGATATTCACAAAGTAATCAATCAGCTGAACTCAGAGGAACGCATGATTATTTATGGCATTTTCTTTGAAAACAAGACACAGACACAGATGGCGGAAATTATGGGGATTTCCAGACAGATGCTGTCATACAAGCTGAAATCCATTCTTAATAAAATGCGTGAAATGTATATGAATAAATTTTTTTAAAAAATTTTTCAAAATCTTTTGCATCTGCCAAAGTCATTTGACTTTAGTAATTAGAGGAAGTTAAATGACTTCCTAAAATGAACCATGATAACTGAATATCCAATAATAACTGACGTGACATTTCATGCAGAGAGCACGAGGAAGATGACGCTATAGGATTATAAGACAAAACCAAGATTTTTAGTTCAGTCCGTAATGCTGCGAAAAAGCACTGACCGAAGCCAGCTGGCAGGCTGGTGATGCGATGATATGTATGAGATGCGATACACTTGCAGATCCTGAGAAGTCTGTAACTGGTAAACCTATGAACTGCTGGAGCCTGGAAACGAGAGTTTCCGGGTTGTGGTCCGGAGTATGCATCCGGGCAGGTTATTATTCCCTTCCTGCATATGCGGGAGTAACGATTCGGGGTATCGAGGATAAATAGAATCGAGCGAGCACTGTTTAATAATCAAATTGGCTATAGAGGTTATGCGGCAGAGCTTTCCTTATGGGAAAGAAACTCTGCCGTATTCCTGTGGAGCCAATATAGCGCTATGGATGCTTTACAAATAAAAATAATAGATTGGAGAGAGGACAAATGACAATCCGCAGAGGAGATATTTTATGGGCAGATCTCGGTATGTTTCCTACAACATCTGTTCAGGGTGGTGTAAGACCGGTGATCGTAGTGAGCAATAATAAAGCCAATACATACAGTTCAGTCATAACGGTAGTTCCGCTGACATCAAGAATATATAAGAAACGGTATTTGCCAACACATGTATTTATCAGCAAATATGATATGACAGGAATCCGAAAAGGAAGCCTGGCACTGGCTGAACAGGTTATGAGCATTTCTACGAAATGTATTATTGAGAAATGCGGAAGAGTGAACAAGTGGAGCCTGGATCGGGTACTGAAAGCAGTACGGATTCAGATGGGAATGGAGGGAGAAGGGCATGACGGCAGAGGAATATAGAAACTATCTGGAGCAGGATTTCAGTGATGTAGATATCAATGAAATGACTGACCTACGGATGATAAAAGCAGACAGAAATAAATCGCTTCAGGAACGGAGAGATATTTTTCTGAATAAAGTAGGAAATCCATATTTGGTCCGGATCGGTAATATGAAAGTAAAAGTCAGATTTGCTAATAACGGTATATCTATGGAGCAGGCATTTGAGAATATGCTTCTGAGTGTCTGAAAAAGTACTGGCAAGATTGAGGGGACTGTGTTAGAATGTCGGTAAGGACAAATTATGCAGCCCCCTTTTATTACATGGATTTTCTGACGTAATAAAAGGAGGTAAGATATGTATCAGAATATCAATAAAATCTATCATGCCGCCATCTATGTCAGATTATCTAAAGAAGATGGCGATATTTCCAGTTCAGCAAAACTGGAAAGTAACAGCATTTCTAACCAGAAAGCTTTGATTCTGGATTTCCTGAAAGACAAAAAAGATATAGAAGTTGTTTCAGTCCGAGTTGATGATGGCTACTCAGGCTCTAATTTTGAGCGCCCTGCATTCCAGGCAATGCTGGAAGATATCCGGCGTGGGATTGTAGACTGCGTAGTGGTAAAAGATTTATCACGATTTGGAAGGGAATATATTGATTCCGGGAAGTATATCGAGAGATTATTCCCGGCTCTTGGTGTGCGTTTTATTGCTATCAATGATAATTATGACAGTCTTAAGGGAAAGAATCAGGCAGACGAAATCATTATCCCATTTAAAAATTTAATCAACGATGCTTATTGTCGTGATATTTCTATTAAGATCAGGAGTAATCTTGAGATTAAGAGGAAAAAAGGTGAGTGCGTGACTCCGTTTGTAGCATTTGGATACAGGAAGACAAAGACAGATAAGCATAAATTAGAGATTGACCCATCTGCAGGCAGTGTAGTACAGGATATTTTTAAGATGAAGCTGCGGGGAATGAGTCAGGATGCGATCGCTAATCGTTTAAATGAACTGGGTATTCTTTCCCCATTTGAATATAAAATCAGCAGCGGCAGTCATTATGAAACTGGCTTCCGGCAGAAAGAACAGGCACTTTGGAGTTCCGTTACAGTCCGTAGGATACTGGAAAACGAGGTTTATATCGGAAATCTTGTGCAGGGAAAAAGGACAACACCGAACCATAAAGTGAAGCAGACTTATGTGAAACCGGAAGATGACTGGATCCGGATTGAGAAAAATCATGAGCCACTGGTGAGTGACCGTGATTTTGAAATTGTGCAGAGGCTTCTGGGCATGGATACACGTACTTCACCTTACCAAAAGCAGGTATATCTGTTGTCCGGAATTGCTGTATGTGCGGATTGTGGTGCACCTATGACAAGAAAGGTTTCTACTGTGGCAGGGAAAAAATATGCTTATTATCTATGTTCCGCAAATAAAGAAACAAAACGCTGTTCTAGTCATAGAATACCGGAAAAGGATCTGGAAGATGCCGTACTGGTGATGCTGAAACAGCATATCCAGAATATCCTGCACCTGAAAAGAGTCCTGGAATTTGTTGGTACTGTGCCATTTCAGGAGATCAATATGAAGAAGCTGCAGGACAGGCTGGAGAAGAAAAAACAGGAGACAGAACGTTGTAAGGAGTTACGGATGATGCTCTATTCGGATATGAAAGAGGGCATTGTATCAAAAGAAGACTATGTAGAGCTTCATGCAGCCTATGGAAAGAGGCTTAGAAATGCGGAAGAGAGTATCCGTGCAATCCAGAAAGAAATGGATAGTGAGCTGGAAAAAGCAGACAATGCCAATACCTGGCTGGATTATTTTGTGAAATATCAGGATATTGAAGAACTGTCCCGCACAGTGGTGGTAGAACTGATCAGGAAAATCAGAGTATATGATAAAAAGAATATAGAGATCACTTTTGATTTTGATGATTGTTATCAGACATTGCTGAATCAATTACCGGCTATGGGAGTTGATACGGTAGTAGATGATGATAATAATCTGCAGGTCAAGGTAAAGGAGGTTGTATAAAATGGCACGAAAGAGTAGGAAAAACATTCCGACAGTAGTCGGCAGTGCAACCGTCCAGACAGAGGTGAGAAGACCATTCCGGGCAGGATTGTATGCCAGAATTTCAATGGAAACAGAAGAAACATTAGAAAGAGGGACGATAGAAACCCAGGTGGAATTGATGAAAAACTTTGTAGCAGATACGGAAGATATTTCGGTTGCGGAAGTTTATAAGGACTCAGACTATTCAGGTACAAATTTTGACCGTCCTGGATTCGTACAGATGATGGAAGATATCAAGCATGGAAAAATCAATTGTGTTATTGTAAAAGATTTGTCCAGACTTGGAAGAAATTATGTCGAAACCAGCAACTATATTGAACGAGTATTTCCGTTTTTTCATGTAAGATTCCTGGCTGTGACAGATGATTTCGATTCCTTCAGAGAAGGTGTGGATCTTACAGTTCCACTGAAGAATATTATCAATGAGTTCTATTCGAAAGACCTTGCCAAAAAGAGCAGCAGCGCAAAAAAAGCTCTTTGGAAAAAAGGAAAATTTACAAGTGCCTGGGAACCGTATGGTTACAGAAAGTCAGAAGAAGACCATCATCAGCTGATCGTTGATGAAGAAGCTGCAGAACATTTGAAAAGTATATTTTCTATGTATATGGATGGCAGGAACTATAGTGATATTGCAAGACAGCTCAATAAAGATGGAGTTTTATCGCCGACTTTACAGAGAAAATTCTATAAAACCGGTGAGAAGCCGCTTCCGGAGTCAAAACCCTGGAACAATTATGAAGTGAAACGAGTTCTTCAGGATGTTCATTGCACAGGTGATTCTGTATTTGGAAAATATCAGCAAAGTGTTTTCCAGGGAAATAAACAGAGAAATCGACCAGAGAGTGAATGGGTGCATGTGGAGAACACGCATGAAGGGATTATAGATAGAGAGTTGTTTCAACAGGTACAATCTAAAATCCAGGAATATACGGAAGCTTATAAGAAGAAACATCAGCAGAACAATGGGGCTATTAGAAACCATAATTTCTATACAGGAAAAATATGGTGCGGAGGCTGTGGCAACCGCATGACGTTGTCCAGAGAAAGAAATGGCACATTCTTTTATATCTGCGGAGCCAATACTAACCATAAATCCGGAGGAAAGCAATGCAAAGGGCACAGAGTCAGAAAAGAATATGTGGATGACGATGTTCTTCGCCTGATCCAAACGCATATGAAAACCGTATTGGATACGGAAAAAATGATTCAGGAAATGAATACAGCTTCCAAAAATCAGACACAGTACCTGCTTTTGGATAAAGAAGTGGGGAAACTTCGACGGGAACTGAGCCGTATCAGTAAGCGTAAATCGGATTTATATGAAGATTACTCGGAACGTTTGATTACAGAAGAAGAGTACATACAGTTTTCTCGGATCTATTCCAATGAAATTGAGAATATCAAGAGCCGTCTGGACACAGTATTGGCGGCACAGGTTCGGTATTCCCAGGATTACCACATTGAAGAAGGCTGGGGAAATGTGATACATACTTATATGTCAAAGCGTAAGCTGACAAAAGAAATGGCAGATGCCTTTGTGGATTCAATTATTATCCATGGTAAGTATGATTATGAGATCAAGCTGGTATATGACGATCAGTTTGCAGATTTACAGAAATTAAAGAAAGAGAAGGAGGCGCAGACAAGATGACAGATCATAGAAAAACAGCTGTTTACATCCGTTTATCCGCAGAAGATGACAATGTAGATGGCAGAGCCAAAAAAGAGAGCGACAGTGTAACTTCTCAGAGAATTCTGTTAAAATCATTTGTGATTGATCAGCTGGGTGTAGCTGAGTCAGATATCCTGGAATATGTGGATGACGGTGTCAGCGGTACTCATTTTAAACGGCAGGGATTTCAACAGCTGCAGGATGACATGAAAAGCGGAGAAATCGGCTGTGTAGTTGTAAAAGACTTCTCCAGATTTGGAAGAGACTATCTGGAAGTTGGATTTTATATTGAATATATTTTCCCACTTCTACAGATTCGATTTATTTCGATTAATGACAGCTATGACAGTGCTGCAAGCAGCGGAATGACTGGTGGAATGAATGTGGCATTGCAGAATCTGGTATACAATATGTATAGCCTGGATTTGTCCAAGAAAATTTCATCAGCATTGCAGACAAGAACGAGAAATGGTACACGCCTTCCGGTAAATGCCAGATATGGCTATAAAAAAGGAAAAGATGGAAGGCTGGAAGTTGATCCAGAGGCTGCAAAAGTCGTAAAAATGATTTTTCGGATGGCAGCGGAAGGAACAAGTTTTGCAGATATTACAAGGGAATTGAACAGACAGGAGATTGTCACTTGTGATGAGCAGAAATTATCAAGAGGGGACCAGGTACAGTTCCAGAGGTTTGAGACGATCAAAAAGAAACACTGGAGCCCTACGACAGTAGCGGCAATTGTCCGGGATGAGATTTATATTGGAACCAGAATCTGGGGCAAAACGCGTTGTAGTATGCATACTGGCCATAAAGCTGTTCTGAATGATGAAACAGAATGGGTTCGCCTGGAAAATCATCATACGGCAATTATAGACAGGCAATTGTTTGAAAAAGCAAATGAAATGCATCCGAAAAAGAAGAGAAGTGTTGCGGAATCACGCACCAATTTTACTCTGGAAAGACGTAAAAAACAGCCGGCATTGCTGCTATGTGCCAACTGTGGGCATTCTTTACTAAAAGAAACGGAGCATCTGCTAAAATGCTCAGATGCTCGAACCAATGGAGATCCTGTGTGTCGAAGTCTGGTGATCCGACGGGAACCGCTGGAGGAGAATATCCTTGGGCTTGTTCATCAGTATGCAGCGTCAATGTTGGAAAAAGAAAAGAAAGTATCTTACAACAGGCAATGCGACTACAAAGAGATCAATACCGCAGAATTGCAAAAGCAGAGCCGACAGTTGACCTCGGAAAAGATGAAACTCTATGATGATTACAAAGATGGTCGTATGGATCGTGATTTGTATAAGCAGAGAGCGGAAAAGATAAGTGGACAGCTGGATGAAATTAAACGAAAAATAGAAGATGCGGAGAATAGCAAAAAGCTTCTTGAACAAAATGAACTTTCTGATAAAATAAAACTAAAAGATTTCTTGGGAATTCAGAAGTTCGATACAGAGAAGCTGCGTGAGATTATCAAGGTGATCCGTGTTCATAGTCAGGATGAAATCGAAATCGAATGGAATTTTGACGATATTTTTTCAGAACAGAGATAACTTGAGCAGGACAAAAATGACTTATCAGAAGATAATAAAGGTGCTGGGACTACCTGATGGAAGCGTCAGATAGTCTTCTGCAGAAAAAAATAAAATTTTTTTTGTCCTATACTTGACACATCCACATGTATGCAGGCATACATATTGTTCCAATATGGCGAAAGCTGGAATGAATCCGAAAGCACTCCAATATTTAATGGGACATTCTGATATAGGGGTTACGTTAAATGTATATACGCATCTGGGATTAATTGATGCAAAAGAAGAGATGAATAGGATTGCAAAACTGGCATAGTATGATAAAATAATAGAAAAAAGAATTAAAAATAATCTGATTATAAGGTTCTTAGAAAGCCTGTTTTCCAGGCTGATTATTACTAAGAAGTTACTAAATTTGGATAAGAAAATATACGAATTTATGCTGTGATATACAGGAAAATGACAGGATTGAAGATTATCGGAAAATGCCTGTAAACAGCGTAAATACAGCATTTCAAGGAGTTTTAAGCAATGATAAGAGTGTTATTTGTCTGCCACGGCAACATATGCCGCTCAACCATGGCCGAAAGTGTTTTCACCTACAAAGTAAAAACACTCGGTCTTTCAGAGCAGTTCCTGATCGACAGTTTTGCGACAAGTACCGAGGAGATTGGAAATCCGCCGCACAGAGGAACTGTAAAGAAACTTCGTGAAGTGGGAATCCCACTGATTCCGCACAGAGCGAAACAGATCACATGGGCGGATTATAATAAATTTGACTATATTATCGGTATGGACACTGCAAATATACGGAATCTGAACCGGGTGCTGAGAAATGATCCGGAAGATAAGATTTATAAATTTCTCACTTTTTCAGGATCTGGACGTGATATTGCAGATCCGTGGTACACGGGAAATTTTGATGAAACTTATGAAGATGTGCTGGAAGGATGTGAGGGATTTCTGAAATATCTGAAGGAACATGGAGAAATTCAGTAACAGGACATCAACAGGATCCTCTGATGAGACATAAATGTGAAATAATATAAAAGATTTGACAGTAAAAGGCAGCGAAAGCTGCTTTTTCTGTCGATGAAAACTTCTTTACAAATTCAGAAACTTCTCTTATACTGTTCTATACAGCAGACAACTCAAAGATATATATTTATTCTATTCATTCAATAATTCAATTCAGAGGTTGCCGACCTGTTGAGGGCTGGCACCATCAAATCAGGACATTCGTCCGCATTGTTTCACAGAAAGGAATTAAATATGGAAAAAGGCTATGAAATGTTTATCACAGATCTGAGGAGGCTTCTTCTTGCTGCTATGGATATGGAAGAGGAGAAGATTTACTTTGCAAAAAAAGGCGAAAAGTATGGCTGCACAGGAGACAGGCTTTTTGTGGAGTGCGGAGATATTGAAAAGTCGCGCCAGATCTGTGGATTACATACGGAAGAACTTTATGAGCGGTACTGTAAAGAGCACAAACTGGAAAATATCATTCATGACTGTGTATGTGAAATAAAAAAAGCCAGAGAAAACTGTGTTATCTGTGACATAGAGCAACTGGAGAATTACGAAAAAGTGAAAGGAAAACTTTTTATCCGCCTTCTTAATGCAGATAAAAACAGAGATGTCCTGAAAGATACGATCCATCATAAAGTCGGGGATATAGCGCTTGTGCTTTATTATATGGCAGGAGAAAAAGACGGATATATTCTTAGTACAAAAGTAAAAAAACATTTTCTGGAACAATGGGAAAAAGATCCGGATATAGTTTTTGAGGCAGCACTGGTAAATACATATTTTATCAGTCCACCCAGAATATATCACTGGGAAAAAATGCTTTTTGATAAGGAATACAGGGGAGATAATTTTATGGACATATTGGGATCCTATCATCCGAATAAAGGGATATCAGGGAATTGTCTCAGCACAGAAAAACGTACTAATGGAGCAGCAGCAATCTTTCTTCCAGGTGTAGCCCGACGTCTTGCAGAGCTTCTGGAGTCTGATCTGTATCTTGTGTTTACCAGCATTCATGAAGTAATGGTACATAGCACAGATAAAGTTTATCCCGAAGAGCTGAAAGAGGTTCTCCTGGATACAGTCAAAAAAGCAACTCCGGAAGAAGATTATTTGACATCGTCCATTTACCGATATAGTCGACGTACCGGGGAGTTTTCTGTAGAAGTGAAATAGAAACGTAGATAAACAAAAAAGAACCAGGATGGAAATCCTGTCTGCAGGAATAAAATCCATCTTGGTTCTTTCTATATAGATTCTGCAGAAATTTTAACTGAGAAGAGCAGAATCATTGGAAAATTCTTCGCCGCTGGCTTCTTCGAATTTGTCAAGAAGATCTTTTACAGTAAGTTTTTTCTTTTCCTCACCCTGGATATCCAGAATGATCTTTCCCTCCCACATCATGATCAGACGATTGCCATGAGTGATAGCATCACGCATGTTGTGGGTGATCATCATGGTTGTCAGGTGATCACGGTTTACGATCATGTCGGTGATCTCGAGGACTTTGGCAGCAGTTTTTGGGTCGAGAGCTGCGGTATGTTCATCCAGAAGAAGAAGCTGAGGCTTTTTTAAGGTTGCCATCAGAAGAGTCAGAGCCTGGCGCTGACCGCCGGAGAGAAGGCCGACTTTGGAAGTAAGACGGTCTTCAAGGCCCAGACCAAGAATCTTCAGAAGTTCATGATATTCTTCCCGTTCCTGACGAGTAATACCTGGGCGGAGAAGCCGGGCCTTTCCACGGCGTTTTGCAAGAGCAAGGTTTTCTTCGATTCCCATAGTAGCTGCAGTTCCGGTCATAGGATCCTGGAATACACGGCCAAGATAAGCAGCTCTTTTATATTCGGAAAGTTTTGTGACATCAGTTCCACCGATGATGATCTTTCCGGAATCTACAGGCCAGGCACCTGCAACTGCATTCAGCATAGTGGATTTACCGGCACCGTTTCCGCCGATAACAGTAACAAAATCGCCCTCGTTCAGATGGAGATCCACGCCATTTAAGGCAACTTTTTCATTGATAGTACCCGGATTAAATGTTTTATGTATATCAATCAATTTCAGCATGATTATTTACCTCCCTGTTTGGCTTTTGTAAAATATTTGCCCTTCCAGTATGGAAATGCAAGAAACAGTGCAACAACAAGGGCAGAAAGCATTTTCAGAAGGTCCGTATCAATTCCCATCCAGATAACAACCTGGAGTACCAGATAATAAAGAATGGAACCAAATACAACACTTAAGAGCTTCAGTGCAAAGTTGCGGAAAATACGGCTGAAGATTGCTTCACCGATGATAACGGCAGCAAGACCGATAACGATGGAACCACGTCCCATATTAATATCCGCAAATCCCTGGTACTGTGTAAGAAGAGCTCCGGAAAGAGCAACCAGTCCGTTGGAAAGCATCAGAGCAAGGACTTTGTTACGGTCGGTGTTGATACCCTGTGCACGGGACATGCTTGGATTACATCCGGTAGCACGTAAGGAACAGCCAAGCTCTGTTCCAAAGAACCAGTAAAGAATCGCAATCAGAATAACGATCATAATGGCTACAATAAAAAGAGTGTTCTGTGTCAAGGAAACACCTTTAACACGTCGAAGAGATACCAGAAGATTAAATTTATCAACATTGATCGCCTGGTTTGCTTTTCCCATGATTTTTAAGTTTACGGAATAAAGGGAAAGCTGTGTCAGGATTCCGGCAAGGATAGCCGGGATGCCCATAAAGGTATGAAAAATACCGGTGGCAAGACCGGCCAGAAGACCGGCTCCTGTTGCAACCAGCATGGACACCCATACATTGTGTCCGCTGAGCATCATCATGATACAAACAGCGCCGCCTGTACATAAAGTTCCGTCAACGGTAAGATCCGCGATATCAAGAATGCGGAATGTAATGTACACACCGATCGCCATGATTCCCCAGATAAGCCCCTGTGCGGCAGCTCCTGGAAGTGCGGTTATTAAACTCATAATCTGCATGTTAAATTATCCTCCTCTTTTTTATGCACGAACAGCGAGAAGGGGAACTCCCTTCTCGCTGTATCAGTGTATAATAGGTTTTTTACCGATTATTCAGCTGTTTTATCTGTTTCGATTGCTTCATATCCATCCGGAATTTTAATACCAAGCTCGTCACAGATGTCTTTGTTGTATTCTTTTGTGAATTTTGGTGCATATTCAATCGGCATTTTGGAGATATCTTCGCCATCCTGAAGGATGCTGACTGCCATTTCGCCGGTTTTGTATCCAAGGTCATAGTAGCTGATGGAAAGAGTTGCAACACCACATCCCTGGCAGATACCTTCCTCACCTGCGATTACCGGAACTTTTGCCGGAAGACAGATGTTGTTGATGATCTCTGTATTGGAAGCAACTGTATTATCTGTTGGTACATAGATTACATCACTGTCATTGGCAGCTGTAGTAACAACAGAAGAAAGATCGTTGGAATCGGAGAATGCATAATACTCACATGTATATCCAAGTTTTTCAAGAGCATCCTTGACTGTATCTACCTGATACTGGGAATTCGGCTCTGCGGAGCAGTAGAGAAGTCCGACATTTTTCGCATCCGGGAAAAGTTCATGGAGCATATCTGCCTGCTCATCAAGTGGAGCAAGGTCAGAAGTACCGGAAATATTTCCGCCTACTGTGCCGTCGAAATCATCAATTCCGAGAGCGACACCGTATTCTGTAACGGCTGTTCCAAGGATCGGGATATCGGAAGTTCCTGCAGCAGCAGCCTGAAGAGATGCGGTTGCGTTTGCGAGGATCAGGTCAGTTCCTTCAGAAACAAAGCTGTTGATAATCGTAGAACAGGTATTGGAATCACCCTGTGCATTCTGCTCATCAAATTTTACAGAATCACCCATCTTTTCGGTGATGGCATCCTCAAAACCTTTGGTTGCGGCATCCAGTGCATCATGCTGAACCAGCTGACAGATACCGATGGTGTAAGTTTTTTCTTCTTTGGCGCTTACTGTGGCAGCACAGGTTCCTGTTACAAGAGCTGCTGCGAGTACAGCTGTTAAAACACGCTTTTTCATATTGTTTTCCTCCTCACGATATAGTTGCATCTTTTTGAATATTAAAAAAGCAACACTGATTGTGTTAGTATAATGCTTTAACGCTTAAAAGTCAAGAAGAATTAACGTGAAAATGCGTTGATTGAAAAAAATATTCAGGACAAATCCGGGAAAATCCTCTGTATGGTCATAAATATCTGTCCGGTAAAATAAAATGATAAACTTATGCACAGGAAAAAGACAGATTCATATCTTATTATGACTGGATATTTTTGTAGGGAGAAAAATATGGCATATAAGATTGTTCTGGATGCAGGCCATGGTGGGGAAGATCCGGGAGCTGTTTATAAAGATCGTAAAGAAAAGGATGATAATCTGAAACTGGCACTTGCTGTGGGCAGGATTCTGGAGGATAATGGGGTAGACGTGGTGTATACAAGAACTACGGATGTTTATCAGACTCCTTTTGAAAAAGCGAGGATAGCTAATGAAACAGGTGCTGATTATTTTATTTCTTTTCACAGAAATAGCAGTCCGCAATCTGGACAATACAACGGAGTTGAGGTATTGGTTTATGATAAGAAAGGCATAAAGTACCAGATGGCACAGAATATTGTAGGTGCACTTGGCGAGTTGGGATTTCAGGAACTGGGAGTAAAGGAAAGACCAGGGCTTGTTGTTCTCCGAAGGACTAAAATGCCGGCACTTTTGATAGAAACCGGATTTATTAATTCGGAGAAGGATAATCAGCTTTTTGATGAGAAGTTTAAAGAGATTGCCAAAAGCATTGCAGATGCGATACTGGGTACCCTGAATGATGAAAAAGTAGATGCTCCGTTATATTATCGTGTACAGACCGGGGCTTTTCGAAATAGAGAAAATGCGGACCGGATGCTGTATCAGCTGACAGATCAGGGATTTCCGGCATTTATCCTGAAGGAGAATGATCTTTATAAAGTTCAGGTGGGTGCATATCTGCAGCTTGGTAATGCGGTGAATATGGAGCAACGTCTCAGAGACCATGGGTACAGTACCGTGATCGTTACAAGATAAAACAGGAGATCCGGATAGAATCTGAAACAGTATCCATGAGAAAGCATGATATGATACACAAAAATGAAGAAGATCAGAAATGTTTGTTTTTGCAAAAAGAATATTTCTGTTTGAGATACAACAGGGAAGGAAAACAGAGAATGTATGAGGAATTTTTAAAACAGATTGAAGATTTTATATTTATAGAAGATAAACCGGAAAAAGCGGATGTGATATTTGTTCCCGGAAACGGATATCCGCAGATGGCCGAAAAGGCGGCACAGCTGTACAGGTGTGGAATGGCGCCGAAGATACTTCCAAGCGGGAGATACAGTATTACAGCTGGAAAATTTGCAGGAGTGCTGGAAAAAAAAGAATATTATACCGGGGCTTATAAGACAGAATGGGAATTTTTAAGAGATGTCCTTATGAAAAATGGAGTGCCCAGGGAAGCTATTCTGAGAGAGGATCAGGCTACGTTTACTTATGAAAATGCAATCTACTCCAGGCAGGTAACAGACAGAGAGCACCTGAATATCCAGAAGGCGATTCTCTGCTGTAAAGCCTGCCATGCAAGACGTGCATTAATGTATTATAAAATGCTTTATCCGGACACAGATTTTTTTGTATGTTCATGTTGTGTGGATTCGGTTGATAAAAGTAACTGGAGTGAGACAAATGAGGGAATTGACGAAGTAATGGGAGAAATGACACGAATAATCAAACAGTTTTCTGTGATGCTTAAAAAAAATTAATTTGGGGGTGTCGTAAAAAAAAGAATTGTGTTATAATGCTTTTGACGAAAAAACGAAATATCTGTTACGAAAGATTAACAAGATATTAATTTTTGGAGAAATATTAATTCGGGCGCATGATAAATGCGTTCGATATTTTATGTAAAAGAATTTTCAGATAAATAACAAATATAAAACGAAAATTTTGAATATAGAGGTGCAGATTATTATGAAAAAGAATACAAAGATTACTTTTAGCAGAAGCTTTTCGATATTGGCAGCAGCGGCGTTATCTATGACATTGATGGGGGGACAGGCATTCCCGGCATATGCGGACAGCACTTCCGGTGTTGAATCCGGGGCTGTGATTCCGGACAATATTACGATTGACAGTCCAACTGCACTGAGAAATATTGCACTTCCATCTAATTCATATGGAACACTTTCCTGGGTGGATGGATCTTATATCCCGGAGAAACGTGTGCAGTCCTGTGAGGTTGTATTTAAACCGTCAACCAGTGCAGATCTTTCCGGACTTCCAGGATGGGACAGCGCTTCAGGAACGATCACCGGTTATGTAACTGTTGTTGTCAGCAGTCTTGACAGTACTTCAGAGGAGTATGTGAGCGATGAGGACAGGGATTCTTATGAATATGAGGAATCCGATGAAAAAGAAAAGAATACTTCCGACAGTGATGAGGACAGCTCAGATACGTCTGACAAAGAAACAGTAGAAGAAGATAATTCCAACGAGAGCGGAGACCAGAAAGATACTTCGGAAGACAGCAGTGCTGTTGAAAATCAGAATAAAGAAGATACAGATTCTTCTGGTGATAAGGATGGTCAGAATACAGATGGCCAGAACAAATCGGACCAGGAACCCCAGATAATGGAGACACCGGAGGCAACCGCAACACCGGCTGGAGAAGACGATACGCCGGACAATGAGAAACCGGAAGTAACAGAAACACCGGAAGTGAGCACAACTCCTGCAGCAGATGATAGCACCGCAGATTCTGATCCTGCAGATAGTAAAGCAGATAATAAAGATGACGCTCCAGAGGTAACAGAGACCCCGGATACAACAGAAATCCCAGAGATCACAGAAAAACCGGAAGATAACAAGGATAATATTTTTGACAGAAAAGACGATGCAGAAGATAAACGTCCTCAGAATGCGGCTACTGATCTGACAGATGCGGAGAAAGCTGCAACTGCTGTACAGAATCATACCTGTGATGGAATCACAGTATCCGGTATTGACCTTCCGTGGTATGTGCAGTTCCGTGTTTCCGGAGGTGATGACTACCAGTTTACCAATGAAGAGGATGCTGCGATCTTTAAATCCTATGAATTTGAACTCTGGGATACTCAGAAAAATACAGAATATGAGATTCCAGATGGAGAATACATCAGTGTAACCGTGCCGGTAAAAGCAGGCTATACATATTCTATTGAGCACCTTCTTGACAATGGCGCTATGGAAACGATCATCCCGAGTGTGGATGGAGATACCATGACTTTCAGTACGCATTCTTTCAGTCCGTTCGGTATTGCGGGAAGTAAATCTCTGGTAGGACCGGATGCGGGAAGCGACAGCAGTGTGACAGTGACACCGGCAGCGGATACTTCTTCCACAGATACGGGAGCAGGCAGTTCGACTGATACTTCCAATGACAGCGGTGAAAGCACAGATGAAATGGATACATCCAAAGATCTGTCTTCCGGAACAGCAGAGTTGACAGACTCTTCTTCACAGAACGGTACTGAGAGCAGTGAGTCCGAAGACCAGTCTTCACAGGCGAAATCCAAGAAACAGGTAAATACCGGAGATACGACACAGATTCTTCCTTTTGTAATTCTGTTTGTGGCAGCGGCAGTTGTAGCCGGTGTGGCGGTATTCCTCAAAAAGAGAAAGAAATAAAATTAATAAGAATAAGAGTAAAAGTCCTCCCGTATAATGAGACTGGGAGGGCTTTTTATGCGTGTAAAAACAGTGTTGTGGTCATTATTACTGTCTTATGGGCTGACAGGACTTTTTCTTTTGCTTCTGGCTTTTCTGCTTTTTCAGTTTGAGCTGGGCGAAGGAGCGGCAGCTGCAGGAATTGTTTTTATTTATGTGGTGTCCTGCCTGGCCGGAGGTTTTGCCGCCGGCAGAATTATGCGTAAGAACCGTTATCTGTGGGGAATTGTTACAGGGCTGTCTTATTATGTTCTACTGCTTCTGGTATCTTTTCTGGCACAGGGAAAATGGGATATGACTTTTATCCATGCAGTGACTACTTTTTTTATGTGCCTGGGCGGCGGAGCCATCGGGGGAATGCTGTCGTAAAAGCTTGCAAAAAAATGCTTTGAAAATCGACAATTTTATGCTATACTAGGCGGAGAATAGAATACATAAAGGAGGATATATCATGGAACATATCAAGACATTAAATACAAAGAACCTTCAGAACACGGTTAAGAAGGGTGGATGTGGCGAATGTCAGACATCCTGTCAGTCTGCTTGCAAGACTTCCTGTACAGTAGGAAACCAGAGCTGCGAGCATAAATAAGAAGCAGCCGTTGAATGAGTGGAAAGCAGCGGGAGACCCGCTGCTTCACTTGTTTTATCTGAAAGTAACAGGTATCCAGCAAAACGCGCCGGAGGGCGCGTTTTGTCGGGTTATAAAAGATTTTTAGAAAGGATTGCGGGAAGATGAGTCTGATTCACCGTTATCAGAGTAATGGATATAATATCGTGCTGGACATCAACAGCGGCTGTATCCACCTTGTAGATGAAGTAACCTACGAGGTACTGCCGTATCTGGAAGAAGGCATGGAAGCGGATGCTATTGCCGAGAAGCTTGGCGACCGTTTTAAGAAAGAAGATGTGGAAACATCAGTAACTGAATGTAAGAAGCTAAAGGAACAGGGAATGCTTTTTACAAAGGATATTTATGAGAATATCATTGACGAATTTACCAAGAACCGTCAGACCGTTGTAAAGGCTCTCTGCCTTCATATTGCCCATGACTGTAATCTGGCATGCAGATACTGTTTTGCGGAAGAAGGAGAGTATCATGGAAGACGTGCGCTGATGTCCTTTGAAGTTGGAAAGAAGGCACTGGATTTCCTGATCGCCAATTCCGGTTCCAGAAAGAATCTGGAAGTGGATTTCTTTGGTGGCGAGCCGCTTATGAACTGGCAGGTTGTAAAGGATCTTGTGAAATATGGAAGAGAGCAGGAGAAGCTTCATAATAAGAAATTCCGTTTCACACTGACAACCAATGGCGTTCTTTTAAATGATGAGGTTATGGAATTCTGTAACAAAGAGATGGGAAATGTAGTTTTAAGTGTGGACGGAAGAAAAGAAGTCCATGATTACATGCGCCCGTTCCGTAAAGGTGCAGGAAGTTATGATCTGATCATGCCGAAATTCGAGAAATTTGCGGAGTCCAGAAATCAGGACAAGTATTATGTAAGAGGAACCTTTACCCATCATAATCTTGATTTTTCCCAGGATGTTCTTCATCTGGCTGACCTTGGCTTCAAACAGATCTCTGTGGAGCCGGTTGTAGCAGCAGATACAGAAGAGTATGCCATCCGTGAGGAGGATATTCCTCAGATCCTGGAACAGTATGACATTCTTGCAAAAGAAATGATCAAAAGAGAAAAAGAGGGAAAAGGATTCAACTTCTTCCACTTTATGATCGACCTTACCGGTGGCCCGTGTGTATACAAACGCCTTTCCGGATGTGGCTCAGGAACTGAGTACCTGGCTGTCACACCGTGGGGAGATTTTTATCCATGCCATCAGTTTGTCGGTGAGGAACAGTACCTCATGGGTAATGTAGACGAGGGAATCACAAAACCTGAAATCGTAAAAGATTTCGGAAGATGTAACGTCTACACCAAACCGGACTGTAAAGACTGTTTTGCCAGATTCTACTGCAGCGGCGGCTGTGCGGCAAACGGCTATCATTTCGGGGGAGATATCCGGGGGAATTATAAGATCGGATGCGAACTCCAGAGGAAGCGTGTGGAGTGCGCTATCATGATAAAAGCCGCTTTGGCGGAATAAGAGAGGAAAAAGAAAATGAAGAAAAGTAGAGGAATTGCAGTGCTGCTTCTGACAGCGATTGTCACAGTATTCTTCTGCTATGTGGCTGCGGTAGGCATTGGCCCTACAGGTACAGGTTCGGCTAAGAACATCAACACCGGACTTGATCTTGCCGGCGGTGTCAGCATCACATACCAGGCCAAGGACAGCAATCCAAGCAAGGAAGACATGTCCGATACTGTTTACAAGATGCAGCAGCGTGTTTCTCAGTACAGTACTGAGGCACAGGCGTATCAGGAAGGTTCCAACCGTATTACCATTGAGATTCCGGGAGTATCAGATGCAAATGCGATCCTGGAAGAACTTGGAAAACCAGGTTCCCTGTATTTCATCGATCAGACAGATGCAGACGGAAACCAGAACTTTACAACAGGAAACAGCGAGAGCGGATATGTCCTTGCAAGAAGCATCGAGGATATCCAGAAGGCCGGTTCTGTTGTACTGGAAGGTACAGACGTTGCAGATGCTGAGGGAGGTGCTTATCAGGATTCATCCACAAGCTCTCAGAAATACGCAGTTAGCCTGACTCTTACAAAAGATGGAAAAACCAAATTTGCGGAAGCTACCAAGGCAAATGTTGGCAAGCAGATCGCAATTGTATATGACAATCAGGTTTTAAGTGCTCCGAATGTAAATGAGGAGATCTCCGGCGGAAAAGCTCAGATCACCGGAATGGCAAGCACAGAAGAGGCACAGAACCTTGCTTCTTACATAAGAATCGGTTCCTTAAGCCTTGAGCTTACCGAGCTTCGTTCCAGCGTAGTTGCTGCACAGCTTGGTGAGGAAGCTATTGCTACAAGTGTGAAAGCCGGAGCAATCGGTCTTGTGATCGTTATGCTGATCATGATCATCGCATACCGCATTCCTGGTCTGGTTGCATCTGTTGCCCTGGCCCTTTATACAACTTTAATGCTGATCACACTGAATGCCTTTGATATCACCCTTACGCTTCCGGGTATTGCAGGTATCATTCTGGGCATTGGTATGGCGGTGGATGCCAACGTTATCATCTACGCCAGAATCCGTGAGGAGATCGCGGCAGGTCTTTCGGTCCATGCAGCGATCAAGAGTGGATTTGGCAAAGCGTTTTCCGCTATTTTTGATGGAAACATCACAACACTGATCGCAGCCTGCGTGCTGATGTGGCTGGGTTCCGGTTCCGTTAAGGGATTTGCCTACACGCTGGCGATGGGTATTGTAATCTCCATGTTTACAGCACTGGTTGTGTCCAGACTTGTGATCAATGCAGTATACGCAGTTGGTGTCCGTGATCCGAAATTCTACGGTGTTGCCAAAGAACGTAAGGTTGTGGACTTTGTTGGAAAGAGAAAGATCTTCTTTACCATCTCCATTATCCTGATCCTCTGCGGACCTGTGGGAATGCTGATTCACAGCAATGTGATCGGTGACAAGGCCATGAATTACAGCCTGGAGTTCTCCGGTGGTACTTCTACCAATGTAACCTTCAACAAAGAGATGGATATCAAGGAGATCGACTCCGAGGTAACACCGGTTGTTGAGGCTGTGACAGGAGATAAGAACGTACAGCCGACCAAGGTTCAGGGAACCAATCAGGTAGTGATCAAGACACGTTCTCTGGATCTTAAGGAGCGAGAAGCACTGAACAAGGCACTGGAAGAAAACTTTGATGTGGATACAAGTCTGATCACATCTGAGAATATTTCTGCTACTGTCAGCAATGAGATGAGAAGAGACGCTATCGTAGCTGTTATCGTAGCTGCGATCTTCATGCTTCTTTACATCTGGTTCCGTTTCAAGGATATCCGCTTTGCAAGCAGTGCGGTACTTGCACTTCTTCATGATGTCCTGGTCGTACTTGCATTTTATGTTATTTCCAGAACATCTGTGGGAAATACATTTATTGCATGTATGCTGACGATCGTAGGTTATTCCATCAATGCCACCATCGTCATCTTCGACCGTATCCGTGAGAATATGAAGGGCAGAAAGAAAGTCGAGGATGAGAAGCTGAAAGAGATCGTAAATGCCAGTGTTACAGAAACTCTGACACGAAGCATTTACACATCTCTTACAACTTTCGTTATGGTTGCGATTCTTTATGTGATGGGCGTTTCCTCTATTAAAGAATTTGCAGCACCTCTGATGGTAGGTATCATTGGTGGAGCATATTCTTCTGTATGCATCACAGGTGCTCTGTGGTACACCATGAAGACTTTCAGAAAGAACCGTACTGCCGCACCGGCAGCTGCAGCAGCGTCCGTTCAGACTTCCTCTGAGAAAAAGGCAAAACAGCCATCCGGACAGCCGGCAGCCCCGCAGCAGCCAAAGAAGAAAAACCGTAAAAGAGTTGCTGAGCGTCTTGCGGCGCAGGAAGTAGCAAAACAGCAGAGCGACGAGGAGAAATCCGAGTAAAACTGCCAAATAACAGAAACGTTCCGTATCGGGAAAGATAATTTCCCGGCGGAACGTTTTTTTTATGCGGTGTTTTCTTGTGCGTCACAAAAAACTTGCAGCCAGACGGGATTATGGGTTACAATATTATTATTGTGTCGCTTTGAAGGAAGAAAGCGACAAAGCATCGAGGAGGAAACAACATGGAACGATGGGTTGTTGCCGCAAAACGGGCGGATTTTACGGCAATTGGGAAAGAGTTTGGAATTGATCCGGTAATCGCCAGACTGATCCGGAACCGGGATGTACAGGACAGAGAGGAGATCCGCAGATACCTTTACGGAACCGTAGAAGAACTGGCTTCCCCACATTTAATGAAAGATGTGGATAAAGCAGTGGAAATCCTGCGAAATAAAATAAAAGAAAAAAAGCGTATCCGTATTATCGGAGATTATGATATTGATGGTGTAGTGTCCACGTTCATCCTCATTAAAGGACTGAAGCGAGTAGGTGCACTGGCAGATACATATATTCCGGACAGGGTGGCTGACGGATATGGGATCCACGAGCACCTGATCGAAAGAGCAGTGAACGATGGGATTGACGTAATTGTTACCTGTGATAACGGAATTGCGGCGTACAATGAGATTGCGATGGCAAAGGAAAAAGGAATAACAGTGATCATAACCGATCATCATGAGATTCCCTATAAAGAAACAGAAGCCGGCAGAGAGCTGATCCTTCCGCCAGCCGATGCCATTGTAAATCCCAAACAGCCGGACTGTAATTATCCGGAAAAAAGACTCTGCGGGGCAGTGGTTGCCCTGAAACTTGTGACAGCTCTCTATGAAGCCTGCGGTATTCCCTCAAAAGAGCTGGAGGACTTTCTGGAACTGGGGGCCATTGCCACAGTAGGAGATGTCATGGATCTTCAGGGGGAAAACCGTATCCTCGTAAAAGAAGGGCTGAGAAGACTTTCTCACACTTCCAACAAAGGTCTCAGTGAACTGATCCATGCCAACGGTCTGGAAGATGGGCCGATCACTGCTTATCATGTGGGATTTGTGCTGGGGCCATGTATCAATGCCAGCGGAAGACTGGATACCGCTGCACGCTCTTTGAAACTTCTCTGTGCGGAGACGGAAGAGGAAGCGGCAAAACTTGCCGGTGATCTGACCGCGTTGAATCAGAGCAGAAAAGCTCTTACCGAAGAAGGAAAAGAAGAAGCGATCCGTATTGTGGAAGAGACAGAAATCGGACAGGACCGTGTTCTTGTGATCTATTTACCGGACTGTCACGAAAGCCTTGCCGGAATTATCGCAGGACGTATCCGGGAAAAGTACAATAAACCGGTCTTTGTTCTGACAAAAGGGGAAACAATGGTAAAGGGCAGCGGCCGTTCCATAGAAAGCTATTCCATGTTTGAGGAACTGGTAAAATGTGGGGATCTGATGGAGCAGTATGGAGGACACCCCATGGCTGCCGGACTTTCTATCAAAGAAGAAAATGTGGAAGAATTCCGCAGACGGTTAAACGAAAACTGTACGCTGACAGAAAAAGATCTGATGCCAAAGATCGTTATCGATGTGCCGATGCCGGTTTCCTATATTAATAAGGAACTTGTGGAAGAGATATCCCTGCTGGAACCTTTTGGAAAAGGAAATACCAAGCCGATCTTTGCACAGAAAGGACTTCGTGTTTTAAGCAGCCGTGTTCTTGGTAAAAATAGAAATGTGGCGAAACTTCAGCTGTCAGACAGCACGGGCTGTGTGATAGAAGCGGTCTATTTCGGAGAAGCGGATGAATTTATAAATGAAGTGAAAAACAGCAGTTCTGTTGCTGTAACATATTATCCGGAAATCAACAGATATCAGGGAAGAGAGACTTTGCAGATCGTGATCCGAAATTATCTTACAGAATAACAGGAATATCGGCACGCAAAAATACAGATCCTGACAGTTTGCAACTGACAGAAAGGCAGGAAAGTGGACCGTGCACTGGGCAATATGCAATCCAAAGCCTGTCGGAATTCTGCGAGTTCTGTCGGGTTGCACATTGATTCCCTACAGAAAAAGTGCTATACTATCTATCATCTGATTGACAAATTAAACCATTGGAGGTTATTATGAAAAAAATAGAAGAATATGTAAGAAGTATCCCGGACTTTCCAGAGCCAGGGATTATTTTCCGTGACGTCACCAGTGTTATCCAGGATGCGGATGGATTACAGCTTGCGATTGATTCCATGCAGGACTGTCTGAAAGGTGTAGATTTCGATGTGATCACAGGTCTTGAATCCAGAGGCTTTATCTTTGGTATGCCGATCGCATACAATCTTCATAAACCATTCGTTCTGGTACGTAAAGCAGGAAAGCTCCCATGTGAGACCATTTCCAGAACTTACGATCTGGAATATGGAAGTGCAACGATCGAGATGCATAAGGATTCTATCAAGCCAGGACAGAAGGTTGTAATCGTAGATGACCTGATCGCTACAGGCGGAAGCGTGGAAGCAGCTATTAAGCTTGTGGAAGAGCTTGGCGGCATCGTTGTGAAAGTTGTTTTCCTCATGGAGCTTGCAGGCCTGAAAGGACGTGAGCGTCTGAAAGGCTATGATGTAGCATCTGTGATCTGCTACGACGGAAAGTAATTTTTGTCGGTGGAAGGGGATGTGAACTGTTGTAGTCATACGGCAGTATGAAATTGTGCACAGGCAGGTGGGATTTAATGGCAGAGACAAAAAATACGGAAAAACAGAACATTGAAATACAGAAGGAAGAAGAAAAAGAAAAAATGGAATCTGTCCGGAAGGCAGATGCGGCGGTAAAATCCATGCATGATTTTACAAGCCCTGAGGTTCTTTATCAGGAGCTGATAAAAAGCGTGAAGAAATATCATCCGTCTACAGATATCTCCATGATCGAAAAGGCCTATAAAGTGGCTAGTGAGGCACACAAGGATCAGAAACGTAAATCCGGTGAGCCCTATATCATTCATCCTCTCTGTGTAGCGATCATCCTTGCGGATCTTGAGCTGGATAAGGAGACCATTGTGGCAGGTCTTCTTCATGATGCAGTAGAAGATACCTGGATGACTTATGAAGAAGTGGAAAAGGAATTCGGTTCTGAGGTAGCACTTCTGGTAGATGGTGTTACCAAGCTGGGACAGCTGTCCTATTCCAAGGATAAGGTAGAGGTCCAGGCTGAGAACTTAAGGAAGATGTTCCTTGCAATGGCCAAAGATATCCGCGTTATTCTGATCAAACTTGCAGACCGTCTTCATAATATGCGTACCTTGCAGTATATGAGACCGGAGAAACAGCAGGAGAAGGCAAGAGAGACCATGGATATTTATGCTCCCATTGCCATGCGTCTTGGTATTTCCAAGATCAAGGTAGAGCTGGATGATCTTTCACTTAAATATCTGAAACCAGATGTTTATTATGACCTTGTAGAAAAAGTAGCCCTTCGTAAAAGTGCCCGTGAAGCGTTTGTCAATTCTATTGTGAAGCAGGTAAAGCAGCACATGGAAGATGCCAACATCAAGGCGCAGGTGGATGGCCGTGTGAAACATTTCTTCAGTATTTATAAGAAAATGGTCAACCAGGACAAGACCATTGACCAGATCTATGATCTGTTTGCCGTGCGTATCATTGTGGACACCGTAAAAGACTGTTATGCAGCACTTGGTGTTATCCATGAGATGTACAAGCCGATCCCGGGTAGATTTAAAGATTATATCGCAATGCCGAAAGCCAACATGTATCAGTCTCTGCATACAACACTGATTGGCCCCAACGGACAGCCTTTCGAGATCCAGATCCGTACATTCGAAATGCATAAAACCGCAGAATATGGTATTGCAGCCCACTGGAAATATAAGGAAACTTCCGATGGCAAGAAACCTGGCAAGAGCGAGGAGGAGAAGCTGAACTGGCTGCGCCAGATCCTGGAGTGGCAGCGAGACATGTCCGATAACCGGGAGTTCATGAGCCTTCTGAAAAACGACCTGGATCTTTTTGCAGACAGTGTTTATTGTTTCACGCCTCAGGGTGATGTCAAAACTCTCCCCAATGGTTCCACACCGATCGATTTTGCATACAGCGTGCACAGTGCAGTAGGAAATAAGATGGTAGGTGCCAGAGTCAATGGTAAACTGGTTCCTATTGAATATAAGATCAAAAACGGCGACCGTATTGAGATCATCACATCTCAGAATTCTCAGGGCCCAAGCCGTGACTGGCTGAAGATTGTAAAGAGTACACAGGCTAAGAACAAGATCAACCAGTGGTTTAAGAAAGAACTGAAAGAAGATAATATCCTGAAAGGTAAGGACATGCTGAACCAGTATGCCAAGACCAAAGGATTTAAACCAGGCCTGTACACCAAGCCGCAGTATATGGAATCCGTAATGCATAAATACGGTTTCCGTGACTGGGATTCCGTACTGGCAGCTATCGGACATGGCGGCCTGAAGGAAGGCCAGGTGTTCAATAAACTGGTAGAAGCCTATGAGCGGGAGCACAAGAAGAATCTTACAGATGAGCAGGTTCTGGAAGCTGCTTCCGAGTCACAGGAGAAGCTGCACATTGCCAAGAGCAAGAGCGGCATTGTGGTAAAAGGTATCCACGATGTGGCAGTCCGCTTTTCCAAATGTTGCAGTCCAATTCCCGGAGATGAGATCGTGGGCTTTGTTACAAGAGGACGAGGAATCACCATTCATCGTACGGATTGTGTGAATGTCCTCAATATGCCGGAGATCGACAGGAAACGTCTCATTGAGGCAGAGTGGCAGATGCCGGATAAGGCAGATCCTGAGAAATACGAAGCAGAGATCCAGGTTTACGCAAACAACCGTACCGGACTTCTGGTAGATATTTCCAAGATCTTTACAGAGCGGAAGATCGATCTTCGTTCCATCAACAGCCGTACCAACAAGCAGGAACGTGCGACGATCTCCATGTCCTTTAATGTATGCAGTAAACAGGAACTGAATTCCCTGATCGAGAAGATCCGTCAGGTTGAAAGTGTTCTTGACGTAGAAAGAACAACGGGCTGACCCGATAAACGGAGGAAATTTTATGAGTAAGCTTGAAATGCAGCAGTGCGTGCTGGGGCAGGTGTTTACCAATTGCTATTTTCTGAAGAATAAGAAGACCGGAGAGCTGCTGATCGTAGATCCGGGAGACTATGCGGAGAAGGTTTTTCAGAAAGTAGCTCTTATGCAGGGAAAACCGGTGGGAATCCTTCTGACCCATGGCCATTTTGATCATATCATGGCTGTGAAGGAAGTGAAGGAAAAATATCAGATCCCGGTTTATGCCTGCAGACAGGAAGAAGCAATGCTGGCTGAGCCCACAGTAAATATGACTGCTGTTTATGGAAGATCCTGTTCCATTAAGCCGGATGTTCTTCTGGATGACGGTCAGATTTTTGAAGCAGCCGGATTTTCCATCCAGATGTTCCATACACCGGGACACACCAAGGGAAGCTGCTGCTACTATATTGAGGATGAGGGCGTACTTTTCAGCGGAGATACATTGTTCTGTGGCTCTGTTGGAAGAACCGATTTTCCGGGCGGAAGTTCTGCGGAGATCGTAAGGAGTCTTCATAAGCTTGTGGACGCATTGCCGGAAGATACAGAGGTATTTCCGGGACATGACACATCCACAACCATTGGTTACGAAAAGAGGTATAATCCATTTGTATAAGATTGGCATTTTGTTTCAGAACAGAGATTTTGAACATGATGTGTATGAGCTGATCAAAGCGTTTTATCCCGGAAATGAGATCACTTCTCTTTATGAGGAGGATGATGCGGATTATGATATCCGCTTCCGGGTTTCCCGTGATGAAGAAGGTTATACCATCAGTTACGATAACGGAATAGAGAAAAAGACAGCTCACGGGGCTGTGATGGAAGGGCAATCCAGTGGAGAAGCTTCGGATGCCCTTATTTCTTGCGATGATGCCCATGATACCCGCAGAAAAAATAAAGACGCTATCAAATATGCCCTTTATCAGATGCTTTCCAAAGCTACAGGAAAGACACTTCCATGGGGAAATCTTACGGGTATCCGTCCTGTAAAAATGGCGATGGGTATGCTGGAATCCGGAATGAAGAATACAGAGATCGCCAGATATATGAGAGAACAGTATCTGGTAAGCCCGGAAAAAACAGCCCTTGCAGTTACCATTGCCAACCGTGAGCGGGATATCCTGAAAAATATCGATTATGAGAACGGTTACAGCCTTTATGTGGGAATTCCTTTCTGTCCAAGTATCTGTCTGTACTGTTCTTTCAGTTCCTATCCACTGGAAAAATGGCGTAAATATGTAGAAGATTATCTGGATGCACTGGTCAAAGAAATCCAGGCTGTTTCCCAGATGATGAAAAATCGGAAACTGGATACGGTTTATATTGGCGGTGGAACACCTACCACTCTGGAACCGGATCAGCTTCGGAGACTTCTTGGCGCGATCACGGAATATTTTCCCTGTGAGGAACTGGAGGAATTTACAGTTGAGGCAGGAAGACCGGATAGTATCACTCTGGAAAAACTTCAGGCGATCCGGGAATTTCCGGTTACCAGGATTTCTGTAAATCCACAGACTATGAATCAGGAGACTCTGGATATCATCGGCAGACGCCACACCGTAGAGCAGACAAAAAATGCGTTCCATCTGGCAAGAGAAGCCGGATTTGATAATATCAATATGGACCTGATCGTAGGTCTCCCAGGTGAGAATATCACAAAAGTACAGCATACACTGGACGAGATAAAAGCGCTCGGGCCGGACAGCCTGACTGTACATTCTCTTGCTGTGAAGCGTGCGGCAAGACTGAATATCTTCCGCGATCAATATCAGGAGATGACTTTTGAAAACAATCAGGAGATCATGAACCTGACCATGAAAACTGCCTATGAGATGGGAATGGGCCCTTATTATCTGTATAGACAGAAGAATATGAAGGGAAATTTCGAGAATGTAGGTTATTCTGAGGTTGACAAAGCAGGGATTTACAATATACTGATTATGGAGGAAAAGCAGCCGATCATCGCACTGGGTGCTGGTGGTTCCTCCAAGCTGGTGTTTGATCACGGACAGCGGATCGAGCGTGTGGAGAACGTAAAGGATGTTACCAATTATATCGCACGTATTGATGAGATGATCGAGAGAAAACGCACAGGCATTGAAAAATGGCTGTAGACGGAAAGGAGAGACAGATCCTTGAAAAGCGTACAGAAGATAAATGAGACTACGCAGGACCGGATTCTGGAAATGGATCTTTCCGCAGAACTGAAACATGGAGTTGTTGTCAGCAATCTTGCTTATGATGTGGCAAAGGAGCTTGGCCTTGGTAAGGAAGAATGTTATCAGCTGGCCATTGCCGGAATGCTCCATGATATCGGCAAGCTGAAGCTGGAAGGATATATCAACGGACAGGAACAGAATCCGATGGTCATTGAAGAACTGAAGTATGTCCGTATGCATTCTACTTTGGGTTATGAGATCCTGAAAGATCAGGGATATTCAGATTACGTTCTGGAAAGTATTCTCTACCACCATGAGAATTTTGATGGCAGTGGTTACCCCAGTAACAAAAGCGGCGAAGAAATTCCCATAGGAGCCAGAATCTTGAGAGTGTGTGATGTATATGCAGCGTTAAGCATGGACAGACCTTACCGGAAAGCACTTGAGAACGATGAGGTCTTAAAACTTATGATCGATGAGATTAAAAACTTTGACATGCAGGTGTTTCTTGCATTTCAGAGGGTGATTCATAAAGGAGGAAACTATGGCATTAAAAAAGAAACCGGTTACAGGAATGAAGGACATTTTACCGAAGGAAATGGCAATCCGTAACTATGTGATGAATATGATCAGAGAGACGTACGGAACCTTTGGTTTTTCCGCGATCGAGACTCCCTGTGTAGAACATATTGAGAATCTCTGCAGCAAGCAGGGCGGTGAAAATGAAAAACTGATCTTCAAGATCATGAAGAGAGGTGAAAAACTGAAACTGGATACTGCAAAAACAGAGAACGATCTGACAGATTCCGGTCTCCGCTATGACCTGACTGTACCGCTTTCCAGGTATTATTCCAATAATGCCAATGAGCTTCCGGCTCCGTTTAAGGCACTTCAGATGGGAAATGTATGGAGAGCTGACCGTCCGCAGAGAGGTCGTTTCCGTCAGTTTATGCAGTGTGATATCGATATCCTGGGTGAGCCGACTTACCTGGCTGAAATTGAGCTTGTACTTGCAACAACAACACTTCTCGGAAAACTGGATTTCCACAACTTTACCATCCGTATCAATGACAGAAGAATCCTGAAGGCAATGGCTCAGTACAGCGGATTCCCGGCAGAGAGCTTTGACACTGTATTTATCATCCTTGACAAGATGGATAAGATCGGCATTGAGGGTGTTGCTGAGGAGCTTGAGAAAGAGGGATTTGCAAAAGAGAGCATTGACACTTATCTGGGACTTTTCCGTGAGATCACCAACGATGTTGAGGGTGTCCGTTATATTAAAGAGAAACTTTCCGATGTTCTGGATGCAGGTATCGCAGAGGATCTTGAGACCATCATCAATACGGTAGAATCTGTAAAAACAGCAGATTTCAAGATGTCTTTTGATCCGACACTGGTACGTGGAATGTCCTATTACACAGGTCCGATCTTCGAGATCTCCATGGACGAGTTCGGTGGAAGCGTCGGCGGTGGCGGACGTTACGATGAGATGATCGGCAAGTTCACAGGAAATAATACCTGTGCCTGCGGTTTCTCCATCGGATTTGAGAGAATCGTCATGCTGCTTCTTGAGAGAGGCTATGAGATCCCAACCAAGAATGGAAAGAAAGCATATCTGATCGAGAAGAATATGCCGGCGGACAAACTTCTGAACATCCTGAAACAGGCAACAGAGGAGAGAAGTGCCGGTACACAGATCAATATCTCTATTATGAAGAAGAACAAAAAGTTCCAGAAAGACCAGCTGGCAGCAGATGGTTATACAGAGTTTGTAGAATTTTTCAACAGAGACTAAATATCTGTTGATGAACAAAGATATCAGAGTAAAATAAAAAGACTGCGATCAGAGTAGTCTGAGGAGGATAAAGAGATGGCTGAAAGCATGCAGGGACTGCACAGAACCTGCCGATGTGCAGAAGTGACCACAGAGATGGTCGGAAAAGAAGTAACATTAATGGGATGGGTGGCAAAAGCCAGAAATAAAGGAGGTCTTGTATTTGTAGACCTTCGTGATCGTTCCGGAATCATGCAGCTGATTTTTGAGAATGGCAGCATTGACGAGGAAGGCTTTACAAAAGCTGGCAAGCTCCGTAGCGAGTTTGTCATTGCCGTAACCGGTACTGTAGAAAAACGTGGAGGAGCTGTAAACGAGAATCTTGCAACAGGCGAGATCGAGCTTCGCGTAAAATCCCTCCGTGTTCTTGCTGAGGCAGATGTACCGCCATTCCCGATCGAGGAGAATAGCAAGACAAAAGATGAGATCCGTCTGAAATACCGTTATCTTGACTTAAGAAGACCGGATCTTCAGAGAAACATCATGATGAAGAGCAAGGTTGCTCAGCTTACAAGACAGTTCTTCACAAACGAGGGATTTCTTGAGATCGAGACACCGATGCTTGGAAAGAGTACTCCTGAGGGAGCCAGAGACTACCTGGTACCATCCCGTGTTCATCCGGGAAGCTTCTACGGACTTCCACAGTCTCCGCAGCTGTACAAACAGCTTCTGATGTGCTCCGGATTTGACCGTTATATCCAGATCGCAAGATGTTTCCGTGATGAGGACCTTCGTGCTGACCGTCAGCCGGAGTTCACACAGATCGATATGGAGCTTTCTTTCGTAGACGTAGACGATGTTATCGATGTTAATGAGAGATATCTTGCATTCCTGTTCAAAGAAGTTCTGGACATCGATGTAAAACTTCCGATCCAGAGAATTACCTGGCAGAAAGCTATGGACCGTTTCGGTTCTGATAAGCCGGATATGCGTTTCGGCATGGAGCTTCATGATGTCAGCGATATCGTAAAAGACTGCGGTTTCGGTGTATTCACAGGTGCTCTTGAGAACGGCGGAAGCGTTCGTGGTATCAACGCAGAAGGCCAGGGTGCAATGCCGAGAAAGAAGATCGACAAACTTGTTGAGTTCGTAAAAGGTTATGGTGCAAAGGGTCTTGCATACATTGCCATCGCAGAGGACGGAACCAGAAAATCGTCCTTTGCCAAATTTATGAAGGATGAGGAAATGGATGCCCTTGTAAAAGCCATGGACGGTAAGCCGGGAGACCTGCTCCTTTTCGCAGCGGACAAGACCAAACTGGTATACGATGTACTTGGTGCCCTTCGTCTTGAGCTTGCAAAACAGATGGATCTTCTTGACAAGAACGAGTACCGTTTTGTATGGGTAACAGAGTTCCCGCTTCTTGAGTGGAGCGAGGAGGAGAACCGTTTCACAGCGATGCACCATCCGTTCACTATGCTTATGGAAGAGGATCTGCCGCTTCTTGACACAGATCCGGGAAAGGTCCGTGCAAAAGCATACGATATCGTTCTTAACGGAAATGAGATCGGTGGCGGTAGTGTCCGTATCCATCAGGATGATATCCAGGAGAGAATGTTTGAGGCACTTGGCTTCACAAAAGAAGCTGCACATGAGCAGTTCGGCTTCCTTCTGGATGCCTTCAAATACGGAGTTCCGCCTCACGCAGGACTGGCATACGGCCTTGACAGACTTGTTATGCTTATGGCAAAAGCAGATACCATCCGTGATGTTATCGCATTCCCGAAGGTTAAGGATGCTTCCTGTCTGATGACTCAGTCACCAAGTCAGGTAAGTGAGGCACAGCTTCACGAGCTGGGACTTGATCTTAAGCCTGCGAAGGAAGAAGAGGAAGAATAAAAATCATGCAGCCGACAATCTATACATTTCTGATCGTTTGTCCACTTGTATTTCTTGCCGGATTTGTAGATGCTGTAGCAGGCGGGGGAGGCTTGATCTCCCTGCCTGCTTATCTTTTGGCCGGAGTTCCCATACATAATGCCGTTGCTACTAACAAACTGTCATCAGCAACGGGAACTCTGATCTCTACGGTACGTCTGTGTAAGAATAAATTTGTAGACTGGATTCTGGTACTCCCGTGTATCCCGATGGCGCTTCTGGGATCAACAATGGGAGCACATGTAGCACTTGTTGCCAGTGATAAAATCTTGCGTTATATGCTGATCCCGGTACTTCCGGTAGTTGCTTTTTATGTATTGCGTAAGAAGAATATGGATGAAAAAGGCGGAGAGATCGCCAGAAAGAAACAGATTCTGATCTGTGCCCTGTGTTCTCTTGCTGTGGGCTGCTATGATGGTTTTTATGGCCCCGGGACAGGAACCTTTCTCCTGCTTCTGTATACAGGACTTGGAAAAATGAGTGTGGCAAAAGCGTCCGGTACCATGAAGGTTACCAACCTTTCTTCCAATGTAGCGGCTCTTGTGGTATTTCTGCTCAGCGGAAAGATCGTGATCATGCTTGGAATTGCAGCATCTGTATTTTCTATTGCAGGACATTATACAGGGGCAGGCATGGTTATGAAAAACGGAAGCCGGATCATCCGGCCTATTATTCTTATAGTACTTGCACTGCTTTTTATAAAAATCATATCCGGAGTATAAAAAAACTCTCATTTGTTTTCCGTTTCAGTCTGTATGACCAGGAAATTCAAATGGGAGTTTTTTACTGGATCAGCGAAGTCCCCTGTATAGTTGCGAACATCTGCCGGATTAATTTTATTCGTCACTGTCGGAATCATCGACATTATCATCGACTTCTTCTGTTTCCGTTTCATTGTCACCGGAATTATTGTCTTCATCAGAGACCTCTTCGTTTCCGGTGCCCTGATCGTCAGAAATATCCTCTGTCATATCTTCAGGGACAGGAGATGCGGTAAGTGTTCCAAAAATAGCATTGCCAAGTTCGGTTCCGGCATCTTCGAGTTTCCAGGAAGCGCCGTCATTTATCAGGTGAAAAACAGCGTTGGCAGTTATGGTTGATTCGTTGTTCTTGATACTGTCAAGAAGAAGTTCGTGAGATTTGTCATATCTTTTCTGAGAGCCGTCAATCACTGCATCAGCGGAACCAAGATAGGTATTTAGTTCTTTTTCATATTGAGAGAGAATCGAATCACTGTCAAAAGTAGTCAGCTGTGCACTGACCTGAGCAAGATAGCCCGAGATGGAACTGTCTGTTATTTTATAGTTAAAACAGGAGTGAAACTGTTCCATAAGTGCGGATGCAATGGCATTTTTTGCTGGGTCTGAAGTGTTCAGGATGGAGTCCAGACCAAGGTAATTGGACATCTGCTGAACATCCATTTCTTGCAGGGTTTTCAGATAAATTGCCAGGGTTTCATCAGCTGGGACAAGATCCGGATCGGATAAATAGGTGATCAGACCTCCAACCAGGTCATTTTCCAGAGAAGAACTGTGTGTGATATCCCAGTCCGGTTCGGAAGAGGAACCATGATTGATCAGCTGAATGGAAGCATTTCGGTCTATGGTTTTATAGGAACCTTTTTTCAGGAGTTTGTGGAGATGCAGATAACGCTGCTCCAGAGAATTCCCATCATTATCTGTGCTTTTTTCACTGGAAGCGGCTTTTAAGATTTCATCTTTAAGGCTCTGGGTAATGAAATCTTTCGCAAGCGCCTGGGAATCCAGAGTGGTAAGCCGCAGGTGTGCAGAAGCAGTTTCCTGATCCTGGTCAATGGATATATCCAGTATTTTGTAATCAAAATTCTGGAAGAAGAGGGAAAAGACTTCTTTTATATCATCAGAAAGTTCCGTATTATCATCAGAATCTGGAAACAGTTCCTGATACGATATGTATTTCATGGTCGTTTCGGAATCCAGATTTTTAAGAAGATCCAGATCCTTTTTGATCGCTTTCTCCGCAGATGTTTTTGCCAGGTGGGAACAGCCGGTTATGGAGACTGCCAGAAAAACAAAGAAGAAAGCCAGCAGATATTTCACTGTCTTCATATCGTTCTTTCCTTTCAAAAAAATTTACATCTTATTTTATCAGATATCGCCTCAAAAGTCAAAAATCGCATAAAACTATACTATTTTTATAAAAAAATGGTGAAAAATTTGTGAAATTTGCATCGTTTTCCTCAAAGACTTTTCTTTTTCTCTTTAATCTGCTATGATGTTTGAAGCAACTTGTAGTTTCGGCATAATGCTGAGAAAAGAGGAAATATATGAAAAAACGTATTTTAATTGCCCTGGGAATTATTATACTGGCAGCCGGTATTGGAGCAGGTGGCTGGTATTACTACAGTCATCATATGGGGACTGTAAGCGGCAGTGATACCGTATATGTAACGAAGATAAGCAAGCTTTCAGAAATGGATTCCGGTGTGGAGAATCGTTATGCAGGCGTGGTGGAACCGCAGGAAACTGTGCAGGTAAAGATCGAGAGCGGGCGAAAAGTAAAAGAAGTACAGGTAAAGACCGGTGAAGAAGTGAAAAAGGGTCAGCTCCTTTTTCAGTATGATCTGGGAAGTATCCAGCAGAGTCTGCAGGAAGCACAGCTGGCACTGGACCGGCTGAAAAACGAAGCTTTAAGCATTTCGGATCAGATTACGACTCTGGAAGCTGAGAAAAAGAAAGCTACAGCTGATAACCAGCTTTCTTATACAATAGAGATCGAAACTCAGAAAATGAATCTCAAGAAGAATGAGTATGATCAGAAGAGTAAACAGGCAGAAATCGAAAAGCTTTCCCAGGCAACGCAGAATACTGAGGTGCGAAGTGAAATTGATGGTGTAGTCCAGAAGATCGATACTTCCAAGATGGGGGGCGACAGTTCTGATGGGGTAGATGATACTTTGACGGAAGGAACTGCGGATTCATCGGACTCAGGCTCTGGAGATAGTTCCAGCAATGCATTTATTACGATCCTGAGTACAGGGGCTTACCGTGTAAAGGGAACGGTAAATGAAGTAAACCGGGATTCGATCATAGAGGGAACGCCAGTGATCATCCGCTCCAGGGTAGACGCATCAAAAACCTGGAAAGGGACAATGGGGTCCGTTGATATGGATAATTCGGCTACTAACAGCAGCTCAGATGCTGCAATGTTTGGAATGTCCAGTACTGGTGATGATCAGACTTCCTCCAGTACATATCCGTTTTATGTGAATCTGGATTCTTCGGATGGTCTGATGCTTGGACAGCATGTTTATATTGAACCGGATGAGGGACAGGATGATAATAAAGCAGGTATCTGGCTGAATGATTACTTTATTGTGGATGCGGATACAGATAGCCCTTATGTATGGGTTGCAGGCAGTGGGAACAAACTGGAAAAGAGAGATGTTGTACTTGGACAGTATGATGAAAATCTAGCGGAATACGAGATTGCGGACGGGCTTACAGAGAAAGACAGGATCGCATTCCCGACAGAGGAACTTAAAGAGGGAATGTCTGTTGTAGAGGGAACCGCTGATCAGACAACTGCGGCTATGTGGGATACTTCTGATGAAGATTCCCAGGATGTTTCTGATGAAGATTACAGCGATATGGAAAGCGATGGATCAGAACCTGATATGGTCGAAGACAGCGGTCTGGATGGAGATATGAGCACAACGGAAGGGCTTTCTCCGGAAGATGACCTCGTTCCAATGGAAGGAGCACCGACGGAATGATTTTGGATTTAAAGGGAATATATAAAGATTACCAGCAGGGGAAAATGACAGTTCCAGTATTGAAAGATGTGAATTTTTCGATGGAAGAGGGTGAATATGTAGCAATCATGGGACCATCCGGTTCTGGAAAAACCACACTGATGAATATTATCGGCTGTCTGGATAAACCTACGAAAGGAACTTTTCTCCTGAATGGAGAGGATATTGCAAAGTGCACGGAGAATGAAATGTCAGATCTTCGTTTGAAAACCATAGGCTTTGTGTTCCAGAGTTTTCACTTGCTTCCAAGACAGAGTGCGCTGACAAATGTTGAGCTGCCTCTGAATTATGCAAAAGTCCCAAAGAAAGAACGCAGGGAACGTGCTTTGAAAGCGCTGGAGCGTGTAGGACTTGCTGACAGGGTTAATTTTAAGCCGAATCAGCTTTCCGGTGGTCAGATGCAGCGAGTTGCCATTGCAAGGGCGATTGTAAACAATCCCAAACTTTTGCTTGCAGACGAACCTACGGGAGCATTGGATACAAAATCCGGAGCACAGGTCATGGAACTTTTTCAGAAGCTGAATGATGAGGGAGTATCTGTACTGATGATCACGCATGATCCGGAAATTGCGGCACACGCCAAGAGAGTTGTTATGATCCGTGATGGTGAGCTGCAGGAAAAGAGGTGATAACATGAAAGTGGTGAAGAGAATAATTGTCGGTGTATTGATAGCAGCACTGGCATCAGCTGGTATTTATACAGGTCTTATGCATGTAAAAGAATCCAAGGTGACAGAAGTACCGGTAACAAGTGTCAGCAACCTTATGACAGACTGGTATTCGGAAACAACGCTGGATGGAACCATCACCACAAATGTTGCGCAGAATGTAAATATGGATAAAGATATGATCATTGAGAAGATTTACGTTTCTCAGGGTGATGATGTAAAAAAAGGAGACAATCTGATCTCCTTTGATATGACGCTTGTAGAGATGGAACTGAATATTGCAAAGCTGAAACTGCAGAAACAGGAACAGGATCTTACAAAAGCCCAGAACCGTCTGACAAGTCTTCAGAACGGAGGACCTATTGAGGACAGTACGGACAGCACAGATGATACAGAGCTGAATTCTACAGATGGAAATACCGGTGACAGTAATATGACAAGCACGGATATTCCTTCTGATGGAAGCGGTGATGATGAGATGCAGTCCACAACCGGTTCTCTGGGAACTGCAGTAGATGGAAGTTATCTTGCGTCGGCATCTCAGCCGTTGCTTCTCAGTGCGTTTACAGATACAGCTTCCGCATCAGAAGAGTCTCAGGAAGCAGATGTCATTGATGGGGAAGAGGCAGCAGCAGGGGAAACTTCAGACGGTGAGCAGCTGGATGAAGATGAGGATTCTTCTGATGATGGTCTTATCATGGATCCGTCTTATCAGGATCCTACGGTAGATGATATTACAGATGGTGAAACGCCGGATCTGAATGCAGGAGATGACAGTACACCTTCCGTATCACCTACGCCGACACCGACACTGGGGCCGAATGAACTTCCTGATCCGAATGCAACAGAAGAAGAAATTCCGGGAATCACAGATGGAGAACCGCAGTTTTATCAGAAACTAGATTATACATCTCAGCCATTTACAGGAACCGGAACAGAAGATGATCCGTATGTTTTTCTGGTGAGCAGTGCAAAAGGCAAGGTTACTGTCATGGGTTCATTTTTTAACCGGATGGCAGGATACAGTGAAGACGGAACAAAAGTAGTTCAGAAAGGTGGCAGCTGGTTTCAGCTGGAATTTCATGAGAATGATACCATTGCGGATTTTGAAGACAGAAAACTTTCCTGTACAGGATATTATCTGATCGATGGAAGTCTTCTGGAAAATCCTGTTTATATGTATGCAGAGACAGAATTTACTTTGGATGATGCAATGAAGTACGATGATACTGGTGATGACGATGAAATTCCGGATGACAGTGGTGACGGAGATGACAGTACGGACAGTACGACCATGACCAGAGAAGATGCCATCAAGATCCAGAAAAATAAGGTTTCAAGCCTGAAACTGGATATTGAAGAGAGTAATCTGAATATCACCAAACTGGAAAATAAAGTAAAAAATAAACTTGTGACAAGCAAGCTGGATGGAACCGTTGCCTATATTGGAGATGAAGCAACCGGTTCCTATAATGGAGATGCTTTTTTGAAGGTAAAGAGCAAAGATGGTTTCTATGTTACCGGAACAGTCAGTGAGCTGATGCGGGATCAGATGAAAGAGGGGACTCTTCTCCAGTGTACCAGTTATGATTCCGGCAGTTTTGAGGCAAAGGTATTAAATGTTTCAGACTATCCGGTGGATTCTTCCAATAATTTTTATTATGGAGGAGATTCCAATCCCAATGTATCTTACTATACCTTTAATGCAGAGATCACTGATCAGTCGCTTCAGTTTACAGATCAGGATTATGTGACAATATCTCTGAAATCAAATAAACTGTCCAAAGGCAGCCTGGTTGTGATGAAGGCCTTTATCCGCACAGAAAATGGAACCAGTTATGTTTATAAAGATGTAAAAGGAACTCTGAAAAAACAGCAGGTTACTGTGGGCAGTATCGTAAACAGCGGATACTATGCCATTGTAACTTCAGGTCTGAAGTCGGATGATCTTCTTGCGTTTCCTTACGGAAATACGGTACAGGAAGGTGCCAAGACAAAAGAAGTAACATTGGATGATATGTATAATGAATAACAGGAAGGAGAAATTTCATGCTTGAAAATATACGCCTGGCATTTCAGGGAATATGGTCACATAAGATGAGATCCTTTCTGACCATGCTTGGTATTATTATTGGTATTGCATCTATTATTGCAATTGTATCTACGATTAAGGGCACCAGTGAACAGATAAAGGAAGACCTGATCGGTTCCGGAAACAATACTGTGCAGGTGCTGCTCTATGACGGAGACAGCACTTATGACATGGACTATGGCTCCTATGGAAGTTCTGCCACACCGCCCGTCATTTCCGATTCGCAGAAAACAGCCATTGGAGATCTGGACCATGTGATCAGTTCTACATTTTACTACAGCAGTCAGTCCGCAAGTGTTTATTATAAGAATACAAGTTTTCAGGGCGGAACAGTATATGGTATTGATAACAGTTATCTGAAAACGATGGGATATTTGGTCCAGTCCGGACGTGGTTTTGTGCAGAAGGATTATGACAGCTATCGAAAGGTTGCACTGGTGGACTCCAATGCTGCGCAGAATATTTTTGGAAGTGAAAATCCGGTAGGAAAGACCATCGAGATCGGAGCAGAACCTTATATCATCGTAGGCGTGATCACTCAGAGCGAGGATAATATGCCTAAGATCAATACATTGTCCGAGTATGAGGAATATTCTCAGACTATTATGGGAAGTGTGATGATTCCGGATACAACCTGGCCTGTGGCATTTAAGTTTGATCAGCCTCAGAATGTGACAGTCCGTGCGGACAGTACAGATAATATGAGTTCAGTGGGAAAAGCGGCAGAAGATGTCCTGAATACAGGAATCCAGAATGAGAAGAATAAATCCAATTTCAAATATAAAGCAGAAGATATCATGGAGAAGGTCAAAAATCTGCAGAAACTCAGTGAAAGCACAAATCAGCAGCTGATCTGGATCGCAAGTATCTCCCTTCTTGTCGGTGGTATCGGTGTTATGAATATCATGCTGGTATCTGTCACAGAGCGTACCAGTGAGATTGGTCTGAAAAAGGCCATTGGAGCAAGAAAAAATATTATTCTCGGGCAGTTTCTGACGGAGGCTTCGGTGCTGACCAGTATCGGAGGAATCATAGGAGTGGTACTTGGTATCATCCTGTCAAAAGTAGTGGCGCAGGTGTCCGGGGCACCAACGGCCATCAGCATACCAGCCATTATTGGTTCTGTAGTATTTTCCATGCTGATCGGCCTGATCTTCGGACTTCTTCCATCTGTGAAAGCAGCCAACCTGAATCCTATCGATGCACTTCGAAGTGAGTAAATACAAATAAAAAAACGCATACATTTTTACAGCAATGTACCGGCTTCCAAAAGTCAGATCTGAAGATCTGACGATTGGAGGCCGGTATTTTTATGCCTCAATATTTTATGGATTCAAGAAAGTGACTGTTCTGGAAGGATTACTGTAAATGTGGCGCCGCCTCCGGGAGTCTCTGAGACAGTGATCTTTCCCTTCTGGAGAGAAATGATTTCATTTGCAATGGAAAGCCCCAGCCCAAAAGCTGCTCTTTGAGAAAATATCTGATGTTCCAGTGTATCCAGAGGGTGGAGGATAACAAGACCCAGAGAACCGTTTTTATTCGGGATCTGAGCTGTACAGGCATAAAAAGCCTGGATTCCGGATCAGTGGTTAGATTTTGGCTTCTGGACGAAAAAATGGAAAGAAGTTAAAAAAAATTTCCAGTGGTATCTGGTACTTCCGAAGACACCCATCCAGGCAGAACAGGTACAATGTGTTTTTCGCGGAATGGCAGCGTTTATTTTGTCACTTTTGCTGTATATATGGCAAAAAAAGAAAGCATAAATGGAATTTTTACAGGTTTTTTCCAGATCATAAAAAAATCATGGCAGAATCTTTGGATAGTGTGATATAATACACCATAAGTGGGCAAATATTAAAACAGAAGGAGATAATTTCATGAAGGTTTTGGAAGGTAAATCTGTATTTTCCGGTATTGCAATCGGCAAGATCTCAATCCTCCAGAAGGTTGACACCAGTGTAAAACGTGTTCACGTGGAGGATCCGGAAGAAGAGGTAAAGCGTGTGGAGGCAGCCAAGGAGCAGGCTGTGGCACAGCTTCAGAAGCTTTATGACAAGGCTCTTCAGGAGGTTGGAGAGTCCGGAGCGGCAATCTTTGAAGTTCATCAGATGATGCTTGATGATGATGACTATCTTGATTCCATCCACAACATTATCCGCACAGAGTCTGTAAACGCAGAATATGCGGTTGCAACAACTGGCGACAACTTCTCATCAATGTTCGCACAGATGGACGATGATTATATGAAAGCAAGAGCGGCTGATGTGAAGGATATTTCTGACCGTCTGGTACGTGTACTTTCCGGCCATGGAGATGGAGAACTTGAGGCATCTGAACCGGTGATCGTAGTTGCTGAGGATCTTGCACCAAGTGAGACCGTACAGATGGATAAGAGCAAAGTACTTGCATTTGTTACAAGAAAAGGTTCTTCCAACTCACATACCGCCATTCTTGCAAGAACTATGAACATTCCGGCACTGATCAATATCGAATACGACGAGTCCATGGACGGAAAAATGGCAGTTGTAGACGGAAAGAGCGGAAATCTGATCGTTGATCCGGATGCGGAAACCCTTAAGAAATACGAAGACCTGCGTGCAGATGAACTTGCACAGCGTGCAATGCTCAAAGAACTGAAAGGAAAAGAGACTGTTACCAAGAGCGGCCGTAAGCTTCATCTTTATGCAAACATCGGAAGTACCGGCGATGTTGCCAACGTACTTGCCAATGATGCGGAAGGTATCGGACTTTTCCGAAGCGAATTTGTATATCTGGAGAAAGAAGATTATCCGACAGAGGAAGAGCAGTTCCAGGTTTATAAGACAGTAGCACAGAACATGGCCGGTAAGAAAGTCATCATCCGTACCCTTGATATCGGAGCAGACAAGCAGATCGATTATTTCAATATGGCACATGAGGAGAACCCGGCTATGGGATATCGTGCGATCCGTATCTGCCTGGACCGTCCGGAAGTATTCAAGACACAGCTGCGTGCACTTTTCCGTGCAAGCATGTTCGGAAATATTTCCATCATGTATCCGATGATCATCTCCGTAACAGAAGTAAAACAGATCAAAGCGATCGTAGCAGAAGTGAAAGCAGAGCTTACGGAGCAGGGTATCCCGTTCCGTGATGATGTGGAGCAGGGTATCATGATCGAGACACCGGCTGCTGTTATGATCAGTGACCTTCTTGCAAAAGAAGTTGATTTCTTCAGTATCGGAACTAACGACCTGACTCAGTACACTCTGGCAATCGACCGTCAGAACGCAAAACTGGACAACATTTATGATTCTCATCATGAGGCTGTCCTCCGTATGATCCAGATGGTTGTGGACAATGCACATAAAGAAGGTATCTGGGCAGGAATCTGCGGTGAGCTTGGTGCAGACACCACACTTACTGAAAGATTCGTGGAGATGGGGCTGGATGAACTGTCCGTATCTCCGACCTTTGTTCTTCCGGTCAGAAAGATCGTAAGAGAGATGGAATAGAATATTATTGTTGCAAAAAAAGCTGTCACTTTAGTTAAAAGTGGCAGTTTTTTATAAAAAAAATTTCGTCTGCTTTTTTATAGTGCATTAAAAAAGTAAAAGGCATAATTTGTTCAAAATAAGGCATAAATAGTCGAAAATAATAGCACTGTAACATTGCGTGGCAATTGAGGATGAAGTATAATTAAGTATATATATTATATCAGTATTCAAAAATATGCTGTTTATTTGTGCAATAGTGATAATTTTAAAGAAAAATAGGCACAGATAAAAGGGAAAATGGAGGGAAAACATGAAAAAGACAGCGCGTTTTTTAGTAATGCTTTTGCTGTTGGTTGTTACCTGTGTGACAGGAATACCGGTAAAAGCAGAAGAAGCAACACCGTCGACAGAAGACAATCTGAATCTGGATGTCATTTATGTCATCGACGGAAGTGGTTCTATGGAGCGGGCAGACCCGGAATACATGGCACCGACTGCCGGAAAGCTCTTTACAGAACTGTGTGCATCCAGTGCAGAGGGCACAAGAGCCGGTTATGTATATTATTCCCATGTTATTCTTGACAGTGTGGGACTTACCGATCTGAGCACCGGAAAAGATACACTCAAAAAAGGCATGGAAGCGATCAAATATGATATCAATAATGATACCGATATCGCACTGGGACTTACAGAAGCCGTAAAACTTCTGAAAGAGGGAAAGGCTTTTAATTCCGGACGAAATCCGATGGTCGTTCTGCTCAGCGACGGAAGAACAGATCTTCCAAAAGGACCACGTACAGTAGAAGAATCCCAGAAAGAACTGAGCAAGACTCTCAAAGAGGCAGTATCTCTGAACCTTCCGGTATATACCATCGGACTGAATTATGATGGTTCTCTGGATTCCGCTACAATGAACGATATTGCCGAGAAGACAGGCGGTAAATTCTATGAAACAAAATCTTCAGATCAGCTGAATGGTATTATTGAAGACATTTATAATGACCACACAAAGGGCGGCAGTGCGGAACTTCCTTCCCAGTATGATTCCAAAACAGGAAGATATACAACAAACTTTACTGTTGACAATGCAAGCGTTTACGCGGCTAATATTGTAATTCTTACAGAAAAAGGTGTGTCAGATCCGAAGATCATCGATCCTTCCGGAAAAGAAGTACCTCAGGATGAAGAACACAATATCACGGTATCTTCTGATAAACGTTATATGACCATTAAGGTTAAGAATCCGCAGAAAGGTGAATGGACTGTAAGTGTGGCAGGCGACGCAAAGGATTCGATCAAGATCAATCTGCTGACCACATTTGATATGAACCTTACTCTGGATGTGGATAAATCTTCACCGAAAACAGGTGATGATATCAATATGACAGCACTTCTGAAATGCGGAGATCAGATAATTTCAGATGATGATCTTCTGTATGGTGCAACTGCTACCTGTATTATCACAGATGCCAGTGGAAAAGAACAGCAGATCCCTATGGATACAGACAGCTACAGGTTCAAATACACCATGAAGGCAGAGAAGCCGGGTGATTATACAGTAAAAGTAGTTCTTAATGGAAGAAATGAAAGTTTCTCAAAAGAAACAACCCCATACAAGATGATCATAAAAAGTACTCCGTTATCTGTAAAAAGCGGAGATGTGAAAAAAGTATCACTGTTGGGAAAACCATTCGGAAAGACCAAGGAAATTCCTCTGGACGAGATCACTACATACGACGCAACATCCAAGATTAACTGTGATATTGAAGAAGACAGTGAAATAAATGCGAAGGTTTCCTTTAATCCAGATACCAAAACATTCCAGATCGTTCCGTTAAAAAATGGTAGTCAGGATGTAAATCTCCGTATTGCGGATGAATATGGACAGAGCGCACGATTTACAATGCGGGTAAACGTAAAATCCGTATGGACGATCGTTATCGGAGTACTGGTATTGATCCTTGCAGTGATCGCTGCAATTTTCTTCATTCTCCGTGCAATGAAACCGAAATTCCGTGATCTGCTCACTATGCAGCTCACATTGCCGCCTGCTCTTCAGAGCCTGACACCAGGCAGCGTATCTATGACTTTGCCGGGCAAAAAATCCGAAGTGCTGTTAGGGACTGTGATCAATGAGGATCAGGTAGCAAGAAATACATATAATGAAGTGTTTATGCGTACAGGCCTTCAGGCTCTGGTACAGAATATCAAGCTGAAAGCATTAAAAGATGGAATTGAAGTCTGTGTGCTTCCAAAGACAACAGGCATGATCCAGATTGATAATCAGAAGATCGACACTGAAAAGGGTGTAAAAAAATCTGTCAGAAAAGGCGACAGAATTTCCATTCAGTATGTCAGCCCATCTGAGCAGGGTGGAAGTGTGCTGACATTGATCGTCGGAAAAGAACAGAAAATGTCCGGATCTATTTATGGATCTGGAGGAAGTGATTTTGATATCAGCCATACTGGCAGTCCATATGGTGGCCAGAGAGGAAATGGTTTCGGTGGAGGAAACGGTTTCGGAAGTGGAAATGGTTTCGGAGACGGAAACGGTTTCGGAGGCGGAAATGGCTTTGGCGGAGGAAACAGCCAGGGAGAAAATGGCTTCGGAAGCGGAAACGGTTTCGGAGGAGGAAATGACTTCGGCGGAGGAAACAGCCAGGGAGGAAATGGCTTCGGAAGTGGAAACGGCTTCGGAGGAGGAAATGACTTTGGCGGAGGAAACAGCCAGGGAGGAAATGGCTTCGGAAGTGGAAACGGCTTCGGAAACGGAAATGACTTCGGCGGAGGAAACAGCCAGGGAGGAAACGGTTTCGGAAGTGGAAATGGTTTCGGAAGCGGAAATGACTTCGGCGGAGGAAACGGCCAGGAAGGAAACGGTTTCGGAGGCGGAAACAACCAGGGAGGAAACGACTTCGGAAGTGGCAGCTTTGGTGGCGACAGCCAGGGAAATACCCAGCCGGGAGGAAACGGCGGATTTAACTTTGGCGGTTCCGGAAGTGACGGAAGCGGAGATGACTTTTTCTGATCGCAGTTATTTTTTATAAACAGTATAAAATAATCCTTAAACGGAGGACATGTTATGGCAAAAGAAAAAAGAACGATCAGCTTACTGGAGCAGGCACTGAGCCTTGGCCAGAATGGCGGTATTTATTACGCAGGCGCACGAGTTGCGCCTGAGGAAAAACAGGCAGTGCTGTTTGTAGGACTTGGAGGAAGTGGTGCGGATGCACTGATCCGCATTAAGGATCAGATCACCAATAGAATGATCCTTCCTACTGATGAAAGTAACACACCTGTTGCGGACACACCGAAAAATATTGGATTTCTGGAAATTGATACCGATAAGAAAACCAAAAATCTTGCATATGGTACCGCACATTTTGACAGACGTGGAACAGAGTTCTGTGATATTTCTGTGGATGCGGTAGACAAGGTTATCGAGAATGTCCTGAAACAGAAAGACAATGGTGTAGAATACTGGCAGTGGTTTGATAAAGATGTAAATGCTATTGCAGGTGCGGATGGTGCAGGTGGAATCCGCCAGATCGGACGTATGCTTCTGGCAAATAACATCTTAAAAGTAGTTGCAGATATTAAGGGCAAGATCAGCAGTCTTATCAGCAATACACAGATCAATGATATCCGAATCATCTTATTCAGCGGTATTTCCGGTGGTACCGGTGCAGGTACATTTCTGGATATGGCCTATATTTTAAGAAAAGTGGCTAAAGAATCCATACCAAATGTAAATATCCTGGGCTATCTGATCATGACAGATGTCAATGAGTTAAATGGTGGTGCAGATACATCTCTGCGTGCAAACGGTTTTGCCTGCCTGAAAGAACTGGATTACTGGATGAACTCCAGTGAGCATATGGAACGTTACCATCAGAAATTTCCTGGCTATGAATTAAATGAATTTGCAGCACCATTTGATTTCTGCCATCTTCTGGATGCTTCAGATATCCACGGTCACCAGTTCAGTTACAAAAAGATCCTGCGTTCTGTTGCGGAGAATATTTTTGCTTACGTTGCGGGAGAAGCCGGTGGCGGTGATGGTGGTAATACCGCAATGACACAGATGTACAATAACATTCAGGGATATATGACCGCACTGGAGACAAGGGCTCCGTATCCGGCATGCTATAAATACCTGTCCGTTGGTGCCGCAAAGATTGAAATTCCTTATACAGAGATTTCAACGTTGGTTGCTGCACGTGTATTTGAACGTCTGGATCAGGGAATGTTCAGAAATCGTCCAACGCAGGAAGAATTTAATGTCACAGTATATCGTGATCTGGAAATGACAGAAGATAATATCCGAAGTCTGCTGTACAGAGAGGTTATTCCGAGACCGGCACTGCAGCAGTTTGACTATAAGGATATCTGGCCAAATAACACACCGTATAATGCCGCTTATAACTGGCTTGCGGATTTTCAGCGTGCGGTAGTAAAACAATCCGGAAATCTTCCAAGCTATCTGGAAGGAAAACTGAAAAATTACATTAAATCAAATCTTCAGAATAAGAAAACAGGTCCTGTATATCTGAGATACTTTGTGAAATCAGAGGAAAGTTATTCTCTCTATCATATGCTGGAAGGATTTAAGAATTACTGCAATGAACTGAAAGGCCAGTGTGCAGGCCAGTCCCAGAGAATGAAGGAAGAAATGCAGCAGATGTATGTCATGGGAACGAATGCGGGATTTGGAAAGAAAAAACAGGCTGCAAAAGATTATCTGGATTCTGTTGAAAGATGGTACAGAAATGAAGAATCTGCATTTTTAAATGAAGAGATCGTAAAAGTTATAGAGATTCTTCAGGGACGGTTGAAATTATACTATGATAATATTCTGAAACCTCTGACAGATACACTGTTTGAGCTTCCAAAGATATTCCATGACAATGTGGAGATCATCAAGGCACAGGAAGCTGTTGTGCAGGAAGATACGGATGTTCTGATCCGCCCATTGCAGTTTGAACATACGAAGCAGATGGAATTCAATGCGGCGGTTCTTGCGGCAGAAAATTCTTTCCTTGGAAGTCTGGCAGAAAATATCCACAAGTGGATCGGCAGAGATATTGACAACGTTGATGAGAACATTGCAGGAACTGTAGATGTTCCAGGATTTATTTCCGGATTTATTTCTGAGCATTTCAGCAAACTTCTTACGATCAACATGGAAAATATTATGTCTACGAAACTGAAATCAGGACAGAGCCTGAACCAATATATCGGTGACTGCATCGATCATCTTCTTGACAAGTCCTATGCCATGTATAAAAAAAGTGCACAGTTTGATGGAAAGACAGATGAATTTTCCATTCTGTCCATTCCAAGTGACTGCCCGGTAATCTATCAGACCGCAGTGGCACATATTAGAGCAAAAAATTTAAGTACAAAAGTCATTATCAAGCAGAGTGATGAGAGAAGCAGATTTTATATTGTCAAGGTTGCCAGCGGATTTCCACTGTATTCCAATGATTTCCTTGAAAAGATGGAAGAGGCATATGAGGAACAGATGCTTGGTAAAGCAGGAATGGGTAAACATCTGATCAGAGAGTGGCGTGATTATCTGCCGTCTCCGTATGTAGAACCTTCCTGGCATGGAATTTATACCTGTGAACGGACCAGAAAAAATAATAAAAAATACAGAGAACTTTTTGATGAAGCAGTAAAGCTGGACCTGATCACAGAACATAATGGAAATATTGTCCTCAAAAAAGCCAATGAAAAAGTTGCCGCATCTGTAAGCAAGGCCAATTTAAATGCGCCGACAATTCTTAAGAAGATCGAGCAGCTGACAAAGATCAAGATGGCAGTATGGGATTCCGGAGAAGAGCTGGTTCTGAAACCATTTGGTACGTATCTGCGTAGCATCGGAAATTCCGAAAACAATCAGGTACAGGGAAATAAGCTGGAAAGAGAAAAAGATAATATCCGTGAAAATATCCTGAGATATCCGCAGGTAATGAGACAGCTGGAACGAGAATGCCAGCTTGCAGAAAAGATTCAGCAGCTGGAAGATGAACTTTATTATCCGAAATATTATGCATACGCAAAAGTAGCTCATATGATCTATGAAAATGAGATCATGGATGTGGTATATAAAAGATCAGACATGGATCCGATGCCGATCACGCTGATGGTTGGACAGGAAATGGCTCCGGACTACCGGGAATATCAGGTGTATCGGAAACTCTGTAAACTTCTGGATAAGAAGATGCGTGCAGAAATTGATACACAGTATACAAATCTGAGAGCGCGTATCAAAGACAGTATGGGACAGAGAGAGGAACATTATAAAGAAATCCGGGAGCAGTATATTCCGGAATATAAGGAACAGGTAGAAACGGTACGTCAGGAACTCTATAATGCAGGACCGGATGAAAAAGCAGAATGTATCAATAAACTGGATTTTTATCAGGGAATCATTGAGGAAATGACCAGAATGCTTCCAATAGACGAGCAGTCAAAGCTGAGTGACCACCATCAGGAGTGGGATCATCATGATATTCATCGGACAGAAGAACAGCAGCCTGTAAATCATCAGGCAGAGCCGCCGAGATATCTGGATCCAACAACCTATCAGCCGATCGCACAGCCACAGCCAGGCCAGCTTGTTTTTGATACGAAGGTGCGCCAGCAGGTTATGTATCAGCCGGAAGTGCCGAGATATCTGGACCCGATGACCTATCAGCCGATCGCACAGCCGCAGCCGGGCCAGCTTGTTTTTGATACAAAGATGCGCCAGCAGGTTATGTATCAGCCGGAAGTGCCGAGATATCTGGATCCGATGACCTATCAGCCGATCGCACAGCCGCAGCCAGGTCAGCAGGTTTTTGATACAAAAATGCAGCAGATGATCGTATATTATCCTGCAGGAGCCGGAATGCCGGGAAGCCAGCCAGGCTATCCGGGAGGAACCGGAATGCCAGGAATGCCGGGAGGTCAGCCAGGTTATCCAGGAGGAACCGGAATGCCGGGAATGCC
>NZ_WQQB01000068.1:41420-142288 GCF_018785565.1 Blautia sp. MCC283 | reverse complement strand
AAAGGCCCTCCTAATGATATTTATTGTATCATAGAAGAACCTTATAAACATTATTTTACAGAAAAAGTTTCATACTCTCGGACGTCTTTTATGTCCGTCCATTTTTCAAATCTTTATGGAATCTTCAAAAATTCCTCTTATCATGTATCTAAAGAAAAAACATCTGCCCAGCGGCAGAAAAGAAAAAAACCGCTGCTGGGCAGACCCATTTTCACGCTTAATTTAGGCATACGCTTTAGAAACACCAAGAATTGCACACACATCATCCACATCCATATACATTTTTTCCTGCACTATACTCATATCGCTTTATCCTCCTTCAAATACTGCTCAACGTGTTCCAGACCATAGATCTTGTCCTCTACATAACGGGTTGGTACCTGACCGAGAATTACATAATAGTTCTTACTTGCCAGATCGGCGTTCATTCTTTCCACCACCCGGTAAGCAAAAGAAACTGATAACTCAAAGAGTTCGGCAATGTCTTCCACTGATAAATACATTTTTCTTTTACGCATGAAACCATTCCTTCCTTCTTCCTGAGGAATCTCACAAGTATCTTCTACTCCATAGAAACGCTTCACAAAATACTTTGTCGGAACTTTTCCTCTAAGCGTCAGATATCCCTGGTCTTCCAGCTCCTTGTTCAGATTTCCAATGATCTCATAAGCCGATGTCTGTTTTACCTCCAGAAGTTCACAAATATCGGCTGCCTTTAAAAATAATTTGTTCTGCATAATCAGTACCTCCTGTATTTTGAATATTTATCTCTTCATATACTCTGTACTGGCAGATGTAAAATCGGACATCATTTTCCGAAATTTAGCAAATTATTTTAATTTTACAGTTTCCATATGTGTTATCGCTGAACCATGGAGTTAATATCATTGAAAAAGGGTATAAAAAAACAGTCTGCCCTGACGGAAAATATTTCCATCAAAACAAACTGTTCTTCATATTCACACTAATTATATTTTCTGAGCATAGTTACTTTTGCGAAAATCTCAGATAACTCCGAAAAGAAAACAAAGAAAAAAAAGATTTTTTAACTCCATTTGCACTCCACCGGAACATCCAGACAGCCCGCAAAACCTTTATTTATGGGCTTTTTCGCAATTTAGTCCGCTACTCAAACTCGACAAATTCAAAGATATTCTCAAACATATTTGTTTAAGTTTTGTATCTTTTTTGCCGTTATTTTATTTCAGTTGTATATATTATTTTGGCTCACTGATTTTCTGTTGCCAATTTGTTGCCATATTCTCTTTGTTATAAACGTTGTTTTAACACATCATAAAAATGTTCTGTTTTTCGCTGTTGGCTCACAGATTCATAAATAAAGCGATATTCTCTATCCACGTCATTTCTCGCTAACACGTATTTTTTTATATCCGTATATCTCTTTAATCGAGGCCAATATTGCAAAAAGTCTGGCAAAGAAACATCTTCCTTTAAAAAAGTCGCTGTCGGCATATCTTTTTGTGCTGCCATACCTACTTCAAATGGAACCCACTGTGAAAATCTTGTTATACTCGACATAACAACAATTATGTCTGTGCAATCATTCAAGTTTGCACGTATGTGATCAGTTAAAGCTTTACCGTTTTCTGTTATGGAATTGTCAAGCAAGTCAAGATAACATTCCACTTTAATTTCTCGCAATTCTTTTGCTATCAAATTTGCCGTAGCTGCATCTTCTAATTTATGAGATATAAATATCCGCATTTCTTACCACCTTATCTTTAATACACATTCCGGCAAATCCAATCCTCCAATGAATCTTTTCGTTTAGCTATTACCGGAATATTTAAATTTGTAATATTAGAACTTGTACTTTCAGTAATCTTAACAGCAACAACCGGCTTACCAATAGAAATAGCAAATCGTATCTCATCCATCGACATTCCGTAATTATTTGCTGGACGATTTGAACAAACAACAACATTTGCATATTTAATCTGTCTTTGAATTTGCGGATCTACATTATATCGCCTATCAATACTGTCAAACGGTGAGCTACTTGGGACAGAATAATCTCTTACATTGTATTTTGTTCTATCCAATAATGCAGTAATCGTTTCATAGTCATCATTGTTCCAACGATGTGGTATAAATACATTTATCATTTAAATCTTCTCCTTCTACATTGCTTTCACTTAGATGGTATTCTTATTTACCAGTTGCCAATAATGTTGTCCCTGTGCCGTTAACTTACAAGATTTATGATGAATTGCAGCATAATACATATGTTCTTCTCCCACTGGAATTACCAAATTCAATTTTACAAATCTTTGCAAAGTTGCGAATATAGCTTCATGCTCTTTGTTTACATCTTTAACATCTGCTTCATGTTTATCAGGTTCATAAGTTGGATCTAATGGATATTCATCATATTGTGAAGTAAATATTTCCGTTATTTGTCGTAATTCTGCAATCGGAATCGGCGGTGCATTTTTTCTTAATGAAACAAAGCTACTAATGTTGGCCTTAAATAACGGTCTTTGCTCATCCCACGCTCCCAATGAACGATCAATATAAGAATAGATGCTACCTGGTGACACTTCACCTAATAAATTCATAGCACCACCATACAATGCTTCAACTAAAAGAGAAGTAAAAATGCCATGTCCATTTTCTTCTGAAGCATATTCTGATGGTCCACAAGCCGCAAGTATTGTTGTTCCATTATGTAACACAGAATAATTCTGCATTTCTACAGGATTAGAAATTGCTCCACTAAAACAACTATCCAATATAATAATCTTATTTCTTGCTTTCGATTGTGCCACAAATCCCATCACTTCATTTAATGACACACCTTCATCAGGACGTTGTATTTCACTCGTACATAAATATCCTCCTAATGCATCGAATGAACCATGACCTGAATAATATAAAACTGCTATTTCCGAATCAGTTTTAAATAAATTTTCTATAGCATCCCTTAAATCATTTCTGTTTATATATGATGCCTCACTGGTAGCACACATGAGTTTTACTTCAAAATTTAAAGTTCCATCCCCATTTCGCTCTAAAGCTGCTTTTACTGAATTAGCATCATTTACACAACCATGCAAATCATCCACATGCTCATAACAATCAATTCCTACACACAATGCTTTTCTCATTTTCATCCCCCTTTCTTATCTCTAAGTATACACCTACATTACTACGCCACACAACCGATTATCTTTTATTTCTTTTTGGGCGGTTTTACCGGTGGCATTGGTGGTTTCGAAGTTGTCGGAGGAAGTGAAAACCCCCTTTTCCCTCCTTTTTTTTCTCCAGTTGGTTTATTTTGTTTATTATTTTCGTCCATACTTACACCTCTTAAAAATTATTTGCAAAATATGCATCATTTTTCCTATCGGCAATTTCTCTAAAATTATCTTTTTCTAATAATGTTTCTTCTTTTAAGTTTTTATTTTCTATATTTGCAAACTCATCCTTAAAAGAATATAATAATTCATTTATCTCGTCCTCTGACAAATCTCCCGACGCTACTTTAAACCAATTATATTCTATTTTGTTGTATAGAAATTTTAAATCTTCCATAAATGGAACTAACATCTTTAATCGCTTACTATACGGCAAAAAACCTTTAATCGTTGTTAACACCTGCGAAATTGCTATTATAATAGACCAGACAAACGAATATTTTTGCCATATAGCCCATGCTGCAATACTTGTTGAAGACGCAATTGCCACAACAATATTAATGATCCTATCCCATCTGTAAGAATCTTCCGTATACACATCTAAATAGAATATCCACGCTTTAATTTGAACCATATATTTCCAGTACTTCTCTTGCATATTATTTTCTCCAACTCTAATAAAAACTGGATACCCTTACCCTCATATCTTTAGTAAATCCGTGTAAATCTTTCTCCGAGCAGTATTTGATTTATTAGTAAATTCAACACCATTATACCAATTTATCAAATTCTCCCTTTGCTTTTCTGAAATATCTTCTCTGTGAAACACAAAATATCCAACGAGATAATTCACATAATCAGAACGATTAAATTTTTCCAAATCATTATTTTCTATAAACTTCAAAGCCCTTTCCAATGCTTCTAATGTCATTTCAAAACATTCTTTTAATTTATCTGGTCCTAAGTTGCAAAGCTGATTTTCTTTTGTATCAGATGAAATAGGTGCAAAATTATTCGAATGTTTACCGGAAATAAGCACTTCATACGCTGGATTTAATGCTGCGATTGAATATGAAACATTTGTCTTCTGCGGTGTAAAAAAATCATATCCATATTCCTGTACCTTATTACGATATACATGCGTATACTGTGTATATACATCAATACCATGTGCTTTCAATTTAGAAAATCTCATTTGGATAATACTTACACGACTTCCTGCATTATTCAAGACCTCAAACCAATTAATTTGCTCATCTTCAGTAAGATCTGTTGCAAAATTAATTGTATATTGGTAAGTCTTTATTTTATTTCTAATCTGTAGTAACGCATTTACTACCATTGGTGATGCCAAAGCTTTATTTTTTTCTGTGTAAGCAATTAGTTTGTTATCATCTTTATTCAAGAGCACACCAACTGGCACCTGATTTTTCCGATATGCTTCCGCATTTATAACAAATTCTCCTTTTCCTAAATCTAACACTACGCTTTTTAAATCTGGATGATTGCAATATGCCTTATAATTTGTTGTTAGCCTCTGCTGCCCATCCACAACAGACATTTGTCCTCTTACAGTTTCAGAAAGCAATTCCCTTTCTATAAATGAGACTTGTGGTACTGCAAACTCCTTTTCTGTATTATTTATTATATTGATAGAAATTGCAGATATAGGCGATTTACTTAAAAGCTGATAATTTAACAATTCAACACATTTAGCCAATGTCCAGCTAACATCCCTTTGATATAATGGCAATGTTAATTCATTTTTTTCTATATACTCACATAAGGTAAAAATATATTCTTGTCTACTGTTCTTGGTCGGATTAAGATTGGCAGCTTCCAATAGTAATTTGTTAATATTCATTTCAGCTCCTTTCTAGCTGCTATTTTTAGCAGCTACTTTATTTTTTTCAATTTTATCAATTTATTCTTTATATGTCAAGTGCTGCTACATTTATTTGAGATAATTGTATATATTATCAAAATATTGCATATGATCAAATTAAAATTATATGTACTTTCTTTTATTCAGTTCATTATGATATACTAAAATCAATAAATTATCGAAAGGAGCCTCAAAAATGAATACCCGTGATATTCTAAATGCAGCAAAAGAAGAATTAACTTCTTTGGACAGCCATTTAATTGATGTGCTAGATATTAAACGCCCTACATCACTAGCCTACGCAAAACAACTCGCTAAAGTTATTTCAAAACTCTCCCCTCTCCTTGGAAATATGATTGAATTTTCCACCGTGGACTTATTAAACAAGCATGATTGGTGCAACATGGGAGAATGGATAAGACAAGATCCTGGTTTTCCAGATGCACTTTTTAAAAGCAGCACTATCTCCCCAAATCCTGGCATTGAAATCAAAGCCTGGTTCCCATTTGCGACAGAAATTACTGCACGTTTTAAAGATAGTATAACTATTTTCTCACAGGACAATATAGATATGGCATTAATCGCATGGCTACCTGAAAATGTTATTTGGGGCAAGCCCAAAATCATTGATGTCCTAGTAGTTAGCGGAAAAAGTGTTGCAGAAGCACGAGATGCTCACTATCATAGACCACCTGACTATCTTGTTTTTGAACCCGAAGATACATCCAATCGTACTTCTAATTTACAACAAACCAATACCAATGGTTATAAGTTACAAGCCGATAAATGTGATGTTAAATCAGCCATCGCATTTGTCGAAAAATGGGGAGAAAATGCATTAGAATACAGTCCAACACCTGAATATCAGCAACGTTTAAGATCTCTATACGGACAATTTGTATATAGACTTGATACTAATTACGCTAAAATTGACCGTATAGAGCATAAAGAAATAGAACAATTCAAAACTCATGTATTAAATACAGAGTTTCATGGTATGACAATTAAACAATGGAGCAATATATTATCATCAAAAGATGAAGCAAAATTAGAATATGCACTAAAAACACTACTATAAACTACTTTTAATTCGTTTTATACCAATACTATATACATCTGGATTTATTTCAGCACCAAAACAGGTTCGTCCTAATTCAGCTGAGGCAACTGCTGTTGTACATAAACCAGCAAATGGATCCCAAATCACATCATTGACATCAGAAACCATTTCTATTGTACGTTTAATCAATTCTAATGGTTTCTGATTCAAATGTATGGCTTTTTGATTAATTTTCAAACGTTCGCTTCCTCTCAGTTGTGGAACTTGCCATACATTTGTTACTCCAATAGGACAATAAAACTTTGATCTCATTTGTGCCCACTCATTTTTAGTTATAGGGGTTTTTCCATTTATAGAAAAATAGGGTTTTTCTTTTTCATCACCAAATTCATTCGCGTACGATGCAATTTTTTCAAATGCTTCTGCCGGTGGCATGTACCACAAATGACATTTTGTAAAATATTTCCTTGTTGCAGCGTTTTTTACTCCACAAGCTTCATTAGTTCTTGATAATGGTAATCCTGTACGTAACCATTCATAACGCAGCCACTCTTTCATACTCATTTTCTTTTCATCTACTGTAAAAATTGGACGTTTTACATATTGAACACAAACTTCTGTCACAACTGGTAAATGCCTAATAGTTTTTGTATTTGTATTTCCTGCGACATGACTCATTCCTTTATCCCATACACAACACGAAACATATTCCCATCCGTATTTTTCCAATACCGGATGAACAGTTGCCCAACCCACTTCCGTACACCAAAACCATAATGTAGTAAGTGGTGTTGAAAATTCACTCCACTTTTTTATGTGTGGTTCATACCATTCAGCTAAACCATTATATGAAACTAAATCTCCTGGAAATCCATTCACGCCATAGGGGCCGTCACAAATTATAGCCACTGGGCTTTTCCATTTATCATATACTTCCATTGCATCGCTACAATATAAATGAATATTATTAATATCTGTTTGTTCCACTTATCTATCCTCCTTATCGTAACAATGCTGAATAACATTCTCAACTTTACATTCAAAATAATTGCAAAGCCGATCTATGATTTCCATTGACACTTGTTCTCCTCTTCCCATTTTATCCATAGTAGATTTTGATATATCAGTTGCTTTCATTAAATCTTTTTTGCTCATATCATAATCAATTAACAATTTCCACAAAGGCTTATATGAAAAAGACATTACTTCCCTCCTCTCTAAATCTCTCTAAATTTTAATATAAAAGTATTGTATTTGCAATACTTTTATATTGATTTTAGAGATATTTTATCTCATATGAATACCATTGTATATTGGACAATCTCCTCCGCACATGCCCGGATATTATTCATTCTCCCAACCCATGCCATCTGATCCTGCATCTTCAATTCTTCCGTCACGCCTTGCTTTTCTTTCATCTGCTCCACTAATCTGTCCATCATCTGATTACATTCCTTGTCAATCTGATGCAGATGCTCATTTAACTTCCCGGCAAGTACCAACTCCAGATATAATCCTTTCCGATGCTCCTGCAAATATATCTTTCTCAACATTCCATACTTTCCAATCGGATACTCTGTCTCTTCCGGGAGGTACAGGTCTGGATAATACAGACCGTCCTCTCCTAAAGTATAACTGATTCCATTTTCTCCCATAATGTGTTTCTCCATGATTGTCCTCCTATCTTGCTCCCCGGTCTTTATTCTGACTATGGGTATGCTGTTTATTTTTCTGTTCATTCTGTATTTCTTGTTTCTTTTCTGCCAGCTTCGCCCTAATACCATGCGCTACTGGCTCTTTTCCTGTTTCTTTCTTCCATTTTTCTATTGCAGTTTGATACTGACTATACTCAGTTTGAGAAGCCTTAAAATCCTTAAAAAATTCCTGTACACTTCTATATCCGATTTTCTGCACAATCCTTGGAAGATAATCTTTCATATCTCTAATCTGGCTTTTCAGTTCATCAATTTCTTTCTGCAATTCTTTTTTCTTTCTTCCTTTAAACCATCCCGTGACTTCTGACAGTTCTTTCTTCTTTGCAGAAAGCTGTTTTTGTTTCTGTTGAATTGCACCGTTTTGATCTTCCAGTTCTTTATTCACTTTAAATAGTTTCGGATACTTTGATGCAAGCCTCGTCATTTTAGGTTGTTCCGGTTCTGCCTTTTCTTCTTTTGTTGTCTTGACTGCTGCCGTGCTATTTTCAGCAACATGCTTTGGGTGTTCTGTTTCCGTTTGCTCTGTCTGTTTTGGCACTTCCCTGGGTTTCTTAAACAGCACACTTGCTATCAAAAACTCCAATGCCTCAACAGCCACTGTTACAACTCTGGAAAATAATCGTGGTCTGTTTCCACGCCGAGCAATGGATTTCCTGATTGGTTCTGTGATTTCTTTCCGCTTCACTTCCATTATCTTCGGTTCCGGCACTCCACTAATCAATGCCATATCAACAGCTCTGTTCCATTCCCGGCGTTTTTGATTATCCGCTTCTATTTCCTGTGCCTTCGGATTATTTTTTCCGATTTTCTTTGTTGCAAGATAAACACTGCCACGCTCAAATACCTGTAGTTTCTGTTTCTCGTCCTGCACATAAATATTGATTAAATCTGTATAAGAATGCTTTACCTCATCCAGAAATGAATTGCACTTGAAGCGTTCATCTTTCGCAGTAAACAGCTTCTTCTCATAGACTTCTCCTTTCTTCACAATACTGCAGCCTTCTCGGATCTCGCCATCTTCTCCTAATATCTCTTTCTTGGTTCGGACATGTTTTCCATTTTCATCATAAAACATATTTCTGCTGGCAATCTTAATGATTGGTTCATCCAGTAGTTTCCGTTCTGCAAATATCAAATGAATGTGATAATTGGTCTTTCTTTTATTGTGGTGCAAAGCAGCAATACACTCTGTTCCATAATTCTGTTTAAAATGATTTGTAAAAAGCTGTAGCAATCTATCCGGCTGATATTCTGTAAAACTCTCTGGCAAAGCAATGATCAGTTCTCTTGCCTCAATACATTTTCCTTCTGTTCCACTTTTTGAAAATTCTTCCTGATTACATTTTGCAAGTTCCCGCCAGAATTTCCGTTCTGTGGTTTCATAAACTGCATAGAGGTTTTCCTGTTTTGCATGACTGGATATATAAGTGATCCTGCCTTTTACATTGCTTAGTTTTGTCATTTGAATAAATGAATTTCTTCCGATAGGCACTCCCTCCTTGTCTTCGGCAAAATAAATTCTGCCATATCATTTGTGAGTGGATGCATCGACATCCGTTTACGAACTATCCGCCTGTCGGCGGAACAGCTCCCGGCAGGGCGAAATATCCTGAGTACAAATCTTTAATTTGTGCGATGGGTGTATTTCGCTCTCAAACGCCGAGGGCTTTGTGAGATGCTTCTTACATCTACCACAACTTGGCTTTCGCTTTTCATTTTGGGCGTATCCGCCCTCTTTTTCTGCCCGTATCCGGGCTTATTTTTTCACTAACAACAAACCGACCATTACTCTTCCTGTCTGCTTTATTCCGGTATCCTTGCCCGTACATACTCCAGATCTCCACAATATGGTGTTCCAACCAAATACCATTCTCTCGCCAGATTCATTTCCATTCGTGTCTTTACCCACTGATCATCAACTAGAACTTCCAGACATTCTCCGCAATGAAATCCCGTATCAATCCATAAGTCTGATGATAATAAGCCATATCTCTTGTTATAACTGTTGTAACCTAATCTTCCTTCTCTCATTTGATTATTCTCCCTTCATTTATCGTTCCTGCAAGGACGCCCTGAATCAGGGCTCCCTTTTGAAAATCTCCTTACTTCGCCAGCCAACTCCCGACTGCACCTTACCGGCTTTCTCCTTGTTTGCTATCTACAGGTGCGTGCCACGCTCCTGTTATTAGGTAATCAGGCAAAATCTTTACCAACGAAAGTTCTCATGCATTCCACACTTATCCAAATACTCTTGTCTTGCCTTTTCCCGTTCTTCCTCGGTTGGTGCTGTTTTGAATGTTGTATATAACTGACGTCTTACCATACTGTCTAATTTTTCCATCAATGCTTTTTCTATCTCCGGTTGATATTCCTCATTCCCGGCAAGATGATACTGGAACAATGCCAGTAATAAATCTTTTGGTATCTGCACCTGTAATTTTCTTTCCATGTTTCTCCTTTCCGTGACGGTCGTGACGATAGTGACGATATTTTCACTACTGACACGCTATATAAAATACCGTCACAACCGTCACATATCGTCACACTTGTTTTCCAACAAAGGCTAATCTGATCTTTCTTCCATCATGTCCTCGTTCCGCTTTATACTGGATTCCATATTCCAGAATCAATCGTTCAAGGCTGACATTTAATTTTCGTGATAATGCGTTCGGCTGCATTTCCACCTGCAATACTTCCACAAGCTCTGTTGCTGTTCCTGCCCACTCTGGCGTAGTTTCTGTTACAAGCTCTTTGATTTTTTCCAACACTGGATCTTCTGGTTCTTTCCAAAGTTCTGTCTCTGTCTTGATAAGTTCCCAGACACATCTCTCCCGGTTAAAGTTCAACCATAGTTTCTGATCCTGCTGGTCACGTCCTGCCACTTCCAGAACTGCCTTATTATCTGTCCGTTTTTCTTTCTGCATGACGAACGCTCCATCCGCAGCTCCAAGCAATCCATTTGTGCCAGAAATCATATCAAAACTATCTGAAGATTCCATTTTCCTTGTATGATGCACAACCAGAAAACAGATACCATATTTATCGCTGAATGCTTTCAGCTTCGTTACAATTTCGTAATCGCTGGCATAACTGAATTTATCTCCACCGACCTCTCGAACCTTCTGAAGAGTATCAATGATAATCAATCTTGCGTCTTTATGCTCTGTTACAAACGTTACAAGCTGTTTTTCCAGTCCGTCATTGAGCGATTTTGATTTTGTAGCGAAATAAAAATTCTCACTGCCTTCCATTCCAAACATCTGTGATAACCGCTTTTGCAACCTTGCATAATCATCTTCCAATGCCAGATACAGAACCGTTCCCTGTCTGACTGAAAAGCCCCACAATGGAAGTCCTTTACTGATGTGATACCCGATCTGTGCCATAAAGAATGATTTTCCAATTTTCGGCGAACCAACAAACAGATAAGTTCCGTTATACAGAAGTCCATCTACAATCGGCAATTTTGGTGGATATGCAGTATCGTATAATTCCATCATAGAAACTGTTTCCAGATCATCTAGATTCTTTTTATTTGCTGATTTTGCTGTATTTTCCGCATTATTTGTGGCTTGCAGATTGCCCTTACCGGGCAAATCTGCTATACTTTGGTTGGTTAATTTATTACTTGATGACTGTTCCACATCTGCGCCAACAGATGCAATCGGAGCAGTCATTTTTTCTTTTGCTGTCATTCATTTTCCCCTTTCAATCCATACAATGTCTCTGCGACCAATCTCAGAGTACTCAGCAACTCTTCGTTTTCCTCACTGCATTTTTCCAGATGTTTCAATTCTTCATAAATCTCTGCCATCTGATTTCGCAATGCTTTATACACTCTTGGATTTCCCTGTACCACAATTTCCCGATCAGTTAATCGTTTTGTGATATAGTCCTGCTTGCTAAGTCCTGACAATCGGACACATGCATCAATCTGCTCTGCTTCTTCCGGTGATACCCGGAATGCTACGATTTTGTTTCTCCATCTTCCTTTACTGTCCAGATTTTTCTCCATTTAATTTTTCCATCCTTTCAATATCCAACTGTTCTGCCATCTGTGTCTGCTCACTTGGAAACAGATGCGCATATCGGTAAGTGATATCAATGCTCTCATGTCCCATTCGGTCTGCGATTGCCAATACCGTAAATCCCATATTGATCAATAACGATACATGGGAATGTCTCAAATCATGCACACGGATTCGCTTCACCCCAGACACTTTTGATCCTCTGTTCATTTCATGATGCAGATAAGATTTGGAAATTGTGAAAATTCTTTCATCTTCCTTCAGACCGTAAAGCATTTCCATATAATCCTGCATCTCATCACATATAAATTGTGGCATCTTGATAAATCTGTTACTTTTAAATGTCTTTGGTGGGGTAATCACATCTTCCCGGTTTAATCTTTGATATGATTTGTTAATTCGCAGTGTATGCGTTGTAAAGTCAAAATCCGCTGATGTCAGGGCAAGCAACTCTCCTTCACGGATACCACACCAGTAAAGCATTTCAAAAGCGTAGTAAGAAACTGGTTTATCCATCATCACATCTGCAAATTTCAAATACTCTTCTTTCGTCCAGAACAACATTTCCTTATATTCCTCTATTGCTATATTTCCAGCTTTCTGTGCCGGATTAGAAGGCAAATGATAAAAATCAACTGCATGATTGAAAATGGCACTTAACTGGCTGTGGATTTTCCGCAGATATGAAGCAGAATACCCTTTTCCATTCGCTCTCTTAAATGCAAGCAAATGATTCTGCCATGCAATCACATCTTTTGGTTCAATTTCTGCAATCTTTCTCTCCCCAAAGTATGGAAGAATTTTTGTTCTGGCAATATTATTCTTAGTTCCCCATGTGTTATCCCGGATTCGTTCCTTTTTATCTTCTACATAGATTTCATAAAAACTTGCGAAAGTCATATCCAGTTTTGCATCATGCTTTAACATTTGTTCGTGTTCCCACATCTGCGCTTCTCGCTTCGTAGGAAATCCTCGTTTTGAAGTCTGTTTCGTTTTCCCTGTCCAGTCGGTATACCGATAAACCACTCGCCACTTCCCAGTGACATTATCTTTGTAAATACTCATACAAATTCTCCTCTCTCTTACACTTCGCTGTAACATACTTTTTTGCGGAAATAATTGGTGTTTACTCTGCCAGCTACCGTAAGATAACCCAGCTTCTGTAATTCATCATTTAATTGTTTGACAATCTTATAAGCATAAGACTTGGAAACTCCCAGTTCCGCTGCAACTTCTTCTACTGTCATAAAAGTTCTGTTCGTCACATCGCATCTCCCCTCTCTATCTTAACGCAATTTGTTTAAGTTGTTACATTTGCATGATACTAAACATTTTAATTTAAGTCAAGCAGTTTTATAAGAATATTAAATTTTTTTGTTTAAGTTCTTCTTGCTATCTAAAATTGCTCATGCTATACTGAACCTAAACAGAATTGTTTTATTTTCTTCACAATTAATTATGGCAACACGAATGACCACTATAAGGAGGCAAACAAAAATGGCAATCGGACAACGTATCAAATTTTTTCGCAACCGCAAAGGCATGACACAAAAGCAACTCGGAGAGCAACTGGGATTCAAAGGAAAAACCTCAGATGTCCGCATGGCTCAGTATGAATCTGAAGCCAGAGTTCCTAAAATCGATCTTGTAAAACAAATGTCTCAGATCTTCGATGTCAATACTCATGCTTTAACAGTTCCAGATATTGATACTCACATAGGTCTGATGCATACACTATTTGCACTGGAAGATATGTATGGTCTGAAAGTAAGAAATGTAGATGGGCAGCCTCATATCTGCCTTGACTCTTACATATCTGCTCCCGGCTCATCTGTTGATGAAATGCTTCGTTCATGGATGGAACAGGCTGACAAATTGGAAAACGGTGAAATCAGCAAGGAAGAATATGATGAATGGAGATATAAGTACCCGGAACTGGATACTTACCAGAAACGTGCCAAGGTACCATCTCAGGAACTAAGTGATTACCTCGTAAAAGAATTGACTAAAAAAGAAAAATAAGAGAAAAGAAAAACCTTACCGATATTCAGTTTTTTACTTCTGAAAATCAGTAAGGTTTCTTTATATACGTTATGAAATAAAATTTTTATCTCTTGAATAATCACAAAATGTTGCCATTTTGTTGCCAATCACTAAACAAATTTGTTTGTAACCCGCATGAATACTGGTTCCTCGTGATTGTGTGGATTATTCAAACTCTACAAAGACTAACGCTTTTTGTTTAGGAATTATTCTCTGTAATGTTTCTCGTTCTTTTGATTATTTGATATATCCATATTATCCTGCCTATACGAGCTAATGTTATCATTTTGTTATCGGCATTGATAACACCTACTCGATAACTGTGGATAATAACTATATGTAGCATGTCAAATTATAAGCTATTTTGCTTAGAGATTCAACACAAAACTGAAATTTTACTTTTCCTTATATTCATCTGGTATTGCTATTTGAAATGTTTCACACAACAGCATCACATCATGCACATCATTTTTATCGTGTTCATATCCCAAATGAAGCATTACCTGACTCAATGGTTCAATACAAGAAACAGTTATATCTCCAACTTTTCCAATACCGGAAAAAGTTTTTGATGGAAATATATCTCCCTCATAAACAATTCCGTCATCTGTAAATTCAAAACAATGTAAATCAATGATTCTTTGTTTATCATCTTTCCAGACAGTATGACCATCCGTTGTATAATCAGTATTTACTTCCTCAAATCCATGCTGCTTAATCACATAAATATAATCATGATAATGTTTCAGTTCAACAAACAAATCAATATCATTGTGTATTCTTGATTCTCTTTTAAGAAGTGCATCAACACCCCATCCGCCATCTAAATATACTTTAATTTCGTTTTGCAAAGCATATTTTATAATTTCACATGCATCTTCTGTACGTACCATAATCTATCCTCCAAATTCAAATCTTTGTATGCTTTCCAACTCACTAAAAGCCTGAAATTTGTCAGTCTTTCATCCTTTTTGTTATCAATCACCAATTAGCTGTAATCCATTAGGATTTAGCTGATATATTTTATCGCACACCTCTTCAATATACTTTCTATCGTGAGAAATGCTAATGACAGCCCCCGGAAATTCTCGGAGCATTTTTCTTATTACCGGACCGGACAATGGTGAAAAATTTCTTGTCGGTTCATCCAGAATAAGAACATTTGCACCACTTAAGCTCATCCTCAAGAGAAGCACTTTCGCCTTTTGTCCGCCTGATAACTCCCGAATCGGATGCTCCATTTCATCTGGTGTGTATTTAAGTGAACCAAGGTATGTTCTAATTCTTGTACGCTCTTCTTTATCTCCTGTTTTATCAAGGTAATCAACCGGTGTAACATCCAAATCCAGCAGGTCTTCATAAGTTTGAGGCATATATTCTGCTTTAATGTCATTCCGATTTAGGAGTTCTTCCGCTATCTTTTTTAGAAGAGTCGTTTTTCCTGCCCCGTTGGCTCCTATCATACAGATTTTTTCTGAACCTTTTATTTTTAAATGAATTCCTTCTGCTAAAATTCTTTTGCCATCCGGAGTCACAAGCTTTGAAAGTTCATATTCTATGACCGTTTTTCCTGCGGGAATGTGTGAGTTTTCATCCCCTAATTTGACAAAGATTGCTTCTTCCTGTTCCGGCATCTGAGTCATATTTTCATCTTCTTTTTCAAATCTTCGTTCCATTGCCTTAACCGTATGCATTTTGTCCTTTAAGTTTTTGGCAACAGACGGTGCTTGTCTGGTACAACTTCTTAATGCACCTTGTACACTCTGCATAACTCTTTGATATTTTTCATCGCGAATCTTTTTCTCCCTACGGTCACTCAGTGCCCGCTGTTTTTGGATTTCAAATTTATGAAGCCGTTCTTCCACATAGCGTCTATAGGGAAGCTTTGCCACGGTATATCTCGCCTTTGTTTTTCGTATAATCTGCTCGATATGTATCACCATGTTGGCAGTACGCTCTATCAGCGTTTCATCGTGTGAAATAAAAAGCACAATGTGCTTCCAGTCATTTATGATTTTTTCCAGTAATGTAAGCGTCGCAATGTCGATGTCATTGGAAGGTTCGTCCAACAACAGCACAGAAACATCGCGAATGAAAAGCCTCATAAGTTGTGTCTTGACTTTTTCGCCTCCTGAAAGACTACCCATTGTCTGGTTACTGTAGAAAAAATCATTTTTCATTCCAAATTTTCCCGCAATAACAGACAATTCTTTAGGCGTTTTCTCCCAGAATATTTCCTCTTCAGAAAAATATTCGTATATTGTTTTTTCCTTATCTTCATCGAGCATCTCCTGCGGAAGATAACCAAGACGTTCGTGTCCCATTATCCTTTCCCCATCTGCTTCTATATAGTTTTCTACAAGCGACGGATTGTATATCCACTTCATTAATGTCGATTTCCCATTTCCCTCTTCTCCAATAATAACTGCCTTATCTCCATCATTTAGCACAAGGTTGAAATCATTAAGAATTATTCTCAGGTCTTTTTTATGTGTTAAATTTAATTTTTTTATCTGCAACATTAAAGTTTCTCCTTTTCGAAGTCTGAGCCAATTATTATTTTGAACACACAAAAACGAGTCTTTTTTGCATACGCAAAAATAGACTCGCTAAATAGCCCCTTATTTCTTTTCCAAAAGGAAAACAAAGGAAATGCCTCTTGCGATAATCCAACTTAAGCGTACACAAAACAAACCTATTCTCTACAGGCTCAATAACTATATGTGTCTTACTTAAATCAAATTATCTATTAATCATTTCCTCACCTTACACAAAATGTGCCTTTCTTTCTTCTAATGGCAATACTATCATACTGTATTTTTTGTGTCAATACATTTCACCTTATGGAAGTGCAAATTAAAATTTTCACTTCCTAATTATACATCCAACCATTACGAAATTCAATCTTTCACAACCTCTTTACAACCACAACCACAGCACTCCAGCAAACGCAGGAGCACCATACCGTAAAACGCTTATGTGTAAATCAACTCCGTTCCTACAACTTCCCTCACACAAGCCTGAATATTATTCATTCTTCCAATCCATTCGTAGGGATTATCTTTCTTTAATTGTTCCGTCACATCTTGTCTGTCGGCATATTCCTTTACCAGTCGAAGAAACATATCCTCTGCTTGCTTATCGACTTCTGCAAGATAACTATGCAGCTTTCCGCTTGTCAGCAGGTTCATATATAACACTTTATAGTGTTCCTTTAAATGCCTTGCATGTCGTTTCCCCCATAAACCAATCGGCTCTATTTCTTCTTCGGCTGGTACTGTGATGTTCGGCAATAAATAATCACCCACCTGTCTATAAGTTCCGCCCATTTCTTCAAAAATTGTCTTTGTCATTTTCCTTTTCCTCCTGTGATTTTTGTCTATCGTGATCGTGTATTATCACGCTTGCGACCTTTAACTGTTCTTGCCTGCTCCAACAAATCATCTATCTGTTTGCGACCAAAAACCTTACGGAGCAGGCTGTAATCTTTATTTTCTGCTTTTAGGATTTTGTTTTCTTCGGTCAATCTTTCATTGACTTTCTCCAAACGCTGATTGGTGCGGTATAACTGTGCATTCGCTGTATTCAGCCTATGATAGTTGTCCCACCCCTCAAAGCAGCGGGCAAGCACCGTTTTGACAAGTTGCTTCAATTTCCTTACAACCGGCTCTGCCATTTTGGTTTTATATGCCTTTGCAGTCATAAATTTCTCTGGTTCTGGCAACTGATATTTCGGTGCAGTATCAAGCTCTATTTCAAGATTTGACAGCTCGTCTTTTGCCTTATCATAGTTCAATACTCGTTCCGACAACACATCAAATTCAATCTGTTTCTGCTCGATTTTCGCACCTAATGCCGCCACTTCTTTTTCTCTTTCCTGCTTTTTATAATCCAAAACAGAAAGATGTTTTTCGTGTGTGCCTAAATGTTCCCACTCAATCCCATAACGTTCCATCACCGCCGCAAGCTGTTCTTTTTCGGACTGTATCCATTGCGACCACTCCGTATCGCCACGACTGCCGCCCTTAAAACCTTGCGTTGCAAGAGCCTGCTTTAGTGACACTCTTGTATCAAGTCCACGCTTGCTGCCTGTGGTAAAAGGTACAAAATCTATGTGCAGATGTGGTGTAGCTTCATCCATATGCAGATGAGCCGAGAACACCCGAAGCTGTGGATTTCGCTCCTGAAAACCCTGATAGTATTCATCTAAAATCTGCTTTGCCAGTTCTCCGTTTTCCGTATCGGCGTTCATATTTCCCTTACCGCCCACCTGTAAAATGATTTCGTGGAACGGTTTTTCCTGCTTGGAACTTCGGATTTTTTCATAATAATCTTTTATCTTTCGGTCTGACCTTATCTGCTTGGCATTGTATCTTTCCAATGCTTCATCAAACAATTCGTGATAAACTGTCTTTATATTTTCATTGCAGTAGTCGATATTGAGATGAGTACGAGTTCCGTCTACATTTTCTGCTCGGAACTTTCGGCTATTGTGATTGACCGAGCCTTTACCGACCATTGCACTTATCGTTCTCTGCATTTTTTCATCTCCCATCTGTAAATTTCAACATTCTCAGGTTTTGTTACTTTTGTCAAAAGTAACGCAAAAGCACTTTTGACGGGTACACCCATCAAAAATGCGACCTGTAAACAGGTTTTGCGTTCTCCGAAGGCTCTCCGAGGGGTGAGCGTGTGCCGGTGGCACACACGCCTGCGAACCGACCGAGCCAGCAGGCGAGACCAAAGAGCCGCCTTTGAAAAGGCACTCTCTGCACACTCCCCTAAACTTTATCCGGTGTCAAAGTGTGACGATGGTGACAATGTTTTTCACAGCGTGCTGCTCTCAAAAACATTGACACCTTTGACACCGTTTGTCACGCCGTCTGCTCGGTTTCTTTCCAAAGTGAAACCTTTCTTCCGTCGTGTGTGCGGCTGTTCTGATAACGGATACCGTAATCACGAAACAGCCTGCTTGCGTTGATACTGAGCCTTAAAGAAAGTACATTCGGCTTTATATCCACCGCAAGCCTTTCGCAAAGTTCCGAAGCAGTTCCTTCCCATCTGTCACTTTCCGAAAAGAGCGTATCCGCTATCTTCTCAAGCAGAGGTTCGGGCGGTTCTTTCCACATCTCCGTTTCCGATTTTGCAAAGTTCCACACCAATCGCTCGCTGTCCCTTACAAGATGGATTTTCATATCCTGCTGGTCTCTGCCAGCAACATCAAGTGTGGCATTGTTGGAAGTACGCTTGTCCTTACTGAGAACAAATGCACCGTCTGCCGCACCCATCAGACCATTCGTGCCTGAAATCATATCGAATATATCTTCCGATTTTTGTTTGCGTGTATGATGAACAATAAGCATTGAAACCTTGTAACTGTCTGCCAACGCTTTCAGCCTTGCCACAACATCATAATCACTTGCGTAGCTGTAATCTGCTCCGCCTGCTTCACGCACACGCTTTAAGGTGTCTATGATAATCAAGCCTGTGTCTGGGTGTTCCCTCATAAACCCTCTTATCTGTTCTTCCAGTCCGCCATTGACCGTTTTACATTCCGTTGCGAAATACAGATTGCCTGTCTCCTTTGCACCGAACATCTGAAACAATCGCTTCTGCAAACGTGGGTAATCATCTTCAAGGGCAAAATAAAGCACCGTTGCCTTACGCACCTTATACTCCCAAAGCGGTGTGCCTGTGCTGATATGATAGGCAAGCTGTGCCATCATAAAGCTCTTTCCCACTTTCGGGGAACCTACGAAAAGGTAAGTTCCCCTTTGGAGCAGACCGTCGATAAGTGGTGTCTGAACCTCAAACACCGTATCATACAGCGTTGTCATTGATACTGTTTTCAGATAGGAAGGGTCTAACTGTCTGAGTATTTCCCTTTGCATTTCTTCAAAAGATTGCTCGTACCCCTTGAAATCCGTATCCTGATTGACTATACTATTGTCAGTACATTTGGAAAGTGACTGTTCCGCATCTGTTGCCGCAGATACATTTGGAATAGTCATTTCTTTTTTATTCTCCATTCGCATCCTCTCCTTTCAAACCGCCGAGAATAATGGAAATCAGTTCTATTACACTCAGCAGTTCATCATCCACACCTTTTCCTGCTTCAATCCTTTTCAGTTCCGCAAGGACTGTGGCAAATTCCGTTTTCAACGCCTTATACACTCTCGGATTGCCCTGTACCACCACATCCTGATTTAAGCAACGGCGGTAACAATACTCCTGTTTTGGCAATCCTGATAGAGCTACAGCTCTGTTAATGAGTTCGTTTTCTTCGGGCGATACTCGAAACCCTACTGTGATATTCCTCCAACGATTTTTGTTATCTCTGTTCTTAGCTGACATTTTCAAAATCTCCTTTCCCTAAATCATCTAATTTTTCTGCCATCTCAATCTGCTTTGACGGAAAGAGGTGTGCGTACTGATAAGTAATATCAATACTTTCGTGACCAACTCGGTCAGCAATCGCCACCGCAGAAAAGCCCATATCAATCAAGAGTGAAATGTGGCTGTGACGGAGATCGTGAATGCGGATACGCTTCACGCCTGCCGCCTTTGCCCCTCTGTCCATCTCGTGATGAAGATAGCTTTTCGTCACCGTAAAGATACGGTCTTTCTTCTTCAATCCGTAAAGCATACCGAGATATTCTTTCATTTCCTCACACAGAAACTTCGGCATTTTAATCGTGCGGTTGCTCTTTTTCGTTTTCGGAGAAGTAATCACATCCTGCCCTTTCAAACGCTGATAGGATTTATTGATTGTGACTGTTTCCTTATCAAAGTTGAAATCTGCCGGAGTCAAAGCTAACAGCTCGCCCTCTCGGATACCGCACCAGTAAAGCATTTCAAACGCATAAAAGGAAACAGGCTTGTCCATCATCTCAAAAGAGAATTTCTTGTATTCTTCCTTTGTCCAGAACAGCATTTCCTTGTGTTCCTCACGTCCCATATTTCCCACCTTTGCCGCAGGATTGGAACGCAGTTCATAGTAGCGGACAGCGTGATTGAAAATGGCGGACAACTGATTGTGCAGCGTTTTCAGATACGTCTGTGAATAAGGCTTTTTCTTCTCATCACGATAGGCAAGCATTTCATTCTGCCAAGTAATAATCTCCTTTGTGGAAATCTCGCTGATTTTCAGTTTCCCGAAATACGGAAGTATCTTTGTGCGTATGATATGCTCTTTGGTAAGCCACGTGTTTTCCTTCAAACGGTTCTTCACATCATTGATATAAAGCTCCGTAAAGGCTTCAAAACTCATATCAAGGTCTGAAGAAGTCTGCAATTTGAACATTCTTTCCCATTCCTGTGCTTCTCGTTTGGTAGCAAAGCCACGCTTGCATTTCTGCTTGCGTTCCCCTTTCCAGTTCACATACCTTGCCATCACATACCAAGTACCGTTATCTTCATTCTTAAATACCGGCATTTACATTTCCCCCTTTCCTGCTCCGTAGAGCCTTTCGTAAAAATACTGGCGATTTACACGCCCTGCAATCGTAATAAAGCCCTTTGCTTTCAATTCCTCATTTAATTGTCTGATGAGTTTATATGCATAAGGTTTTGATACGTTTAGTTCCTGAGCCACATCTTCGGCTCGGATAAATCTGTTTTCCATATCCTTTTTCTTCCTTTCTTAAAATAATTTTTTGCTTGCCGCTTTCTCCGTGTTAAAGTTCCAACAGGCACTCCTGCTTGTCGGCAGGCGCTGTGCTGTCCCAATGCACCGCAGTACATCAGGCGCTCGCTCGTATAGGGGTTCCCGAAAAGTCGGAGACTTTTGGGGAAGAGGAGGAGCAGTGCAGCGAATGAGCTTTTGTGCTTGCACACAAGCGAACGATACGGAACTTGCTCCGACGAGGTCTTGGCGGTTTGGCTTTTCGGACGGTCATTCAGTTGTCGCATTAAGCATATTTGTTTAATTCGTAATTTATTTTACTAAACATATTTGCTATTGTCAAGTGGTTGCAAAGAAAATATTAAACATTTTTGTTTCGGTTTTTCTTGACTTCCACTAAACATTTCTGCTATACTTATTTCACTAAATATAAAAGGAGCGTATCATTATGGCTATCAGCGAAAGAATACATTTTTTCAGACTAATGCGTGGTATGACACAAAAGTATCTCGGTACAGCAATCGGTTTTCCAGAAAAGAGTGCTGATGTGCGTTTGGCACAGTACGAAACTGGTACACGCAAACCGAAAGCAGACCTTACAAATGCATTGGCACAGGTGCTTGATGTTTCTCCACAGGCTCTTGATGTTCCTGACATAGACAGCTATATCGGTCTTATGCACACTCTGTTTACCCTTGAAGATATTTACGGTCTTACTGTCAGTGAAGCAGACGGAGAGGTATGCTTAAAGGTCAACAAGGACAAAGGCAGAGAAGCATATGAACTCCTCAAAATGCTGTATGCTTGGAAAGAACAGGCAGACAAGCTATCTTCCGAAGAAATCAACAGAGAAGAATACGATAACTGGCGTTACCATTATCCAGAGTTCGACACCACACAGCGTTGGGCAAAAGTTCCATCACAGGAATTAAGTGACGCTCTCGTGGAAGCATTCAAAGACCACTTGAAAGATAAATAAGCACCTACAGGACCTGCCACTGGCAGCTCCCTACAGATGCTTTGGCAACGACAAAAAAGCCCTTAACTATGGTTATTAACCACAGCTAAGGGCTTAGTTTATAATATGGAATTTGTTCAGAGCCAAGCTCCGAACTTTAGTCTGCAAGCCACCTGTTAATTGTTCCGTTACCCATAAACCACTGGATAACAAGAATAATGGCACTTGCTATGACTGTTATCAATTTGTTATCAAAAGACTAATCGAAATCGCTGAAACCCGCATAAACACTGGCTTTTTTAAGCAACTCGATTTATTCAAACTCGCAAAGTTCTATCTGCTTTGTAGTGTTTCTCTGGTATTCCGTTCTTGAAACCGTTCGTTTTTGAACTGTTTTGTATGAATTCGCTATGTTTTCATCTGATTGTATTGTCATTTTATTGTCAACAATATGCTATATATCAAGATCAACTAATAATCATCTACTATCTATACAAGAAATTCTATTTAAAAGTTATTATTCATTTTTCTCCACCGGAAATGTAACTTGCCATTCCCCTTCTATCGGTGCATTGTTACATGTCCAAAATTCTCCCCATATTTCATAGTTAACAAGTTCTTCTGCAGATACTTCAAAAACAAACTCCTCATAACTATTCACATGACTCTGATCCCAAAATGCAACACTTGATTGACAATTAACTACTTTTCCATCTTCGTTTTTCAAATATACATAACCATGATTATCTGTATTAAGAATATCGCTAAATCTAACTTGAATATGCAACTTCCCTTCTACGATTCCATATCCAGTAACAGCTACCCCTTTTTTGAGAATAATAGCATTTGCTTCGTCAGGTTTAATAAATAACATATTATCCCCATCAATGGATTCAGACTCCGAATCACTACCTCCTCTGATATCTGGTTCCTCTAGAAACTCTGTTATAGAATACACGTTGTTTGTATCTATTTTTTCAATTTTAAAATTATTGTGTTCTTTTTTGCTGAGCAACTGATTTACAGAAAACGTAATTTTATCACCTGGAAGCAATATATGGTCTGTTTGCTCAATTGTTAACATGAATGTTGCCGTATTCGTACCAGCATCATAACTAACAAGAGAACATCCTCCACTTTGATCATACGGAGTGCAAATACTATAACTATCAAAAAGATCAGTTGTTTCATCTAGTCTTTTAGCAATCTTATCATGCATTGACAACAAAATGGTTGTTTTTTCGCCATTTACTTCCGCTGCAACTACTGTCATTTCAATGCCATTATCCTCACACGAAACATTAATCGGCTTAAGTTTTTGAGCTATTGATGGAGAAATCGAATAAAGAAGTTCATGTGCAAAATCATTGCCGGCAAATGCCAATATAGGCACTGTCCCGCATAAACACAAACATAAACACGCTGCAATTGCTATCCTTCTTTTAACATGAATTATTTTTTTCTTTTGATGAAATTCAAATTCTGACTGAATGATTAAATCATTTTCTATCTCACTCATACTTTGCAATAATTCTTTTCCATTCATAAAAAATATCCCTCCTTTGTTAAATAGACTCGAAGGTCTTTTCGCATACGATAAAGCATAATTTTCACTTTACTTTCCGAATATCCAAAACGCTTTGCAATCGACAAAACAGTATCACAATAATAGTATCTATGCATAAAAATTATTCTCTTTTCTTTAGGCTGTTTGCGAAGAAATGTACTGATTACCCTGCCTATCTCAACTCCATCAACATAGCTTTCAACATCATTCACCGCTGGAATACACTGTTCCATTTCACTAGATAGCTCTACAATATATGCTCTGCGCTTCAATCGATTTTTCTCTATGCATTTATTAATAGATATATTACGAATGATTTTTGACAAAAATGCTATAAGATACGTTCTGGGTTCATTTGGTGGAATTCTATTCCATGCTTCGAGGTATGTATCATTTTCACACTCCTCAGCAGTTAAAATATCTGCAGTAATTCGTTGCGAAATCGAACGTAATCTGCAACCATACTTTTCAGCAGTATGAATAATTGCAGATTCATCTTTCTTCAAAAATAATTCCACGATTTCATCATCGTCCACTCTAACAACCTCCTTCCTGATTATATTTAATACCTTCATACTTCATAGCAATAATTTATGCCATCTAGTTACACTTTTCAAATAAATTTTCAGACAAGTTTTCAGACCATATAAAAGCAGCTATAAAAAACTGTCTGCTTACTTATATTACACTATTTATTTATTACACTATTTATTCTCCTCTCTTTTATTTCTTTCTGTATAAAATCTACTCTCTCTAATTTATACTTCAAAAGTCAACATCTAAACCGTACTTTCTAAACATAGATTTGATTTCTTCGACTCCCTTTATCTCCCCTCTCTATCTGTACGTCTCTTCTTACCTTTTTGCTTTGCATTTACCTGTTCCAAATGCTTTGCCACTTCTATTGCTTCCTTGACCTTATTTTCTCCCAAAACAGCTACAACACGATCCATATCATATGCCACATTTAACAAAGCTACATTCTCTTTCTTTATAACAGATATTTCCTCTCTCAACCGATCTACACGATTTTCAAGATCTATGTTTCGATCTGACAGCTTTTGATTTTTGTTTTTCAAATCCAAATACTTGCTATATAATGCCTGTATCATATTCGCAACTTTTTTCACCAAAGGAAATATTCTCTTCCGATAAGATTTTGCTGACTCTAAAGTTCCGGCTTCTGGCAGCCATTCTTCCGGATAATATCCATACTCACGTGCATGTGAGTCAACAAGTCCAGCTTTTGAATTTAGTGCAGAAAATCGTTTCTCTAACACTTCTGTCTTTTTAATTACTGCATCTCTCTCTTTTTCTGCTTGCGCTTTTTCCTTTTGGATCTCATCCACACATTCACTGATATCATGCAAATCATGTTCCAATAAATTCTTATGTTCCGTTAATTCTTCTACTTCCTGTTCTCGAACCTTTTTCTTGTAATCCAATACAGAAAGATGTTGTTCATGAGTTCCTTTCTGATCCCATTCTATCTCATTTTCTCTCATGACCATAGCTAATTTTTGCTTTTCCGATTGCACCCATTGATTTAGCTCCGTCTCACTTCTGGAACCGCCTTTAAATCCTAATGACGATAAAGCTTGTTTTAAAGATACTCTTGTATCAAGTCCTCGCTTACTTCCTGTAACATAAGGAATAAAATCAATATGTAGATGTGGTGTTGCTTCATCTAAATGTAGATGTGCAGCAAATACTCGCAACGTAGGATTCCGTTCTTGAAATCCTTTCATGTATTCATCTAATATCTTTGCAGCAAGTTGTCCTTCCATCGTTTCTGATCCCATATTATCTTTATCACCGATCTGAAGGATAACCTCATGAAATAATTTTTCTTGTTTTCCAGAACGTATCTTTTCATAGTAATCATCGATCTTACGATCTTTCCGAGTCTGCTTATCGTTGTAACGCTTCAAGGCATCATCAAACAATTCATGATATACATCTTTGATATCTTCATTACAATATTCAACATTCCAATGGGTTCTATTCGGATCCGTATTCTTTGCATGAAATTTTCTACTATTATGGTTCAGGGAGCCTTTCCCTGTCATAAAACTAATTGTCCTCTTCAATAAATCTCCTTTCCTTCATTTTAAAACGCCAGATATGGCGATCATGTTTTGTTACTTTTGTCAAAAGTAACGCAAAAGCACTTTCGACAGCCTAACGTCCATCAAAAGTACTCTTGCGCCCTGCCGGGAGCTTTCAAATCAGCCAGTACTGTATCGGCTACACCCTACAGCAATTCTCCTTGTTTGATATTCACAGGTGCGTGCCACGCTCCTGTTCTATATTCCCCAAACAAACATCACCATCGATAACTAGCTGACACTCCACGCTTATCTAAATATTCCTGTCGTGCTTTCTCCTGCTCTTCCTCAGAAGGAGCAGTCTTATACTTCGTATAGAGTTCATGTCTGACTAATGCATCCAATTTTTCTTCCAAGCCATTTCGAATATCTTCTTCATACTGATCATCTGAACCCAAATGATAAAAGATCAATTTTCGAAACAGTTCATAATCAATCTGTACTTTTTTCATCACTTCACTCCTTTTTAATCAAGGTGGCAAGATTCCCTATTCTTTAAGATATGGTAATCTTGCCATCTTCCTTTACTCTTCTTGTAACATCCAGAACCATTTATTTCCTATCTTCACAGAATCAATCTGTAATTCCTTCTTCGCATTCCAAAGTGTTTTCTTTTTAATTCCTCGTTCTTCTGCTTCTTCCGCTATTTTTGCCTGTTCCATTGATCCATTTGCTAAGATCTCTTTTAAAAAATCTTTCGCACTTCGGATTTTTTGCCCTCGTCCATCACCAGACAATAAGTCATCTGCACTGATGTCATATTTTCCAATCCAATGAAATCCTTTTTCTTTGTCTAATCGAAAGGCGATAGCATCTCCTTCCGGAGCAAGAGAACTCTTTACATGACAGATCACTCGGATTTCCGGTTCATCTTTCACTCTTCCAACAATCAACACGCTTCTTGCTGCCGCTTGAAAGTCAATAGAACCCAATCCACGATAGGATGATTTTCCATTACTATTCTTATTCATATGACCGATCAGAATAATGGCACATTGATATTTCTCTGCTAATACAGAAATTCTTTTCATCAATGGACGAATCTCATTTGCCCTATGCATATCAACACCAGCCCCTAGAAAGCCTTGAATTGGATCTAATACTACAAGTCTTGCTTTCGTCTGTATAATCGCCTCCTCCAGCCTTGCATCTACCATGGTTAATGGCTGATCCTGGTCATCAATTACCAAGACTCTGGAACAATCTGCCCCTGCCGCTAACAATCTCGGTTTGATCGTATCGCCCAATCCATCTTCAGCTGTTTGATAAATCACATTGATTGGCTCTACACCTGCCTCTTCGGATTTCCCTTCGCTTGTTTCACTTAATATTGCTTCTCCTTTTGTTAACTTTGCAATGATCTGCAACACCACGGTGGTTTTCCCCTCTCCAGGATCTCCCTGAATAATGGTGACCTTCCCGTATGGTATGAAGGGATAAAAGAGCCATTCGATTTCTTCCACTTCAACCTGATCCATGTGGATCAATTTCAGGCATGGTTCTGCCTTTTTTACTTCTCTATAATTATCTTCCATTTCCACCTCCTGCCCAACCGGGCAAGTCCCTGGCAAACAGAATTTAACAATTGTTGCAACAACAATTTTGTGATATACTCAAGTTGTTAGGATGGTATATCAGTTATTCTGATAATCAAGGAACTTGCTCAGATTATTTCTGGGCTTTTTCTTTTTTCCTTCTTTCATAGTTTCTTTCTTCTGCAAATGCATTTAATATCTCCAACATTGTTCGAATAGGTGTAAACAACTCTTCATCGGCATCCTCTAATATAGTTAACCTTTTCAGTTCCTCTTCAATCCCTCGAAGCTGTTTTCTAAACTGTACTAACATCAATGGATTTCCTACTGCTGTGACTTTTTGATGTAAAACGCTTTCAATGATATATTCTTGTCTCGTCTGGTATCCACAAAGTTTTACTCTTAAATCCAGCTCTTCATTTTCTTCCGGAGACATTCGAAACGCTATAGTTACATTACGCCACCGATTCTTGTTATCCCTATTTTTTTCACTCATCTAGATATTCCTCTCTTTCCTGATTTAGATTTTCCGCCATCTCTGTTTGGATTGTCGGGAATAAATGCGCATATCGATATGTGATTTCCACACTTTCATGCCCTACCCTTTCTCCAATTGCCACCGCAGAATACCCCATATTGATCAACAATGACACGTGAGAATGTCGTAAATCATGGATTCGTATTCTCTTCACTCCTGACAACTTCACACCTCGATCCATTTCATGATGAAGATAGCTTTTTGAAATTTGGAATATCCTGTCATTTTCATTTAAACCATACAGCATTCCTATATACGATTCTAATTCTTCGCTTAAAAATTCCGGCATGGTGATCATACGATTACTCTTCACAGTCTTTGGATCCGTAATAATATCCTTCCCCTCTAATCTTTGATAAGATTTATTGATCCGGATAGTACAAGCCTGAAAATCGAAATCTGCCGGTGTCAGCGCTAACAACTCTCCCATACGGACTCCACACCAATATAGAATTTCAAATGCATAAAAGGAGATCGGCTTATCCGCCACCGCTTCAATGAACTTCATATACTCTTCTTTTGTCCAGAAAAGCATCTCTTTTGTTCTTTCTTTTCCCATAGATCCTGCCTTGCGTGCAGCATTGCTTTTCAAATCATAGAAATTAACTGCATGATTCAAAATTGCACTCAGCTGATTATGGATGGTCTTTAGATAGACCTGTGAATAGCCTTCTCCTTGTTTATTTCGATAGTTCATCATGGTGTTCTGCCACTGTCGAATATCGGAAGGTTTTATTTCCTGCAACTTCTTTTTCGAAAAATATGGGAGAATCTTTTTTTCTACAATATGCTTTTTCGTCAGCCAGGTATTATATTTGATTCTGGATTTGATATCATTCAGATAAAGATCTACAAAATCTTCAAAATACATATCCAGACTCAAATTCTCCTTTAATTTAAACGCTCTTTCCCATTCCTGGGCATCACATTTGCGTTTAAATCCCCTTTTCGTCTTCTGCTTTCTTACGCCGGTCCAGTCCTTATAATAGGTTCTTACCTCGTAAGTATTTGACTTTTGGTTTTTGATTACTGTCAAAACATCACCTCCTGCTATTTCATTTCGTTCATACCGTAAACTCGTTCTTCAAAATATTTACGGCTGATTTTTCCTTTGACAACAACGAAACCTTTTTGTTCCAATTCCGCATTTAACTGACGGATCAAACGATACGCATAGGAATCAGATACTTCTAATTCTTTCGCTACTTCTTTTGCTGATATAAATAATTTACTAGCCATCTATATCCCTCCTTTCTTTTTCAGTTCATTATCGAACGGTGTATATGCATCATAACATTTCATTTCCGTACTGTCAATAGAATAATTTCAAAAATGAACGGTTTATTTTTATATTTCATTTTTGAACTGTTTATGCTATACTTTTAAGTAACAATCAGCAAAGGAGTGTTTTCCTATGACAGTAGGTGAGAAAATAAGAAAATTCCGGATCGATCAAGGATATACACAGAAAGAATTGGCAATCATGTCCGGATTGAGCGAATCGGCAATTAGAAATTATGAACTTGGGAATCGTTTTCCATCATCAGAACAATTGGAAAAAATAGCAAACTCATTAAAGATCAGTCCATACGCCATGTCTGATCCAAACTTTGATACTTATGTTAGTGTCATGCACGCATTATTTGCTTTAGAGGATCAATATGGTCTGCACGCCTACCGGGATGAATCCGGCGTACCACAACTCATGTTTAAAGACAAAGGACATGATTCTTTAAATATGCTGGATAATATTGGAGCATGGGCTGATATGTACCAGAAATTCAGAAATGAAGAGATTACAGAAAAAGATTATTTAGACTGGAAAAGTCAATTCCCAGCTAAATAAAAAGAAATTATTTACAATAATATTAAAAAAGTATTGTCATTTGATTGTCACCAGACATAGAAAGAGCCAAGAAAGCCCGTAAAATAGGCATTTCTTGGCTCTAATATATTATTCAAACTCAATCGTTCCAGGCGGCTTACTAGTAAGATCATAGAATACGCGGTTCACGCCCTTAACTTCATTGATAATACGGTTCATCACCTTATTAAGTACTGCATAAGGAATCTCTGCAGACTCGGCAGTCATGAAGTCAATAGTCTTGACAGCACGGAGTGCTACTGCGTAATCGTAGGTTCTGAAGTCTCCCATTACGCCTACGCTTCGCATATTGGTAAGGGCTGCGAAGTACTGGTTTGGCATCCAGGATGGGTCTTCTCCGTGTTCTTTTTTGTAGTCGGCGGCTGCTTTGTCGACTTCTTCACGGTAGATGTAGTCTGCATCCTGTACGATGCGTACTTTTTCTTCGGTGACTTCTCCGATGATACGGATTCCAAGTCCCGGACCTGGGAATGGCTGACGGAATACCAGTCTTTCCGGAATTCCAAGTTCAAGGCCAGCTTTACGTACCTCGTCTTTGAACAGGTCACGGAGTGGCTCGATAATTTCTTTGAAATCTACGAAATCCGGAAGTCCTCCTACGTTGTGGTGGGATTTGATCACTGCGGATTCTCCGCCGAGACCGCTCTCTACAACGTCCGGATAAATAGTTCCCTGTGCAAGGAAATCTACGGCACCGATCTTCTTAGCCTCTTCCTCAAAGATACGGATAAATTCCTCACCGATGATCTTACGTTTCGCCTCAGGCTCTGTAACACCTGCAAGCTTGTCGTAATATCTCTGCTGTGCGTTTACACGGATAAAGTTCAGGTCAAACTGACCGTTCGGTCCGAATACGCCTTCAACCTCATCACCCTCATCTTTACGGAGAAGGCCATGATCTACGAATACACAGGTAAGCTGCTTGCCGATCGCTCTGGAAAGAAGTCCTGCTGCTACAGAGGAATCTACACCACCGGACAGAGCAAGAAGAACTTTTCCATCGCCGACTTTCTCACGGATCTCTTTGATCGTGTGCTCAACAAAGGCATCCATTTTCCAGTCTCCGGCGCATTCACAGACACCAAGTACGAAGTTGGACAGCATGGTCTTTCCTTCAACTGTGTGCAGTACTTCCGGATGGAACTGGATCGCGTACAGTTTCTTCTCCTCATTCTGTGCAGTTGCTACCGGACAGTCTGCAGTGTGTGCAGCGATCTCGAATCCCGGTGCAGCCTGAGAAATGTAATCTGTATGGCTCATCCAGCAGATTGTTTTGTCGGATACGTTTTTGAAGATCTTGGAATCTTTTTTATCAATGAGAAGCTCTGTCTTGCCGTACTCGCTGACATCTGCTTTCTCAACTTTTCCGCCAAGGACATGCATCATGAGCTGTGCTCCGTAGCAAAGTCCAAGTACCGGAATACCAAGCTCGAATAATTCTTTCTGGTAAGTCGGTGAATCTGCCTCATAGCAGCTGTTTGGTCCGCCGGTAAGGATGATTCCCTTCGGATTCATCGCTTTAATCTTCTCAAGATCTGTCTTGTAAGAATAGATTTCGCAATATACATTGCATTCTCTGACACGTCTTGCAACCAGCTGATTGTACTGACCGCCAAAATCAATGACAATAACTAATTCTCTTTTCAAGGCTTTCCTCCTGTTGTTTATAACATCTTTAGAATCTGTTACTCATTATAAATGAGTGTATGCACTTTTACAATGCTAATTTTATCTCACGCCGGAATTTTTATTTTCTGCAAAAAAATTTCACTGTTTTTTCGCCCGCTCATCCCAGTAGACACAGTCATTTCTTCCAATTACTTCTGATGTAAACGGAGTGCCGTCATTCTTTTTGTAATGTTTTGTGGCACGGAAAACATATTTTGCGCCGACATAAACGATCGGTACGTTAAAGAACACGATCAGAATATTTCCAAGGTCAGAAAACGCCCAGAGATTTCCAAGTTCCAGTCCTGCAATATTGCAGAGGATTCCAAATGCGGCAACAAAAAGGCCGATACAACGTACAATATTGATGCAGATCTTATCCTTGCGGATACGATTTGCCGCGATTTCCGAAAAACTGATCATTCCCAGAAGGCAGGTAAACGCAAAGAGACAGAAACACAATGTCACAAGAAATGTAACGATTCCGTTCATTGCAGTTCCCGGAGTCAGCACAGCGATAGATTCCGTATATTTCGGAAGTTTATCAAGAGCCTGCCAGTTTTCCGCATCCGCACCGGTCCAGCAATGAGCCATAACTACCACAAATCCGGTAAGTGTGCAGATCACAATGGTATCCAGAAAAACTCCCAGGGAGGCGATCACACCCTGCTCACATGGGTGTTTTGCATCTGCTGCCGCCGCTGACATTGTAATAGTTCCCTGACCTGCCTCATTGGACATCAGGCCTCGTTTTACACCCTGTGCAAGAACCGTTCCAAAAACACCGCCAAAGAATGCGTCCGGCTTAAATGCTCCTGCAAAAACGCTTCCGAAGAAATATGGAATGCGGGTAAAGTTTAATATTATAAGAAGTAATACTACTACCATATAGAGCACCGCCATCACCGGCACCATCATATCTGTCCATTTGGAAACTTTTTTGATTCCGCCAAATGCGATGGCTGCTGTGAGAACTACGATCAGTGCTCCTACTATATAATAGAAGGCAGATCCGCTTGCGATGGTTGTTCCGGTTACAATCTCTGCCATACGTCCCACTGAGGAAACAACATTAAATCCCTGTGCAGGCAGACAGCAAAGGGCGTACAGAATATACAATACGGAAAGAAAAACTCCGATCCAAACTTTGTTTCCCAGAAGTTTTCTTCCATAGAAAGGAAGACCTCCTACAAATTCGTCGTCTTTTTTTTCTTTAAAAATCTGGGCAAGGACACCTTCCATATATGCCACTGCCATTCCGAAAAATGCGGAAATCCACATCCAGAACAAAGCTCCCGGGCCGCCCACTGCAATAGCACCTGTTACACCCAGAATATTTCCTGGTCCTACACGCATGGCCGAACTTAAGAAAAACGATGCCAGCGGTGAAATTCCTGTTTCAACGACACGTTTCTCGGTCATAGTCCGGATTCCTTTTTTAAAATAGGTCACCTGCATGAACCCAATCCTGAAACTGAAAAAAATTCCGGATCCAAGAAGCAGTATGATCGCAAAGGATATGTTTCCCAGAATGGGAATGCTGCTGTACCAGTCAAAATTTGTAGGAAAATCCCACAGAAAATCAGACAGTGGACCGATAAAGCTGAACACTCCGTTGATCGCCTCAAACACTCTCTCCATAGCTATTTCCTCCCTTTTTATCTGAAGGTCTCAGAATTGAATACAGACAGGCATTCCCATCCGTCACCTTTCATTTCCGCTTCAGATTTTTATGCTATGGTTTATTATACCGTATCGCCTTGCAAAAGTCCTCTTAATTTTTAGTATTTTTGAGTAAATTCCAGAATTTTCCATCCTTATGGTCTTTTTCACATCCGCTTGCAGATTAGTCTGAACAAACAGTCGAGAAGTTTCGCAGGATTTTATAAGACTTTATGAGATATTTAGATTTTAATCACAGATTTTTAAAATGCTTCTCACAGTTCCATCACATTTTGACGGTATATTATTAAGCAAATAAAGCACAAAGCTTTTTCATCTTATAGATCATTACTTATTTTTCTTTTCATACTCTGCCGGGTCCGTTCCAAGACCCGGCCCTCCTTTTTTTCTGAGATATTCTCCCATACATTCCGCTCCTGATCATCCTTCCTTTTTATCTTCTTACAAACTCCCATCGTATACCATCCTTTCTTTATTCAAAAGGATCTATACCTATAATCATGGTGTCTAAATCGGACACTCTGATCACATCTGATGATCGGCATTTTACTGTTTCCCGATTTTACCCCGATTTCGTTTCATTTCACTCCGTCCAGACAAAACCTCAAAAATTCCGTAACACGCATAAACACTGATTTTAAGCACAAAAAAACACCGTCCCCGCAGCTCCCATGTCTGCAAAAACAGTGCTTTTAGTGCGTCTTCAGGGGTTCGAACCCTGGACACCCTGATTAAGAGTCAGGTGCTCTACCAACTGAGCTAAAAACGCATATTTAATTGTTTGTCTTTCGTTTGTTTCGTTCCTCAAGACATGTTGTATTATACGTTATGGTTCGGTGAAAGTCAACACCTTTTTTTAATTTTTTTTATTTTTATCTTTTTTATTTTTTGTATCTTCATTTGATGCAATTTTGTTCAGTGTTTTTTCTATTTCTGACAGCGAATTTCTGATCTGGGCTGCCTGATTGTTGATGCTGCGGTTTACACTGTTGAGATTTCGTCGGAATGAACCGGATTTTCTTTTTTTCAAGTTTTCTTTCTCCCCTTTCCCATATTCGGCAGATTCCTGGTAAGATCATGAGCCTGCGCCTGAACAAACCAAACATTTACATACCACTTTACGTTCCTCTTTTCCTTATTTATTATATGAAAACAGGCCGATCAGTTTCCCGATCAGCCTGAAAAAAATCTTATTCACAATAAATGTCGCAACCCCGCAGGGGACTTACTTGATTTGGTTAAAACTCCACAGACTTCCACCATCGGACAACCAACACCACTGCAAGCAGTGCAGTCAACAGATCGGAAACCGCCTGAGACGCAAGCACCCCCTGATATCCGGCAACCCGAAGCGCCACATTCAGCACAATGGCAAAGATCACACCCTGTCTGCTGACGGACAGGAGAAACGCTCCCACTGCCTGTCCTGCTGACTGGAAAGTACAGGTACTGATCAGCACAATTCCCATAAACACCATACCCGCCAGCTGCAGGCGAAGCATCAGTGCGCCGTTTTCCACAACCGAAGGATCACTCATAAAGATCCGCACCAGCTGCGGGGCAAAAAATCCAAGTACAGCCATCAGGACAAGAGCCAGCCCGCCCTCAAACAGATAGGCAAATTTCAGCGTTCCCTTCAGTCTCTCGCGGTTTTTCGCACCATAATTGTACCCGATCAGCGGCTGCCCGCCAAAAGCAAAGCCAACAAGCACCAGCGCCGCGATCATATTGATCTTCATGACGATACCCATAGCCGCAACTTTATCATCACCGAATCCCAACAACGCACGGTTGGTAAGAGCAATCCCGATACTCTGCATCAGATTTGTCACCGACGCCGGAATCCCAATTGCAAAAACCGCTCCGATTTCCGCCCCTGAAATATGAAATCCCTTAGGGTTCACAGAGAGATTTCTGCTCTTCTTAATAAGAAACCACACGAAAAAAATATCCGTACATACATTTCCGATCACCGTAGCTGTGGCAGCACCTGCCGCACCCCAGCCAAGCCCGAAGATCATCACCGGGTCCAGAATGATATTCACAACCGCACCAAGCACAGAACCGATCATAGATGCTGTGGCAAAACCCTCTGTACGCAGCTGATTGGACGGCGTCAACGCCACAATGATAAACGGAGCGCCCAGTGCGATACAGGTATAATACTGAGAAGCATACTCCCAGGTTGCCTCACTTGCACCCAGCAACCCCAGAATAGGGCTTCGCAAAAGCATCAGAACAACGGTAACCACCACACCGCAGACAATGGCCCCATAAAAACTGAACACACTGATCCTCTTCGCATCCTCGAATTTCTTTTCCCCGAAAAGCCTGGAAATAAAAGAACTTCCGCCCAGGCCAAAAATATCTCCAAGGGCGATCATCAGCGTAAAGATCGGTGTACCCAGAGCAACACCCGCCACCAGATCCGTATTCCCGGTTCCCGCAATAAAATAAGTATCTACCATATTATAGATCAGCGAAATCACCATACTGAACACAACCGGAAGCGCCAGCTTAAAATACGCCTTCGGAATCGGATACTTTTCAAAAATCTCTTCCTGCATTTTATCGCCTCTATTTCTGTCTGATCACCATCTTGCAGATCGGATTACCCATGGAAGAAAACTTCTCCTCATACTCTGTCATCACATTTCCCTTAACCAGTTCCTCATCATGATGCAGATCAAATGTACAAACCTCCAGATTCCAGTCGGACTCCTTCACCTCTTCCAGAGAAAACTCAAATAACCCACGGTTATCCGTCTTAAATTCCACAGCCCCCTCTTTCTTCAGGACCTGCTCATATCTCTTCAGAAACTCCCTGGAAGTCAGCCTTCTCTTGGCATGACGGGCCTTAGGCCACGGGTCGGAAAAATTCAGATAAATCCCGTCAACCTCATCCTTCTCAAAAATCTCCGGTAAGAGCCTTGCATCCACACGGATAAACACAAGATTGGAAAACTTTTCCCCGGCTTCCTCAAGCTCCTCCCTCTTCTGCAGTGCCCGGAGCAGCACGCTGTCATACATCTCAATTCCAACAAAATTCCTCTCAGGATGCAGGCGCGCCATATCCATCAGAAAACGCCCTTTTCCCATGCCAACTTCAAGAAAAAGCGGTCTCTTCTCCCCAAAAACACTCTCCCACTTCCCCTTAAACCTCTCCGGCTCATCAATCACCCAGTCACACTCCAAAATAGCATCCTTCGCCCCGGGAATATTACGCAATCTCATAAACAACCTCCAATTAATCTTCTTATAATATACAACTCAAATCATAACTTTCCGCAGCCAGCAATCCCAGTCAGACACATCTATCCACCCTCTCACCAACCGCATAAACCAGAACGCCCTCATAAATATGATAAACTTTCTCATTTACCATCATTCCCAAAAATACTCATTCACAAGACGTCCCAATACTCAACTATACATGCAATTTGCCTGCTATCGCAAGCAAAAAATAAAAAAATTTATCAACCCTCAATCCAGGCAACAGCAAAACGCCTCGCCGTCCCCTTACCACCCTATCGGCACAACCTCCCACATCCCAACACCGCAGAATCCAACCACAAGTCAACAACCTCCCGTCACCACAACCAAGCACTCCTTCAAAAAAAGCCCGAGGGGTGTGCAGAAGGGCCGTGGCTTTACGGCCCCTTTGCGGTTTTCATTTTCCCAAAAAAGAATATATCGTCTAATAAACAAATATTCTTTTTCCGTCTTTTTTTGAACACATTTATTCAAACTTTGCAAAAAATTTAACAACTTTTTAGTTGTTTTTACCATAAAAAAGGTGTATCATATAAAAATCAATTATAAACAATAACCAAACAAGGAGGGCACTATGGAACAAATCCTAAACAAGCTTTCGGAAATCGAAGCCACAGCCAATGCCATCATGCAGGACGCTGCGCGACAGAAAAAGGCTCTCTCGGAAGAAGCAGAAAAACAGACCAGGGAATTCGATGCCGCACTTGAAAAAGAAACCGGCACTGAGATCCAGAAGATCCGTGAAGATCTGGCACGCGAGAAAGACGCCCGGATCAATGAGCTTCGCACAGAAACCGAAGACCAGCTGTCCAGGCTGGACGCCTATTACGAAGCCAATCACGAAAGTCTTTGCAGTGAGCTGTTTCAGAAAATAACAGGCATCACCGAAACCTGAAGGGAAAGGAAGTGATTCAATGGGCACTGTCCTCTCATACAGCGGACTCTCCACTAAGATCCGAGCCATGCAGAGCCGTCTTGTGACAGCTGAGCAGCTGGAAGAAATCGTTCAGCTTCCCAATGTCCCACAGGTAACAGCCTACCTGAAGCGCACCCCGGAATATCAGGACATCTGGGGCGGTCTCGATGAAAATACTCTTCACCGAGGGCAGGTCGAAAAACTTCTGAAGAAATCTATCTTCCAGAATTTTTCAAGGCTTTACCACTTTGCAAATCAGGAACAGCGAACGTTCCTCGCACTTTATTCGAAGCGCTATGAGATCCGCGTCCTGAAAGAAATCATGACGAATCTCTTTGATCACCGGGACACCGATCCCGTAGACCTCTCTCCTTACCGTGATTTTTTCAGACATCACTCCAGGCTAGACATTGACAGGCTCGCTGCCTGTACCAACATGGACGAATTTGTCGCGGCATTAAAGGGAAATGATTTTTTTATTCCGCTGTCTCAGGTCAACGAACGTGGAAATGCCACGCTTTTTGACTTCGGCATGGCACTTGACCTTTCGTATTTTTCACAGATCTGGAATGTGCGGAAGAAGCTTTTCAAAGGTAACGATCTGAAACAGATCACCAAGGCTTACGGTGAAAAATTCGATATGCTGAACCTGCAGTTCATCCAGCGCTCCAAACGCTGCTTTCAGATGGAACCGGCTGCTATTTACGCATTGCTGGTCCCCATGAACTACAAGCTCCGCAAAGAGGAGATCACCACCCTTGTGGAGGCCCCTACACCAGAAGAGTTCCGTCGTATCTTCAATGGAACTTATTATGGTAAGAAATACGAACAGCTGACCGTTGCCAGTCTGGAAGAATTTTATAACTATATTCTTCGCAGCATACTGGAACAGGAAGCACGCAAGGATCCCTATTCCGTAGCAGTCATCTATTCCTATTTATATCACAAAGAACATGAAGTCAACCGTCTGACCATTGCCCTTGAATGCGTGCGCTATGGCGTGGACCCAGAACAATCCCTGCGTTATATACGCAACGGTTAATAACCAGGAGGTAGCAACGTGATTGAAAAAATGAATTTTCTAAGCATCACCGGTCCGAAGGCAGATATCGACCGGGTTGTAAACACCTACCTGTGCAAGTACGAAATTCATCTGGAGAACGCACTCTCTGAACTGACCACAGTAGAAAACCTGACACCTTTTCTTGAGGTCAACCCTTACAGAGATGCGCTGAATTCCATCAATGCCATTTATGAAGAGCTGAAAAGCCCTCCTGCCGCTTCCGGCGAAAGTCCTGGTATTGAAAAAGCACTTTCCACAGTAAAGGAGATCCGCTCTCAGGCGGATCAGCTCCAGCAAGAACAGGCAGAATTGGAAGAGAAATGTTCTTCACTGGAAGAATCTCTGCGTATCATACGTCCATTCCGAAATATCAATTATGATATTTCCTCTATCCTGCATCTGAAATATATTCATTTTCATTTCGGACGTATCGAAAAACAGTATTATGAGAAATTCAAGAAATATATTTACGACAATCTGAACACCATCTTCCTCAAATGCGATGAAGACGATCAGTATGCCTGGGGCGTCTACTTTGTGCCGAAGCATGAGGCTCGTAAGATCGATGCAGCTTACGCTTCCATGCATTTTGAGAAGATTTTTGTGCCGGATAATTACACCGGAACAGCGCATCAGGCTTTTTCCACCGTGAGCAGCCAATACGAAGAAGCCATGAAACACCTGGAAACACAGAAGCAAAAATACCAGCGATTTCTCTCAGATAAAGCTGAAACCATTGTTTCTGTCAGAAATACACTTCGACAGTTTTCCAGAAACTTCGATGTACGAAAAGCTGCTGCATGTACCGGAAAACATGAGAATTTTTACATTCTCTGCGGTTGGATGACAGAAGCCGACACGAGGGCTTTTCAGGCGGACATCGCTTCTGATGAGAGGATCTTCTGTCTGGTTGACGGAGAAGATACCTCCACACTGGAACATGACCCAAGCCATCAGCCGCCAACCAAACTGAAAAATCCAAAACTTTTCAAACCATTTGAAATGTACGTAAAAATGTACGGACTTCCTGCTTACGGTGAAATGGACCCCACCTGGTTCGTTGCCATCACCTACTCCTTTATCTTCGGAGCCATGTTCGGTGATGCAGGCCAGGGGCTCCTGCTCTTTATCGGAGGATTGTTCCTGTACAAACGGAAACATATCGATCTTGCCGGAATCATCAGCTGCGCAGGAGTCTTTTCCACATTCTTCGGCCTGATGTTCGGAAGTGTCTTTGGATTTGAGGATCTCATACCTGCTTTGTGGCTGCGGCCCGTAGACAGTATGACGACCATACCTTTTATCGGAAAACTGAATACCGTATTTATCGTTGCCATCGGCTTCGGCATGGGAATCATCCTCCTGTGCATGGTTTTCAACATCATCAATTCCTTTAAGATGCACGATGTTGAAAAAACCTGGTTCGACACCAACGCAGTGGCAGGACTTGTATTTTATGGTTCCGCAGTTCTCTGCATCGGACTTTTTGTATCCGGGCATGCAGTTCCTGGCGGTGCAGTTCTTGCCATTATGTTCGGTTTACCGCTGCTTCTTATTTTCTTCAAGGAGCCGCTCACAAACCTGGTAGAGAAAAAAGCCGAGGTTATGCCAAAAGAAAAAGGCATGTTTATCGTACAGGGTATCTTTGAACTGTTTGAGGTTATCCTGAGCTACTTTTCCAATACACTCTCCTTCGTGCGTATCGGCGCTTTTGCAGTCAGCCACGCAGCCATGATGGAAGTTGTACTTATGCTTGCGGGTGCGGAGAACGGCAGTCCAAACTGGATCGTCATCATTCTCGGAAACCTGTTTGTATGCGCCATGGAGGGCCTGATCGTAGGTATCCAGGTACTCCGTCTGGAATATTACGAAATGTTCAGCCGTTTTTACAAAGGCAGCGGCCGGAAATTCGAGCCGTTCTGCTCCAAAAACAAATAAAATGCCAGAGTCAGAACTCCTTCTGATCCAGGCAGCCAATTAAACGAATATTAAGGAGGTCATCATCATGACAGTCATTACACAGATCACAATCGCAGTTGCACTTGTACTCAGCATCATTCTTCCATTTGGTTATTATCTTCTCGGCGAAAAAAGCCGTGGCCGCTACAAAACAGCACTTGGTGTCAATGCCTTTTTCTTCTTCGGTATCATGCTTGTCGCCATTGCCGTAACATTTGCAGGCGGAGCTTCCGTACAGGCTGCTACAGGCGCTGACGCAGGCCTTGCAACAGGTATGGGTTACATCGCAGCAGCACTCGTTACCGGACTTTCCTGTATCGGTGGTGGTATTGCCGTTGCCAGTGCGGCAAGCGCAGCCCTTGGAGCAATCAGTGAGGATCAGAGCATCCTTGGTAAATCTCTTATCTTCGTAGGTCTTGCCGAAGGTGTTGCTCTTTATGGACTGATCATCTCCTTCATGATCCTGGGTAAACTTTGATATGAAAATGTATCTGATCAGTGACAATATTGATACTCTGACAGGAATGAGACTGGCCGGTGTAGAAGGTGTGATCGTCCATGAACACGACGAGCTGAAAGAAGCCCTGGAACGCACCATCGCAGACAAAGAGATTGGAATCATACTCCTGACCGAAAAATTCGGCCGGGAGTTTCCTGAGATCATCGATGATGTCAAACTTCATCATAAAACACCTCTCATCATTGAAATTCCTGACAGACATGGTACCGGCCGCAGGCCCGATTTCATTACTTCTTATGTAAACGAGGCCATCGGATTAAAATTATAGGCAGGTGATATTATGACAATTGAAGAGAAGCTTACGCACTTCTATGACACCTCCGTGGAAGAAGCCCGCCGTCAGGCGGAAAAAGATGTACAGGAGCACAAAGACTCCCTGGATGCCGCACTGGAGGAACATAAAAAAATGTCTCTGGAAAACGCCGCCAGCTCCCGCAAAGCCGAGATTGCAAACGCAAAGCGCGAGATCAACAAGGCACTTTCCGCAGAGCAGCTTCACATCCGGCGTGACTGGACTGCCAGACAGAGCCGCTTAAAAGAAAAACTTTTTGCTGAAGTCCGGGAACAAATCCTGAAATTCATGGAATCTTCCCGTTATGAAGAATATCTTTGTACAAAAATTGAAGAAGCTGTCTGCTTCGCGGAACACGATGAGATCCAGATCTATCTTTCAAAAGAAGATGAACCTCGTCTGAAATCTCTCACTGTAAAAACCGGCTTTCCGCTGAAGCTTTCCGACGAGTCCTTTATCGGCGGAATCAAGGCGATCATCCCTGAAAAAAACATCCTCATAGACAATTCCTTTGAGGAAGGTTACCAGGCAGCTTACAGAGAATTCAAATTTGACGGAGGTCCAGCACATGAGTAAAACAGGTATTATCTACGGTGTTAACGGTCCTGTTATCTACTTAAAGGGCGACACCGGATTCAAGATCTCCGAGATGGTCTATGTAGGCCCTGAAAAACTGGTAGGCGAAGTCATCGGTCTTAAGAAACATATGACCACCGTACAGGTTTTTGAGGAAACTACCGGACTGAAACCCGGAGAAACCGTGATCGGAACAGGAGACGCCATTTCCGTTCTCCTTGGTCCGGGAATCATCCACAATATTTTTGATGGTATCCAGAGACCTCTGGCAGAGATTGCACAGGCCTCTGGAAAATATATTTCCCGTGGTGTCAGCGTTGACTCTCTTGACACCGAAAAAAAATGGGAAACACACATTACAGTAAAAGAAGGCGATGTCATCGGCGCAGGTACGGTTATCGCCGAGACACAGGAAACCGCTTCTATCCTTCACAAGTCCATGGTTCCGCCGACGATCACACACGGAACTGTTATCCATGCCGTTCCTGACGGAGCTTATACGGTTCTGGAACCCATCGTTACCGTTCGTCTTGATGACGGAACTGAAAAAGAACTGGCACTTGCACAGAAATGGCCGATCCGTGTGCCGAGACCGACCTACAAACGTTTCCCGGCAAGCGTTCCGCTTCTTACCGGCCAGCGTATCCTGGATACTCTTTTCCCGATTGCCAAGGGCGGCACTGCTGCTGTTCCGGGAGGATTCGGAACCGGAAAAACCATGACCCAGCACCAGATCGCCAAGTGGTCTGACGCAGATATCATCATCTACATCGGCTGTGGTGAGCGTGGAAACGAGATGACACAGGTTCTTGAGGATTTCAGCAAACTGATCGACCCGAAATCCGGAAACCTGATGATGGACAGAACCACCCTGATCGCCAACACTTCCAACATGCCGGTTGCAGCCCGTGAGGCTTCCATCTACACCGGCGTTACCCTTGCAGAATATTACCGTGATATGGGTTACGACGTAGCGATCATGGCAGACTCCACATCCCGATGGGCTGAGGCTCTCCGTGAGCTTTCTGGACGTCTGGAGGAAATGCCTGCAGAGGAAGGTTTCCCTGCATATCTGGCAAGCAAACTTTCCGCCTTCTATGAGCGTGCGGGAATGATGCAGAACCTGAACGGAACAGAAGGTTCCGTCTCCATTATCGGTGCGGTTTCCCCTCAGGGCGGTGACTTCTCCGAACCTGTCACTCAGAATACCAAGCGTTTTGTCCGCTGCTTCTGGGGACTGGACAAGGCCCTCGCCTATGCCCGTCACTTCCCTGCGATCCAGTGGCTGACCAGTTACAGCGAATATCTGGAGGATCTGACTCCCTGGTACAGAGAGCATGTTTCCCCGAAATTTGTCTACGACAGAAACCAGATCATGGCGATCCTCAATCAGGAAAGTTCTCTTATGGAAATCGTAAAACTGATCGGAAGCGACGTTCTTCCGGATGACCAGAAACTGACACTGGAGATTGCCAGAGTCATCCGTCTGGGCTTCCTGCAGCAGAACGCTTTTCACCAGGAGGACACCAGTGTCCCAATGGAAAAACAGTTCCTGATGATGGAAACCATCCTTTATCTCTACGAGAAATGCCGTGCCCTTGTAAACCGTGGCATGCCGGTTTCCGTACTGAAAGAGGATAATATCTTCGAACGTATCATCGCCATCAAATACGAAGTTCCAAACAAAGAACTGGAACGTTTTGATGAGTATCATAAAGATATCGACCGCTTCTACGACAACGTACTGGAAAGAAACGGTTAAAGGAGGGATCAGTTTATGGCAATCGAATATCTTGGCCTGAGTGAAATAAACGGCCCTCTTGTTGTCCTTGAGGGTGTCAAAAACGCATCTTACGAGGAGATCGTGGAATTCCACATGGAAGACGGCACACAGAAGATCGGCCGTATCGTGGAAATCTATGAAGACAAGGCTGTTATCCAGGTTTTTGAGGGAACTGATAATATGTCCCTCGGCAATACACACACACGTCTTACCGGACATCCTATGGAGATCGGGCTTTCCCCGGAGATCCTGGGACGTACCTTTAACGGTATCGGCCAGCCCATTGACGGACTTGGCGAGATCACACCGGAAGTCAGCCTGAATATCAACGGACTTCCGCTGAACCCGGTAACCCGTGAATATCCGCGAAACTATATCAACACCGGCATCTCCGCCATCGACGGACTGACCACCCTGATCCGCGGCCAGAAGCTGCCGATCTTTTCCGGAAACGGTCTTCCTCATGACAAGCTGGCTGCACAGATCGTTCAGCAGGCTTCCCTTGGCGCAGACTCCGATGAGAAATTCGCCATTGTTTTTGCAGCAATGGGCGTTAAATACGACGTAGCCGAATTCTTCCGCAGGACCTTCGAGGAAAGCGGTGCTTCCGACCACGTTGTAATGTTTCTGAACCTTGCCAACGATCCGGTTGTAGAGCGTCTTCTGACACCGAAGATCGCCCTCACAGCCGCTGAATATCTTGCTTTTGAAAAAGGCATGCACATCCTGGTTATCCTGACTGACATCACCTCCTTCTGCGAGGCTATGCGAGAGGTTTCCTCCTCCAAAGGTGAGATTCCTTCCCGAAAAGGTTATCCGGGATATCTGTACAGTGAACTGGCAACTCTTTACGAGCGTGCGGGAATCGTCCGTGGAGGCACCGGTTCTGTAACCCAGATCCCGATCCTGACCATGCCAAACGACGACATCACCCACCCGATTCCTGACCTTACCGGATATATCACCGAGGGCCAGATCGTACTGGACCGTCAGCTTCATGGACAGGCGATCTACCCGCCGATCAACGTTCTGCCGTCCCTGTCCCGTCTGATGAAGGACGGTATCGGTGAAGGCTTCACACGTGCCGACCATCAGGATGTTGCCAACCAGCTCTTCTCCTGCTACGCAAAAGTAGGCGATGCAAGAGCCCTGGCATCGGTTATCGGCGAAGACGAGCTTTCTCCGCTGGATAAGCAGTACCTTGTATTTGGAAAAGCTTTTGAGGCAGAGTTTGTGGGACAGTCTGAGACAGAAAACCGAAGCATCATTGAAACTCTGGATAAAGGCTGGGAACTTCTGGGACTTCTCCCAAGAGAAGAACTCGACCGTATCGATACCAAAGTTCTGGATCAGTATTACAGAGAAACCGTCCGTTAGTGAGGTGATTTTATGGATCCGAATACCTTTCCCACCAAGGGAAATCTCATACTTGCAAAAAATTCTCTGGCCCTTTCTAGACAGGGCTATGAGCTTATGGACAAAAAGCGTAATATCCTGATCCGTGAAATGATGGAGCTAATCGACCAGGCAAAGGATATCCAGACCCAGATCGATGAGACTTTCCGCACTGCCTACGCTGCTTTGCAGAAAGCAAACATGGAGATCGGAATCGCTTTTGTAGATCAGATCTCCCATACCGTTCCTGTAGAAAATTCCATCCGGATCAAGACCAGGAGTGTCATGGGAACTGAGATCCCGCTTGTGGAATACGATAAAAAAGCCGGCAATACTCCTACCTACGCCTACTACAGCACCAAGCTGTCCCTGGACGAGGCCAAAGCCGCCTTCGAGCGTGTAAAAGAGCTGTCCATCCAGCTCTCCATGATCGAAAATGCAGCAATCCGTCTTGCCACCAACATCAAGAAAACACAGAAGCGTGCCAACGCCCTGAAAAACATCACCATCCCCAGATATGAAACTCTCACCAGGGACATTACCAACGCCCTGGAAGAAAAAGAGCGTGAAGAGTTTACCCGTCTGAAGGTGATCAAACGTATGAAACAGGGAGGATAAGCAGATTTATCCACACTTATCCACACCTGAAAATGACTTTTCAACATCTTACAGTGCCCGTTTTATCCGGGCACTGTTCTTATTTCACCCTCATTTCCATACATCTGATAGTGCCTCCTTTAAATAGATTAGTTTCGCGAGAATTTATCTGTTATTTTCTGATTATTTATTTTTATCCTTTTAAATTATGTCTTTTTTGTAAAACATTCTATGATATTTAGAATTTAAAAATGTCAATAGTTTTAAAAATATTTTTAACGTTTTTTACAGATTTATCATTTTACACAAAACATACGTTTCATTTTATTTATGTAAATCAGGTCATCCACATTGTTATCCTTGTGGATAATGTGGATAATTTTGTGTATAACTTGATTATTAGCGGATTTGCGGATTTTTGTCATGTGGAAAACTTTTTGGAAAGTTTTTCACTTATCCACCATGATTCGACAGGTTTTGTGCACTTTGCCAGAATTGTATTTTTCAACCCCATTATGCCCGCAATTGCCCGCAGTCAGGCAGATATTCGTCAAGCGGATATTCGCAATCCGCTTCGCTACGTAGCTCTACACCAAATAACTGCTCCGCAGTTTATCAGGAGGAGCTTGCACTCCTCCTGATACAAGCAAGTCCCCACACACTGCTTATTGCTTTTCGCAATTGAAGCAGGGGACTTACTTGATTTGGTTAAGCCATGCCTATTGACATACAGCCCATTTTTTGTTAAGGTGAAAGCACTAAAACAACGTGTGGATTTTTCAGTTCCGACTTTTTTCGCCACACAACCCGCCCCATTCAGAAGGGACAGGTTGTGTGGCTTTTATTGTGTAAAAAAAGCACGCTCTGTTTCCCACACCTGATATCCATACGATTCTGATATAAAGGAGGATTATTCATGAATGATACTTTTATGAAGGAAAAGCCTGTAGGCCCGCTACTGGCATCCATGGCACTGCCTATGGTCTTTTCCATGCTTGTAAACTCGCTGTACAACATTGTGGACAGTTTCTTTGTAGCGCAGATCAGCGAACAGGCCATGACCGCTCTTTCTCTTGTCTATCCGGTTCAGAACATGATCAATGCCGTTGCCATCGGTTTTGGAATCGGTATCAACGCCAGAGTTTCCTATCATCTTGGCGCCGGCGACAAGAAAATGGCAGACACCGCAGCAACCCACGGCTTTCTCCTGTCTGTGATCCACGGTATCCTGATGACCGTGATCAGTATTGCTGTTATGCCTGCATTCCTTCGAATGTACACGCAGGATGAAACCGTGATCCGGATGGGCCTGGAGTATTCCACCATCGTTTTTCTGTTTTCCACAGTGATCGCCATCAGCCTGTTCTTCGAAAAACTTTTCCAGGCTGTAGGACGGATGAAAGTGTCTATGATCGCCCTGCTGGTGGGATGTATCAGTAACATTATCCTGGACCCGTTCCTGATCTGGGGAATCGGCTTTTTCCCGAAACTGGGGATCCGTGGTGCGGCTCTGGCCACCGGTATCGGCCAGGCGCTCACCATTGTAGTGTATATGGCCTTTTATATCCTGAAACCGATTCCGGTACGCGTGACACCAAAAGCCCTGAGAGCAAGCAAAGAAACGGATCTGAGCCTGTATGCCATTGGTGTTCCCGCAATCCTGAACCTGGCACTGCCATCGTTCCTGATCTCTTTTCTGAACTCCGTGCTGGCAGCCTACTCAGACAGCTACGTAGTGATCCTTGGCATTTATTACAAGCTGCAGACTTTCCTGTATCTGCCGGCTAACGGCATCATCCAGGGCATGCGCCCGCTGATCGGCTACAACTTCGGTGCCCGTGAGATGAAGCGCGTGAAAAAGATCTTCCGGCTTACCCTGGAGTCCAGCTGTGTGATCATGCTCCTTGGTACTGTTATCTGCCTTCTGGCATCCGGACAGCTTATGGGACTTTTCACCACCATCCCGGAAACCATTGCCGCCGGTTCCAAAGCCCTTAAGATCATCAGTGCCGGTTTTCTGGTCTCCGCAATATCCGTCACCACTTCCGGAGCTATGGAAGGACTCGGAAAAGGCACGCAGTCCCTTGTAATTTCCCTTTTCCGCTATGTGATCGTTATCATGCCCACCGCCTATCTTCTGTCCCGTTTTATGGGGCCTGAAGGCGTCTGGAACGCATTCTGGATCACGGAGGTGTTTACTGCTATCGTTTCTGTTATGATTTATCGCAAAACGCTGAAAAAGGCCTGATACTGCAAATGCAAACATCCAGCCTGCTGGCCCGTTTGCAGTCACTTGTAAAAACATAAAAGCACGACCGGAAAGCACAAAAGAAGCTTCAATCCACTCTCTGAGCATATCGCTCACAAACGAGAGTTAGATCGAAGCTTCTTTTATTCACAATTATTTACAACATTTTATCTGATCAGATCAGGCATTTTTTTTACAGCAGGCCTTTCTCACGGATCAGCTTTAAAGCATCCTCATCAGCCACTACCGTCACATCCGGATGAAGTTGCAGGATGGATGCCGGTACATTTGGAGTGATCGGTCCGTAGAGAGATTTGTAAAGGGCATCTGCTTTGGCCTCTCCTGTCGCGATCAGAAGGATTTTTTTAGCCGCCATGATGTTCTTGATTCCCATGGTATACGCCTGCTTCGGCACATCATCCATGCTTTCAAAAAATCTTGCGTTTGCCTTGATGGTGCTCTCTGTAAGATCCACACAATGAGTTTCCTTTTCAAAAGCCGCTCCCGGCTCATTGAAGCCGATATGCCCGTTTCCGCCGATTCCCAGCAGCTGCATGTCGATACCGCCTACGCTGCGGATGATTTCATTATAATCCGCGCAGGCTTTTTCACTGTCTTCTTCCAGGCCGTTTGGTACGTAGGTTTTTGTTTTATCGATGTTTACGTGGTCAAACAGATTGGTGTTCATGAAATAGCGATAGCTCTGATCATTGTCTCCGGAAAGTCCTTTATACTCATCAAGGTTTACGGATGTGATCTGAGAAAAATCCAGATCTCCTTTTTTGTACCACTCGATCAGCTGTTTGTACATTCCAACCGGTGTGGAACCTGTAGCCAGACCAAGAACCGCTCTTGGCTTCATGATGATCTGGGCAGACATGATATTTGCTGCTTTTCTGCTTACGTCGTAATAATCTTTTCCTGTATAAATAACCATAATCTTTCCCCTTCTCCTTATGGTAAAAAAGAACAACCGGATAACTGAGATTCGCATATCTCCTGCTTTTCCTGTTGTTCTTTTTTTATTGTTGATTCGTTTTTTACTCAGCCATCTCTACTTCGAGAACATAGTCTACCGGGTCCGGAAGTACCGGGTCAGGTCCCAGATCAACGAATGCGATATCCGGGTAATCGCTGTGCATCCATGCGTTGGAGATCGGCACCTCATGTCCGTCATCCAGCGCACGCACCTTCACGATCTTATCCTTATCAAATCCCAGAAGCGGAAGTGGTCCCAGTGTATTCTCATAAATATGCACATAGTATTTGTTTCCGTTTCTGGTGATACGTCCGTAATCCGGCTTCGGAATGTTTTCAGCCGGTACACAGCCGTAGATACTGTCATGATTCTTGTCCATCCAGCGTCCGATCTCAGCCAGGATCGCAGAAGATTCTTTCGGGAATTTACCCTTGGCATCCGGTCCTACGTTCAGGATCATATTTCCACCCTTGGAAACACATTCTACCAGTTTCTTGATCAGCATGGAAGCTGGTTTATAATAATGGTCGTTTGCACAGTATCCCCAGTTGTTGTTCATGGTGAAGCATGCTTCCCAAACCATTGGCTTGCCTTCTTTATCACAGATTCCTTCCGGCGGGATGATCTGCTCAGGGCTTACGAAATCGCCATGGTACGGTGTCGGATCACACTCATACAGGGATCCTCTTCCCTCTCCGCTGGCTTCCAGACGGTTATCGATGATAACCTGCGGCTGTAAGCTGCGCACCATGTTGATCAGCTTGGTTGCGCCCCATTTTTCCCCTCTCATATCGTCGTAGGAGAAATCAAACCAGATGATATCGATCTGTCCGTAGTTTGTACAGATCTCTTCTACCTGATTATACAGATATTCTGTATAACGTGAGAAATCACGGTTCTCATTTCCGCACTCTTTATGGTTTCTCATCGGATGGATACGGTCTCCGTAATGCGGATAATCCGGATGATGCCAGTCAAGCAGTGTGAAATAGATTCCAACCTTAAGGCCTTCCTCACGAAGTGCCTCTACATACTCCTTGATCAGGTCTCTTCCTGCCGGTGTGTTTGTTACCTTGTAATCTGTGTATTTACTGTCAAATAAGCAGAAGCCGTCGTGATGCTTCGCTGTCAGGACTACATATTTCATACCTGCAGCCTTGGCCTCTTTTGCCCACTGCTTCGGGTTGTAGTCTCTTGCATCAAACTCTTTCATAAACGGAAGATATTCTTCCTCAGGTATTTCCTCTACGCTTCGTACCCACTCGCCTCTTGCAGGGATAGAATATAATCCCCAGTGGATAAACATTCCAAAGCGGGCATCCTGGTACCACTCCATACGTTTTTCATATTCTTTTCTGTCAAACTGATACATGATTTTTTCCTCCTGTTTAGATTAAAAGCATCAGCCTTTGATAGCTCCGGAAAGCATACCTTTTTCAATCTGTTTATGGAACACGATGTAAATGATAAGCATCGGAATTACGGACATTACTACATATGCAAACTGACTTCCGATCTCCTGTGTATGCGCGGAAGAGAAGTTCAGCATCGCACGTGAAACTGTGAAATATTTGGTATCTGTCATCAGGATCATGGAGAATACAAGTTCACTGTATCCATAGATGAATACGAAGATCGCCTCTGTTGCGATGATCGGCTTGCAGACAGGGAAAAGGATCTTCCACAGCAGCTGCCAGTTGTTACATCCATCAATGATCGCCGCCTCATCCAGGTTCCTGGAGATTCCATCCATGAATCCTGTATAAAGGAAGATTGCCTGGGACATACCAAACGCAACATAGATCAGGATCAGGAAGAACAGGTTGTTCTTTGCATTTAATACTGTTGCAATGTTGTTGATCGGGATCAGTGTACAGTGGACCGGAACCATTACTCCAATCATGAAGAATACATATACCCATTTCAGGAATTTGTAATCTTTTCTTGATAAGATGTATGCTGCCATCATTCCGACTACAGTATTAAATACAGTTGTCAGAGTTGCTACAACCAGGGAGTTCTTGATGGTATTCAATGCATCCGCTGTTTTGTTTGCGCTGATATAGTTCTGGAACATAATCTTCTTAGGGAAGCTTAACAGGTTCAGGTAAATCTCTGAGTTTGTTTTGAAGGAAGCCATTACGGTCACTACTACCGGAAACAGTGTAACAACTGTCCACAGGATCGCGATAACATACAGCGCTATCTTTCCTCCATGCATTTTCTGTTTATTAGCTGTTTTTTCCATATCGTCTCTTCTCCTTCCGCCTACATTGCAAGATCTTTATCTTCACGGAACAAATGATTGGTTATAAGACTCAGTGCAACACCCAGCACTAACAGAATAACACCGTATGCACTGCTTCGTCCGAACAGCTTATAGGAGAATCCCTGTGTATAAAGCATGATTGAAGGCGTGGAGCTGATATCGTTCGGGCCTCCTCTTGTCATCGCCCAGATAATATCGAATACTTTCAGACATCCTGTGATACACAAAATAGAGAATACCTTGAAGGAGTTTTTCATCAGAGGCAGGGTAATGTAACGAACTCTCTGCCATCCGGTAGCTCCATCCAGTGCTGCTGCCTCATTTAACTCATCCGGGATTGCTACCAGACCAGCTGCAAAGATCAGCATGTTATATCCGGCATACATCCACTCATTTACCAGGATAACGATCCAGACGTTTACAGTCTTTATCGTCAGCACATCAGGGATCGCACCATGAAGGCCGAAAATATTTTCAATGGTATTAAAGATACCAAAGTTCGGATTTAACATAAATGTCCACATCAGGGCTACTGCTGTTGTTCCTAACATATTTGGAAGGAAGTAGCAGGTTCTGAAAAATCCGGTTCCCTTGATCTTTGTAGTTACCAGCATTGCGAGACCAAATGAAAGCGGCATCAGGATAACGAAACCACCGATCATAAAGTACACACTGTTGAGCATTGCATTCCAGAACAGATTATCTGAAAAAATCTTCTGATAGTTCTCAAGTCCTACCCATTGCTTTGCCGCACCAAACATACCGTTCCATTTACGGAATGATAAGCCTACGGTATCAAAAACAGGGTAGATGACAAAAATAACAGTTATTAAAATTGCCGGAAGAAGGAACGCTAAAGAAAGCGCAAGATCTTTTTTGTCCAGCTTCTGTTTTACCTTTGGTACAGATTTACCTGCCATATGTATACCTCCGTAATGAACAAGGGGAAGCAGATGATGCTTCCCCCTGTTTCTCTTATCCACACATCATGCGTTCAGTCAAAATTCTCTTTATTCGTAAGCAGACATTTTGTCAACGATATCGTCTCCAACTTCCTGTGCACTTGCACCTGTTGCTAATGCCTGAAGAGAATTACGGATTGTATCCATAGCTGCTGTGTTGCTGTCATATGTCGGAATCTCAAGTTTAGACTCTGTATTCTCAGCCATGATCGCATTTACATCGTCAAGCAGATAGTTACCTGTATCGATCGTAACCTTCTCAGCATATGTTGTCGGGCTGGATTTGCACATTTCGTTGATGGAATCTACACTTGTAAGGTATTTGATGAATTTAACAGTTGCTGCGATTTCCTCATCGCTCTTGTTTAATGTAGTGATGTAGTATGTATCAGAACCGCCACCCATCTCTACAGTCTTGTTTGCTTCGTCGATATAAGGAATTCTTGTAACACCGATCTTCTGAGCATCGAAGAGAGTTGTATCGGAGTCATTCTGGAAGTTACCGCAGTTCCATGTTCCGTCAACTGTAAATGCAGCTTTTCCTGCCTCGAACATATTTCTCTCTGTATTGAAGTCTGTGCTGAGGATTCCGTCTCCCCAGTATCCTGCATCGATCATATCTTTCATCTTCTGATAGATCGCTACCATCTTCTCACCATTGTAAGCTTCTTTGTCGCTTGCAAGATCATCTGCGATGCTTGTTCCGTAAGCTTTCAGAGCAAGAGCACTCATCAGATGCTCGAAGTGATAGTTATCTTTGTCAGAGTAGTTGAATGGCTGGATTCCTGCATCTTTTAATTTTGCGCAGGCATCAACAAGATCATCCCAGGACTCCGGAACATCTACGCCAACCTGATCAAGGTAATCTTTGTTGTAGTAGAGGCAGAGCTGATAAGCGGACCACGGAATACCATAGGTTCCTTCAATGCCGTCAAACTGTGTTGTCTCCCATGCAAAATCCTGAACTCCCTCTTTCCATTCCGGATACTGTTCAAAGTATGGTGTCAGATCCAGTATATATCCTGCATCTACATACTCTCTTGTACGGCTTCCGCCATACTGAAGGAATGCGTTCGGTACATTACCGGAAGCGAAATCTGTTGTAAGCTTCTCTTCGTAATCAGACTCTGTAGAAATACTCTCATCTGTTACATGGATCTTTCCTTCGTTCTCTTTGTTGAACTCATCAAGTGCTTTGTAATACCATTTAGCCTGTCCGTCTGTATCAGATCCGTTGTTAAATCTGAATGCTACACGAAGCTCAACGTTTTCAAAATCCATATTGTCTACATCGTAGTTCGTGTCACCCTTTGCAAATACGGCGCTTCCTGTTACGCCTACTGTTGACATTGCTGTTACACCGGCGAGACACAGTGTTGCAACTTTTTTCATTCGTTTCTTCATGAATAAATCCTCCCTTAATATGATTTTTTATTATATAGTTTTCCCATTGATGTTCATAAATTGATCAATCGATGATCGCCTCAAAGGTCGGCTCTTCTTCCTCAAGCTCCAGGCATACACAGTAGTTCTTTGCCCCCTGAAGCTTCTCCGGAAGCTCTACCTCTATCATCGAGTTTCCTTCGCAGCACTTTAATGCGCGGCACGGAAGCTTTTCTCCTGTGCTTACCACATATGCACCCCTTAACTGATTACCGATGTTCAGCAGTTCAACTCGATATCTCGGTGCAAGGACGTGTACGTAAAGCTTATGTGGTCTCTTTGTAAATTCAATGCTCGGGATCTCATACGGATAGATACCAACATTCTTGGTTCCGTAAATTGCTTCCGCATTCTCAGTCACGTATTTACCAACCTCATTCATAACCTCGACACAAGCTTCCGGAACAGTTCCGTCTGCCATTGGTCCTACGTTCAGCAGGTAATTTCCGCCTCTGCCGACGATCTTGAGAAGAAGGTTCAGGATATCATCCGGATTCTTCCAGTTTGTATCGTATTTATTATAACCCCATGTATCATTTACAGTTGCCGGTACTTCCCAGTCACCGTCGTATGGAAGACGTGGGATAAAGTTATCACCGGTGGTCATGTAATCGCCCTTCTGGTGTCCGATACGTCCGCTGATGATGCAGTCAGGCTTAATACCCTTAACCCAGTCTCTTAATTCCTGAGCTTCGTCTGCGGTCATTCCCATCGGAGTATCAAACCAGATCAGGGAAATGTTATCGTAATTCTCAAGAAGCTCTTTTAACTGCGGCTTGCATTTCTCATCGAAGTATGTACGGAATTCCGGCTTCCATTCGTTCTTGTCTTCGTAATCCTTCTTATAGGCATTGTCATCATCCCAGTCCTGAGCCTGTGAATAATAGATACCCATTGTCATGTCATATTTCTTACAAGCATCAGAAAGCTCTCTTAAGATATCTCTTCCTGCAGCCTTCACTACATTAAAATCACTGACTTTGGAATCGTACATTGCGAATCCCTCGTGATGCTTGGAAGTAAGAACGATATATTTAACACCCCACTGTTCTTTCGCTCTTTTCACAAACATGTCCGCGTCAAATTTGTCCGGATGGAACTCATCTTTCAGCTTTCTGTAATCTTCCTTGTCAATGTTGAGATTGTTCTCGATCCACTCTGCGATACGGTCTGTCTTGGTGACCTCGCCGGTCTTCGGATCTTTCCACTCTCCTGCAAGGATGGAATAAAGTCCCCAATGGATGAATAATCCGTATTTGGCATCTTTATACCACTGCTGCTTTGTGTCTGCCATAACCTTCTCCTTGTTTCGTATAGCTGATTTTCTTGTTACGTAAAACGTTTCGTTTTTTGTTAAGACTATCTTACCGCATCCGAAGCAGCTTTTCAAGTAAAATCATAGGGTAAAAATCATTTTTCCTATTTTTTACAATTATTCTGTCTTGTTTTTGTGTACTTTTTCGTATCAGGTTTTGTTAAACGTTTCATTTTTATCAATTTTCTGTACAATACGCTCGTTTTTTCTGATACTTTATGTGTAAAAAATGTCATGTGTATTGAGGCGTTTTCTTTTTCATGATATAATATGAAAATACTCTATTATCTGTAAATGCATCAGAACCGGAGGTTTTACATGAACGTTACGATCAATGATATCGCCCGTGCGACAGGCCTGTCCACCGCAACGATCTCCAAATATATAAACCACAAAAAAATACGGGAAGAAAATCGTATCCTTATAGAAAAGGCAATTCAAGAGCTTGGATATACCCCAAACCGAAATGCCCAGCTTCTCCGTGCCAAAAACACACATACCATCGGTATCCTGATCTCAGATCTTGGTAATTATTTCTGGGGCGAGCTTGTCAACTCCATTATCAAGCATTTCACGGATCATGGCTATACAGTTATTGTCTGTTCTTTCTTTTTTGAACATCAGAAGGAGATCGATACGATACAGGATATTATCTCCCAGCACTTTGACGGAGTTATCATGCTCCCATCCTGCTGGCATGATGACCTGTACCAGCTTTTACAGAATGCCGGCATACCGGTTGTAATGCTCGATCAGATTCCTGCTTCCATGAGACATTTTCCTGTAGACTGTGTTATTTCTGATAATTACAGAGGCGGTGCACTGCTGGCAGAGCACCTTTTGGAAAAAGACCACACAAAGGTCTGGATCATGGAACAGTATCTGGACTCCTACACCATCGAGCAGCGGATCCAGGGCTTTGTGGATGTATATCAGAAAAATGGCATTGACCTTCTGAAACAGCAGGATTCTTTTCCCCCTGTTTCTTTTGGTTCCACTGCAGAAACGATCATCCAGAGCAACCTGCATTTCCAGAAGCTTATTGATTCTTCCGATCCCCCTACTGCTGTTTTTTTTGACTGCTATCTCTCCGCAATGGGTGGTTTAAGCGCTGCCAGCCAGGCACGGATTTCCGTTCCTCAGGATATTTCCTTTGTGTGCTTTGATGATGATCCGCTTTTCAAGACCATGAGCGCGGCTATGACCTGCGTCTCACAGGATCTAACAAGCATGGGGAAACATGCTGTGGAATTACTTTTAAAAAGGATCCATGGAGACTATACAGATTTTCCAAAAATAGACATGCTGGATGTTGTATTCCACCCGCGGCGCTCCGTAAAAGACCTGTCCGAACACAACAGTACAGCATCCGGAAAGGATTGATTTATGAGTGCAACCATCAAGGACATTGCCAGAGAAACCGGTCTGGCACTGGCCACCATTTCAAAATATATCAACGGCGGAACTGTACGGCCGCAAAACAAAAAGCAGATCGACGAAGCGATCCGGAAACTAAATTACGTTCCACGAAATACGGCCCGGGGACTTCGTTCCTCCAAGACTTACCGTATCGGTCTGGTATCCGGTCCTCCCAATACTCCGCATAATGCTTTTCTTCTGAGCAAAATAGAAAACACCATGCGCGCTCACGGTTATTCTCTCACATTTATGAGCGGCGACAAATATAAGGATCATGTCAATAAATTCGTCCCTCACATGCTCCGCTCTGGGATCGACGGCCTTATCATTACCTCTTTCAGTCTGAATCAGGACATCTGTTCTGCTGTGGAACACGCCAAAATCCCTGTTGTGGAGCTGGAAGAACACAGCCATTTCCACCGTACAGACTGTGTACAGACCAGCTGTACCTCCGGAGCCTACGAGATCGTGGAGCATCTGATAAAAATGGGGCATCAGAAGATCGCCCTTGTCACCGGTTCTCCTGCATCCTATACCGCATGCGAACGAAAAAAAGGCTATCTCCGGGCACTGGAAGACTACGATATTCCTGTTAATCCCGATTATATCATCGCTGAAAATTACGCAAACGACTTTGGATATCAGGCAATGCAGAAATTATGGAATCTTCCGGAACGTCCGACTGCCGTATTTTCTGCGAACTATACACTATGCCTCGGTATTTATGAAGCGATCTACAGCCTTGGCATCCGGATCCCGGAAGACCTGTCTGTTGTCTCCTTTGATGATTTTGAACTGTCCATGCTGCTTTCTCCTCAGCTGACCGCTGTCCGTCAGCCGCTGACCGGTCTGGCAGAGCAGGCCTGTGATCTGCTGCTTCGCAGAATGAACGGAGACTACAGTGATTTTCCAAGGACGATACGCCTGAAGCCAGAATGTATCTACCGGGATTCCGTGCGTAACCTCTTTTCTGATGGTAAGTAATGCAAAGCAACTTTTATTACGGCAATTTCGGGAAGCACAACAGGCATTTTCATTCCGATCTGCCCGCATATTCTGAGCATCTGAACCACCGCAATAATTTCACAGCTTTTACAAAGGGCACAGACCGTTACCGACACAGTCGATGATACGGCCTGTGTTCCTTCTGTATATATCCGTTATATCTGTCACAGCAGTCTCAGCAGCATATCTCCGGTTCCCACATTGTATCCGCTGGTTGCATAGATCCCATTCAGACTTCCGTTTGTCACAATGATCAGCGGAAGCTTATCCGGATCTACGTACATTCTTCTTCCCAGTGTATTGATGATCTCTGAAAAATCATCATATAAGATCTGAACATTTCCAAGCTTGCCCAGTGCTCTTGAAAGGGTAGGGGTCTCCAGCGCTTTTTTGCTTTTTACTACAAAAATGATCCTCTTCGCATATCGGGAAAAAGCTTCTTCCTGCTCCATCATCTCATTTAAGATATGCTCCGTCGGTTCTTTCTCCTCTTCCAGAAACGCCAGGATATGCTTCCCATCTGCCGTCAGTTCTGACGCCTTCACGGTGCTCCCATCCTCTTTTCTGAGAGTAAATTCCGGTATGGAAATATTCTCCAGCATGTCTTCCAGGTTTGCATTCCGAAATGCCAGCTCCACCCTCTTCATTTCTCCGATCTGAACCTCAAAATAATACTCCGCGGCAAATATATTTCCATTTGGCAGTCTGTTTGAGGTAAGGATCCTGTAATTTCCCGCTTCCAGTGGCAGCTTCATCATCTGATCTCTGAAATTTTCGGTTTCCAGCTTCAGTGTGCTGTATTTTCCGGCTTCCAGTTTTGCGATGCTCCAGTTCTGGAAATATTTCCACTGTGTATCCTCACTTGCCTTCAGAAAGATCGATGCGTTTTTCTCTGTTTCCGCAGATACCGGGATGAATTTTCCGTTTTTCATATACTCCATGGAACGGTCATGAGGGTTCAGGCGTGCTGGAATTCCCAGTGTTCTCGCCATTGCCACAAAAAGGATCTTTTTTGACAGAAGGCTTCCTGTTCCCGTTTTCAGACATCCGGACGGCGTGGTGATCACACTGCTGCGTTCTTTCTCCGGGATGGAAATGATCTTATCCTCAATCCATTTCCAGATCTTTGCCGGCTCCTTTTGCAGCATATTTTTCTCTTCTTCCGACAGCCGCTCAAGGATCGCTTTTCTGTATTTCTGCAAAACTTCATCGTCAACTCTCGGGTTCAGTACATATGGTACAAAAATATCTGCATCCATGCTTTTTTCATACGGTAATGCAAATTTCAGATGCTCCTCCAGAACCTGGCTGATGCAGTCTGTTCTGTCTTTCTCTGTGAGGACTTCAAGGAGTTTTTTTCTCATTGAAGAATCTCCGGTTTCTTTTTCCAGGAATTTCCGGCACTCCGGATTGCTCAGGTTTCTTACCTTCTGTTCCCTGTAAGCGTTTGCCTCTGCCAGACGTCTGCTGCCTCTTTCTTTCTGCTCCGGTGTTGGCATATCTTTATTTACAGGCGCATCATGAGGTGCGATCATATCGATCTCCGTCCACTCCTCATAAAAAATACCCTTTTCCTTTCCTACGGGCATCAGACAGATCTCACAACAATCCTCTGTTTTTGTATCCATGCTGTTTTCTGCATGCAGCCATTCTCCATCTGCATACATCCTTGCAGAAATATGGATACTTCCAAGCCCTGTTGTCAGGCTGACTTTTCCCAGACTGTCGGTTTTCAGTTCTGCGATCGGGGCATATTCTGAATAATTCAGCACCTCAAAAGAAACTTCTGCACCTTCTGCCGGTTTTCCATGTGAATCCTTTACGGACACAGTGATCTCTTTTGTCAGTGCATATCGTTTCAGCTCGTTGAGCATAGTCACCATACCATCTTTGCCGATCACTTCTCCCTCCGGGATCATGGTATCAAAAACTCTTGAATGGACCATCATGGCCCTTGAGGAAGCGTTGGTAAACCATCCCTTATTCAGGATCTCCTCCGGCTCACAGGCTCCCAGAAAATACCAGCTTCCATCACACCAAATTTCCACCCAGGCATGATTGTCATCACAATGAGACCACTTTGGTGCATATACCTGACGGGCAGGTACACCAACACTTCTCAGTGCATTAACGGTAAATACAGATTCCTCTCCGCATCTTCCGTTTCCTCTGCGGTATACGGCAAGTGCAGACAGGGTACGATCATCTGTACAATGATAGGTAGCCTCCTGTGCACACCAGTAGTTCACCTCCAGGGCAACTTCTCTGAAGCTCATTCCTTCAGTTCTCTCTCCGATCTCCCTGCGGAAAAATGTACGGCAGGGTGCGATCTCCTCCTCATTTACTCTGTGAAACAGCACATAATTCAAAAAGATCTCTTCCGGCAGCTCTGCCACCCCGGAGTTTCCCTTCCATAAATATACGCCATTCTCCGCATAATCCAGAAATACTTCAAACGCGTAATTTCCGATATCACTATATGGCATGAACGCATATAAATATTTGCACGCCAAAGCCACTTCGTCTGTGCATTCCGCAAGCTTTTTATCAATCTCCGCAAAAATCTGCGGTAACCCCATCACCTGCTCCCGATATTTTTTTTCAATCCGATCACGGTTTTCTTTCAGAAAAATCTTCCCCTCAGCCATTATAATTCCTCCAGAACTTTCTTTGCAGCACGAACATTTTCAATATCTGTACGCCATATCTCATATTCACTGAATGTCGGAAGTCCCATATTGACACCTTCCTTGCGAAACTGCATCGCACTGTCCGTTACAACCTTGCCGCTCATATGATAAGCCTTGATCCCGGTAAGGGGATAAAGCTGGCGGATCACTTCCGCACCGACACCACTCCCCGCCTGGATGGTGATACGTCCCTGACTCCTGGTTTCCAGCTCCTTCAGAAGCTCCGCACCCTGGAGGCAGGTATTCTTCTGTCCGGAAGTAAGGATCGTATCGATTCCCAGCGAGATTGCCTGTTCCATAGCCTCGATCGGATCTGCGCATACATCAAAGGCCCTGTGCAGCGTAACAGACATATCTCCCGCCGCATCCATCAGCTCTTTCATCTGTTCCATATTCAAGGTACCATCCGGTTTCAGGATACCTATTACGACACCCTCCGCTCCCATTTTGCGGAAATCCTTTACTGCATTCCTTATCATGGAAAATTCTGCCTCTGTATAACAGAAATCTCCAAAACGCGGACGGATCAGCGCATGGATCCGGATATCCGAACGCTTCCTTATTTCCTCAAAAAGCCACGGGCTGGGAGTTGTTCCCCCGATGATCAGATTGCTGCAAAGCTCCAGTCTGTCCGCGCCACCCTCGGATGCTGCCATGGCAGATTCCACAGAATCCACGCAGGTTTCCAGAATATAGTCTTTCATGTAAAAATCCCCCTTTGTTACCGTCTGCTCAGAGTAATTTCACTCCGGCATTCCTCAGTATGTTCACAATGGTATCATCCGGAAATTCATCGGTAATGATCCCACTGATATCATCAAAATGTGTATATTTATAAGATTCGTTAAAATAAAACTTCTCTCTCTCCATAACCACATATTTATGTCTGCTGCTCTGCACTGCCGCCTTCTTGGTCAATCCATCCTCCACTCCGGATGTAGTAACTGCAAAATCTGTCATATCCACGCCACAGCTTCCCAAAAATGCCCGGTCAAAGCTGTACTGCTTGATCACCTCAATGGCCGCAGCTCCCATAAATCCATTCACCGAACGGTACATAGTTCCCCCTGTACCTATGGCCGTGATAGACGGATTCGCAGCAAGGATCTGCAGGATATCGATCATATTGCTGACAACCACAACATGCATGCCCGACGAAGCGATAAGCCTTGCCAGCTCTATATTTGTAGTGGAAACATCCAGAAAGATCGTTTCGTTATTTTTGATCAGCTTAAAGGCTTTCGCAGCGATCACTTTCTTCTTATCAAGATTGTACATACGCCTGTCTACTACGTTTCTCTCCAGAGGATACTCCTGTGACAGGATCGCTCCGCCGTAAGTCCTCTTTAATCTGCCTGCATTTTCAAGGATCTTGAGATCCTTGCGGATACAGTCCTCCGTAACCTGAAACATCTCGCTTAATTCTTTGACCCTGACTTTTCCTTTTTCGCGGAGACATTTCTCTATTGCATTCTGTCGTTCTTCTGTAAACATGTTCCTATCTCCTCTTCCCTGATTTTTCTATAAATAATCATCTATAAAAGTTCCAGAAATCAATGCTCCGCAAAACAATATCCGGCGCATTGATCTCTGGAAAGTCTGTAATTTCAGTATAACAGTTCGGTATCTTACTGTCAATTATTTAGTATTATTTTTTATTGTTTTATCGTATTTTGACCAAATCAAGTAAGTTCCATGATTCAATTGCGAACATCCACTTGCCCCTGTTCCGGAAATCCCTTACAAAGCTGCAAATATCCCCCTGACTCAAAGCCACATGTTCTCTTGCGAAATTATAAAGGTCAATAAACATTGAAAATATTGAATAACTTATGGGGACTTGCCTGTACTCTTCCGAAACAGACAAGTCCCCACAGTTCCATAACAAATATCCAGTTATGAGCAGATAAAATCAGATTTTTACTATCTGCACATATATTCATCCAGCTCTCTGATAAATTTCCCCGGCATCTTTCTCTCAAATGGGAAAACCTCCGCATTCCCCAGTTCATCTGCAATACATCCCAGAAGGATCGCACTTCTCTCCAGCGACCAGGCAGACAGCAGATCAATGGTATCGTAACGGGTATGCATGCCAAAACCATCCCGGTTCAGAGTCATGGCCGGAATTCCCTTCCATGCAAAAGAATTGGAATCACTTCCCCAGATCTGATTCTTCACAGACGCTCCGATCCCTGCTCCGTCAGCGATCTCAAGAAGCTTATCACAAACAGAAGCCTCTCCCGTCACTCCCAGAACATTTCCTCCGATCAGCTGCCCGGCCAGATCTACATTCATATTAAAACGATGCGCTCCAAGCTCACTCTCATGAACTCTGATATAATCCCGGCTGCCCAGCAAGCCCTTCTCCTCAGCACCAAACCACACAAACTCCATAGTCCTGCGCGGTCTGTACTGCTGAAAATATCTGCAAAGCTCCATGATGATCGCCGCTCCGGCCATATTATCATAGGCCCCCGGTCCCTCCGGTACCGAATCATAATGCGCCGTAAGCGTTAAAATCTCATCTTTCTTATCCGTACCTTCAATCCTCGCCACTACATTTCGGGATGTACAGGCCGTCACTTCCTGTTCTACAGCCAGACAAACCACAGCTGCACCCTCCGTCACCAGCTCCACCGCATCTTTATAATGAAGATTCGCACCCGGGATCCTACCACTATATTTTTCCTGCATCTCGTGAATATCCTCTGAAGACTCCGACAATCCTTCTATCTCTCCTTCTGCATTTCCCGGAAGGATCATCGGCAGGCTACGCTGACAGGGAACCCTGTCCACTCCTTCATCCAGCGGAGAACCCTCCACACTGACAAAACCAACAGCCCCGGCGCTCACCAGTCTCTGATACACATCACCACTCACCCGGCCATTCACCATAACGATCTTACCCTTCGCCCGGGAAAGACTGACAGCATCTCCATTCTCCACATACAAAAAATCCGCTTTCAGACCTTCTGCCCCAGTATTTCCACATCTTCCATACCCGGTCACCACATACTCCTTCTGATAAGGCTCCACAACCTTAAGCACCGCCCTGTTGATCCGAAAACCCCAAAAAGAAAACTCCTCCATCCAATTCTTCACTCCGAAGCTGTCCAAAGTATCCCTGATCATCTTCGCCGCCTTCACTTCCCCAGCAGTACCCGCTTCTCTGACAAAATCAAACCCGGCCAGAAACTCCATCTGCCGCTTACCACTGATTTCCTTCGTATTCATAACCCCACAACCTTTCTGAATTTTATCTAAGTCCCCACCCACTGCTTATTGCTTTTCGCAACCCCGCAGGAGACTTACTTGATTCGGTTAAATTATACACTATTTTTCTTCAAAAAAACTGCCCGCAGCTATTTTTCAGCCAACCCAACCAAAAAATCTCCGCAGACAGTTTATATTTCATATCAGTAAATCATTTATATCTATATCCTAAGCCACAAACGAACCAACCGCAGCCGGAGCCCGGTAATCATAGTCGGAAACCTTAATCCCTGTAGCTGCTGTACTGGCGTGAACGATCTTGCCATCACCAATATAAAGAGCCACATGATCAATACCACCATCACCATAAAAAACCAGATCACCAGCCTCAATATCCGAAACATCCTTCTTCTCGGAAGCCGCACACTGAGCCGCAGCAACACGAGGAAGCTCATACCCAAACTCCGCAAACACTGACATCACAAACCCCGAACAATCCGCCCCGTTAGTCAGACTCGTACCACCATAAACATAAGGATTCCCCACAAACTGCAGCGCAAAATCCACAATCCCCTGCCGCATCTCCAGACGCACCTCCTCAGCAGCCTTCCGCTCCTCTTCCGCCTTACGCGCAGCCTCAGCAGCCGCTTCAGCCTCAAGCCTCTCCTGTGCGATCACCTCAGCCTCAGCCTTCGCCTCCTGATACCCCTGAACCTCAGAAACCGTCTTATCCGCCAGAGCACTGGCAAAAGCAGAAATAGAATCCGCTCCATCCGAAAAACCATCCTCAATGGAAAGCACCTCCACATCCCCATCAGACACAGCACTGACACCATCCACATCCGCAAAAACAACAGAAGGAACCACACCCACAAGAACAGCACTCAGAACAACAGCAGCAAATTTCTTATAAAACATAAACAATAAAACTCCTCTCAGAAAACCACGCAGCAACACAATACATCCATTCAGACAGAGATTCACAATCCACTTCGCCACGCTCCTCGCTCACTAATTTGTTACAATTTTATTAATTTTGTTACGCAAGTGTGTATCCTACCATAAAAATCCCCACCTGTCAAACCCTTTCACAAAACCTTCACACACCAATCAGCCATCCAGCACAGCGACGATGGCACATCCCTCACCTTCAGACCACAGGAAACTCAGCCTTTCCTCCCAGCCATCCAGCGCAGCGACGATGGCACATCCCTCACCTTCAGGCCACAGGAAACTCAGCCTTTCCTCCCAGCCATCCAGCGCAGCGACGATGGCACATCCCTCACCTTCAGGCCACAGGAAACTCAGCCTTTCCTCCCAACCATCCAGCGCAGCGACGATGGCACATCCCTCACCTTCAGACCACAGGAAACTCAGCCTTTCCTCCCAGCCATCCAGCGCAGCGCTGATGGCTCATCCAACTCCCGGGAATCCACTCAATCCTCCAGCCCTCATCAATCCCACACTTCCGCCAGAAGCCCCACACAGCCACCACTACCTCCCGCCCGGAATCGAACAGCCGGGGAGACGGGTGCCGGTTGGCTACGACTCTGCAGGAGGGGAGCTGATTCTTGGCTGGCGGAAATCTGCGTTGTTTTTAAAAAGTCCGCTGTCTGAGCGGCAGCAAGCCGCGAGTTCGGACTTTTTAAAAACGGTTTTAGCAGAATTCCGGCAGCCTAGAAGCCAGCCCCCGACGAAGCCCGGAGCAAACCGGCACCCGTCTCCACGGCGTCCGTCATCCGCCATCCGCCCTCCACCCTCCACCACAAAAAAAGAGCGCCCCGCAGCCCATCCAGACCACAAAGAACGCTCTCCTAATTCCATCAGCTTACAATCATACACTATCACCTACGATCAGCATACAATAATCCCATACGATCGCATCAAATATAACTCATAAACCCCTTCCCAACAACCTCACTACTCTTAGTAACCATCAAAAACGCCTGCGGATCCACCTCATCAATAAACCTCTGCAGCAACACCGCCTGCCTAACATCAACAACCGTCAAAATAATCTTCTTATCCTTATGCGAATAAACCCCCTCCCCATGATAAACCGTAGCACTCCGCTCCAACCCATTCATAATAAACTCACAGATCTCATCCGGCTTACTGGAAATGATCGTAAAATACTTATTCAGCTTCATCCTCTCAATAGACTTATCGATCATCAACGTCTTAGCCATAAGCCCCAGCACAGAACAAAGCCCCGTAGTAAGATCAAACACCATAAACGAAACAACAACGATCACACAATCCACCACAAACAACGCACCCGAAATATTCATCGTAGAATACTTCTTAATGATCATCGCCACAATATCCGTGCCACCACCCGAAGCATTCTCAAAAAACAGCAGCGCCGCAGCCAACGCCGGCAAAATGATCGCAAAACAAAGCTCCAGCATAATATTCCCCGTCAGCGCCCTGTCCATAGGAAAAGCCTTCTCAAACACATTCAGAAGCAAAGAAGAAACAACCGTAACATAAGCCGTCTTCACTCCAAAATCTCTGCCAAGAATAACAAACCCGATCACCAGCAAAATAAGATTGATCACCAGGTTGATCTGCGCAGACGTCATCGGAATAAAATGCGAAAACACAACCGCCATACCCGAAACACCACCAAAGGAAAAATTATTCGGAAACTTAAACACATAAATCCCCACATCCATCAGAACAACAGCAAATGTGATAATGATATACTCCATCACACGCTTCGGTATCAGATTTTTCATTAAAAAATATCCTCCTGATCTCCTCAAAAAATTTTCACTGGGAACTACCGGTCAAAGCCGGCAATCCCCTCATCCTCTTCGTTTATCATACCTTATATCACAGAAAATGAAAATAAAAAAAGACAGAGAAAAATACATTTCCCTGTCTCTTATGTCAGCGATCACGATCGCCCACAGCTTACAGCCCGAAAAACCTCTCCAGAAATTCCGCCACACCATCATGATCATTATCTCCGGTCACCTCATTGGCGGCATCCTTTACATACTGTTTGGAGTTGCCCATGGCAACACCAATGCCCGCACCCTCCAGCATTTCCAGATCATTCTCATTATCTCCGAAAGCGATCACATGCATCCGGTCAATACCAAGCTTTGTGCGGAGCATGGCAAGACCCACACCCTTGTCCACACCTGCAGCATTAAACTCCGCATTGCCGCTGATGGAAGTGGTCACTGCCACATCATCCAGATCCTTCCATTTCTCGCGAAGTTCCCTGCTGTTCTCCATATCATCAAAATAAATATTGATCTTCTCTGCCTGATCCAGAATATCTTCCTGATGATAAAAATCCTTAACATATTTATGTCTGCTGAGAAAATAATCCACAAAGGTTTTCTCCAGCAGATCTTTGTCCGCTACAGATGCCACATAATCTCTGACATCCGCATCGGAATAGGCGATCCCATTTGCATAAGCCTCTGCGATCCAGCCTTTTGCACCGCTGTCTTCCACATCCTTCAGGATCTTACTTACCATTCCTTTTGGCATGGTTTTTCGCCAGATCATCTCATTTTTATCGTAGTCCCAGACAACACAGCCGTTTTCCACGATTCCCCATTTCACACCCCGGAGCACAGAAAACTCCTGGGGGATCAGCTCTCTGGTCCTTCCGGTTGCCGGTACCACATAATGTCCGTCATCGATCAGCCGCTGCAGAACATTTCTGTTCCTCTCGGAAATCTTATTCTCACTGTTCAGAAGAGTTCCGTCCATATCCACTGCAATGATATATTTTTCCATAATTTCCTCCTGTTTGTCTTTTCCTCACAGGCAAAAAGCGCATCTGCACTGCACCCGGATATCCTTTGGCAGTACAGATACGCACAAATACTCATACCTGCTGTCTGTAAAGCAGACACTTTTCTTCCGCTTTACTACATATACAACAGCTCAGGAATTACCGGATCCTCATCATAAACGCCTCATATGGCCTTAAATCCGCTTTGATCCCTGTTCTGTCCTTATAGTTTGTGATCTTAATGTCCTCTTTATCGGACACATATTTCACAAGACCTTCTGTACTTACCGTATCCTCAGAAAGGTTTGCCACCACGATCCACTGCTCTTTGTCAGAAGTTCTTAAATATGCAAAAATCTTCTCATCTTCCGGAAGAAGAAGCTGATAGTCACCTTCTGTAAGAAGTTCTTCCCCATGACGCAGGCGGATCAGATCTTTATAATAATAAAACACAGAATCATTTTTTTCCAGAGCTTTTTTTACATTGATCTCCTGGTAACGGTCAGAAAGGCGGAACCATGGCTTGCCGGTTGTAAATCCTGCATTTTCGCTGTCATCCCACTGCATCGGAACTCTGGCATTGTCACGGCTCTTGTTCCATACAGCCTTGCGGAAATCATCTTCAGAGATGGTTTTGTTCTTAATAACAAGATCCTGGTATGCGTTACGCACCTCGATATCCTCGTATTCATCCAGCGGGAACTGTACATTTGTCATACCGATCTCCTCACCCTGATATACATAAGGAGTTCCCTGCATGCCGTGGAGAACAGTAGCGTAAGCTTTTGCACATTCCTCACGGTAAGTGGTATCATTTCCCCATCTGGAGATCACACGTGGCTGGTCATGATTTTCGAAGTACAGAGCATTCCAGCCTTTATTGTAAAGCTTGTTCTGCCACTCAGACATAACACGTTTCAGATTACGGAGATCAAAAGGCTTCAGTGCCCACTTGCGATTTACAGAGCCTGGAATACGGTCGATGTTCATATGCTCAAATGTGAAGATCATATTCAGCTCCTCACGCTCCGGATCTGTAAACAGTCTTGCAACCTCCGGTGTGGAGCCCGGCGCCTCACCTACCGTCATACAGTCATATTTTGAAAGCACCTCCCGGTTCATCTCATGGATAAACTCGTGAAGTCTCGGTCCGTTGCTGTGATATTTTCCTGTGTAATACTTACGGTCATCAGTCTTCGGGTAATCCGGGAAGGACTGATCCTTGGAGATAGACGCGATCACATCCATGCGCCATCCATCAGCACCTTTATCCATCCAGAACTTCATCAGATCATAGATTTCCTTACGGACAGTTTCATTTTCCCAGTTGAGATCCGGCTGCTTTCTGCTGTAGAAATGAAGGTAATACTGGCCACGCTCTTCGTCATATTCCCAGGCACTTCCGCAGAAGCTGGAACCCCAGTTGTTTGGCTCACTGCCGTCTGCTTTCGGATCCTTCCAGATATAATAATCACTGTATTTGCTGTCTTTTGACTTCCGGCTTTCCACAAACCATGCATGCTCATCGGAAGTATGGTTGACAACAAGATCCAGAACGATCTTGATACCATGCTCATGAGCTTTTTGGATCAGCTCATCCATGTCCTCGTTACTTCCGAAACCTGCATAGATCTTTCGGTAATCACTGATATCGTAACCGTTGTCGTCCTGTGGGGAATCAAAAACAGGGCTGAGCCAGATCACATCGATCCCAAGGTTCTGAAGGTAGGGGAGTTTTTCAATAATGCCCTGGAGATCGCCGAAGCCGTCTCCGTTGGAGTCCTTAAAGCTTCTTGGATAAATCTGATATACAACGGAATTCTTCCACCAATCTTTCATTTCTTATGTCTCCTTTATTTTGCATTGAGCAGATATTTATAATCCGTATTTGCTGCTTATTTATATCCGGTCAGGTGTTCTTCAACTGCCCTTTTTGCGGTCAGTTATTTCGATATAACTTTTTTTAGGCTTTTTTATAGGCGGACCCTATACGGCCCGCCTTTTCATAATTCTGATCTTTATTCCTTATCCTTAAGGCTTATGCAATTCCGAGAAGAGAGAGAAGGATGCTCAGGATGATAACACCGATGATCAGAACTGTGATGCTGACATTTTTCTTTTTCAGCAGATAGTAACACAGAAGAGTCAGTCCAAGGGGAACAATGCCGATAAAGATCTGGTCCAACATGTTCTGTAGATTCAGAACAGATTCACCCTTCATGGTGAGTTCATAAGTGGAGTTAAAGGTTACCATGCTGGCAGTCATACCGCCGACCATGATCAGACCTACAATGCTGGCAGCCTTTGTCAGGATGTTCATAAGACCGCTTGCATAAACCTTCTGGATGTATTCGGAACCAAGCTTGTAGCCCAGGAAGGTTCCGTAATATTTCACAAGAATAGACGGAATGTTGAAAAGAAGCAGGAACACGATCGGTGCCAGAACGTTTCCGGATGCACCAAGTCCTACTGCGATTCCGGCTGCGATTACACGGAGAACGCCCCAGAAAATGGAATCACCGATACCGGCCAGAGGTCCCATCAGGGAAGATTTCACCGCATTGATGGAGCTTGCATCAAAATCCTTCTGCTCGCTGTTTTTCTTCTCCATGGATGCCACAAGACCCATGATGAATGTAGATAAGGTGATGGTTGTATTGAAGTAAGACATACATCTTGTGAGGGCAGCTTTTTTGCCTTCCTCATCGTTTTTGTAAAATTTATTGATAAAAGGCATCAGGGAATAGCAGAAGCCGGAAGCTCCCTGTTTTGCCGGGCTTACTGCCGCATACAGAGTAAAGGAACGCCAGAACGCTTTTCTCAGCATTTTTCTTTCATCTGCAGGAATGGATTTCGTTAAATTACTCATGAGAAAAATTCCTCCTCTTCTTCGTCAAGATATTCGTCAGCGCTACCGGCCGGTGAAACTGCTACTCTCTGTGCTGCAAGCTGATTCAGCTTGTAATCGTTCATACCAATGGAAATGGCAATGATCACACCGATCACGGCAAGGGCGATCAGCGGAAGGTTTAAGTATGCTGCAAGGACAAATCCCAGGAAGTAGAACATGCAGATCTTGTTGTCCCAGAGCATTTTCATCAGCATCGCCATACCTACTGCCGGAAGAAGTCCACCGCAGACGGTCAGGCCGTTCATAACAACATCCGGGATCGCATCCAGAAGTGCGCTGACTGCGTCAGATCCGAACAGGATTCCGAAGAATGCGAACAGGGAATACAAAAACCAGTTTACAGCCCAGAGTCCGTAATGAAGGGCGATAATCTGTTTCTCCTTGCCCTCTGCTGCCAGACGGTCGAAAGTTTTTGCAAACATACCTACAATAAAGATGTAGAGAACGGTCTTGATCTGAAGACCAAGGATACCAATTGGAAGTGCCAGTGTCAGGGCTACCTCAGAACCTTTGCCCAGCATGATGGCAAAAGCAGTTCCTACGGCTGTGGCGATTCCGGGTTCTGCCGCGGAAGCACCTCCGATGTTTACAACTCCCATAAATACGGCTTCCAGTGAAGCTCCGATGATCACTCCTGTATGAAGATCTCCAAGAAACAGACCTACCAGCGGTCCGATGACGATCGGACGGTTCAGCATGGTAAATCCGATCAGCTCTGCACCGCCGACACAAATAAATACGGCAAGTGCTACAAGAAATGCGTTTAACATTTTTTCTTTCCTCCCTTTTTTGTTACGTTTTACTTATTCAGTGGATACTCACATTCCACGATCTGCATTCAGATAATTATTACGTTCATTCTTTTTGATATGCGTCAGTTTAATTTATCCAGCACATCCTTCACAAGCTTCTGCTCATCATTCGGTACCTGCTGCATACAGGTCTTCGGTTCAAGGGCAACCAGGTCTTTCAGTGCCTGCTGCTCTGCTTTTGTCAGCATGATGGTCGGTGTCAGGACAAGTTTCTCGGAAACATCGATTCCGTCGAAACGTCCGGTATTTCCTACATTGAGAAATCCGATTTCGCCAACGCTCTGTCTTATTTTCAGGGCATCTTTTACGGTTCTTGTAAGAACCAGAATACGCATCCTGGATGCTTTCGGATTATTTAAGATACGGATGGCTTCATCCACCGGTTTGATCAGGGATTTGATTCCGCCCGGTACTGCCATTTTCAGTGCCATCTTCTGGGTATTGTCGTTGGCTGCCTCATCATTGGCTACTACGATTCCCTGTACTGCCAGCTGTTTGGTCCAGGTCATCGCAACCTGTCCGTGGATCAGACGGTCATCTACACGAAGTGCGGTAATCTTTGCTGTGGAATTGTCGTAGGACTGCGGGGCCGGTGCTTTTTTCGGTGCGGATTTTTCTACATCCGGCGCGGCGGTCTGCGCTGTGATTTTTTCTCCCTGTGCAATGCTTTCTGCATCATGTTTTCCCGCTGTGGATTTCTTTCCACCGCCCAGGTCTACCACCTGAAGTTCCTCTCTGGCATCATCGATGAATTCCTGGATCTCTTCCTCCGTCACATCGTCATCTGCCATCATTACCTGCATCAGCACCGGAAGGTTGGTTCCTGTGATCAGCGTAACATTTTCTTTCTGGCTGTATCCCAGAAGCTTCTGATTTACGCTTCCTCCCATCAGATCTGTGAAAACGAAAATCCTGTCGTTTTCATGCTGTGCGAAATATTCTTCAAACTTTTTCTCCACATTGTCTTCCGGTGTTACGTAAGCGTCGATAGTTGTGAGCTCGGCCATTTTTCCAACGATCAGTTCTGCTGTGTAACGGATACCGGAGGCCATTTTTCCATGTGTAGCGATCAGAATCTGTTTCATCTGGTATTCACTCCTTCTGTACTCTTTCCCTTTGGTTATGTACCTAACCTTTATGTCCACACTATAACATCAAAGGCAGATTATGTAAATAGGTTATGTACATAACCTATTATTGTGACAAGTTCGAATTTACGGTTTTGTGCAGGTTTCACATAGAAAATTTTACCAAAAAAGCCGAAAATACTCTGGCTGTCAGATACTGACAGTTCCCGTATATTTCGGCTTTTGACATTTTTATTCTGTTTAATTCTCATCCTGCGGCTGTACCGACTTCCTGGGGATCAGGGTGACCGGAAGTTCGATCTGATTCTCACGCTCTTTCTCCACACCGTTGATCCGCTCCATCAGGATTTCCACGGCAAGGGAAGCTTTCTGCTCCACATTCTGGCTGATGGTAGTAAGCCTTGGCACGGAAAATTCCGCATAGCTGATATTATCGTATCCCGCGATTCCGATTTCCTCCGGGATCTTTACTCCACGGCTGCTGAAAAAGCTGATCGCCTCCAGTGCATAAAGGTCTGACAGGAAAAACAGCGCAGTCTTCGGTTTTTTCCGCTGGATCAGCCACGCATAGCTTTCTTTTCGTTTGGCGTAGTTCATTCCAAGAGCGGTAAACTGCACCTTCTGTTTTTTTCCCGCAAATTCTTTTGCTGCACGCTGGGCACCCATGTAACGGAAATGATCCACACCATTGTCACGGCCTGCACAGACCTGGATATGCTCATAGCCACATTCCAGGAGATATTTTGTCATAAGGTAGCCGCCGCTCTCGTCATCCAGTCCAATATTCAGGACATGGTTTTCCTGGCCTGCGTCAAGCTCACCGTAAGCATCAATGGAAACGATGGGCTTGTTGATCAGCTGGTAGATTTTTTCGCAGTTACTTTTACTGAAAGAAATGGCAATGACGCCGTCCACATCCCAGCCCATGACCATCTGAAAGATCTTGTCCGTATCCTTTGCAGAATAGAGCATCAGATAGTAGCCAAGTTCCTGCACGTACTTCTCAATAAAACCGATGATCTTCCCATAAAAAGGATCTCCGATAACAGAATCCTTGAAGTCTTTATGATGATTGATCACAACTGCGATCAGCTGGGATTTCTCCTTATTCAGAACTCTCAGTCCCATTTTCTGGACATATCCCATCTCCCGGATAAGATTCTCGATCTTCTGAATGTTGGCAGGAGATACTTTTTTTGTTTTTCCATGTATGACGTTGGAAACAGTTGTTGTACTTACACCTGCTCTCTGCGCGATTTCCTTAATGGTTGCCATTGTCTGTCCTCCAGAGATATTTCTGTGCGGAAGCCACTGCATTGGCTCCGTCTGAAACAGCAGTTACTACCTGGCGAAGTGCCTTGGTTCGGATATCTCCCGCTGCAAAAACCCCAGGTGCGCTAGTAACACCTTCTTCTCCTGCACAGATATATCCGTTCTCATCCAGCTTAAGCTGGTCTTTTACAAGTGCCGTACTGGGAACAATGCCCACTGCGATAAAGACACCGTCTGCTTCCAGTTCCCGTTCTTCCCCGGTTTTTACATTGCGGATCTTAAGACCTGTCACTTCCTCCTGTCCCAGGATCTCCTGGGGAATGCTGTCCCACACCATTTCTATATTTTCGCAGGCAAAAACCTTCTCCTGAAGAGCCTTATCCGCCCGAAGCGTATCACGGCGATGGACAAGATATACTTTTTCACAGAGGCCGGAAAGAAAAACCGCATCTTCTGCAGCCACGTTTCCGCCACCAACTACCACTGCAATCCTGTCCTTGTAAAAAGCTCCGTCACAGGTAGCACAGTAGGAAACTCCAAGACCGCCAAGGTCATCTTCTCCCGGAATATCCAGCTTCCGATGCTCCGCCCCAAATGCAAGGATCAGTGTTTTTGCCTGGTATTCATGCTTTTTTGTGCGGATCGTCTTAATATCTCCGGAAATATTTTCCAAAGAAAGGATCTTCTCGCGCTGCGGTTCCAATCCCAGTTTCCGGGCATGCTCCCCGAAGGCTTCTCCCAGATCCATACCTGAGATTCCCGGCATTCCCGGATAATTATCCACCTCATAGGTAGCTGTGATCTGACCGCCCGGTGCGAAATTTTTATCGATCCATATGGTATTTAATCGGGCCCTTGACGCATAGATCGCCGCCGTGATCCCTGCCGGACCTCCGCCTAAAATTGCAAGATCATAGATATCGCTCATGTTATTTCTCCATAATTTATCGGCTTTTTTCTGTATTTCCGTTCACATAATATCATAGATTCCGTAATTTTCCAATATGATAGAACAAAGCATCCTGCTGAAAGGATCTCCTATGCCTTTTAAGATCCGGGGAAAAAAATCTCCTCTTTTTATCACTTTTCTACTTGTCCTGACGCTGTTTGCAGGCCTTACTGCCGGCTATTTTTCCGCTCATGGGATCACGGAAAACGGAAAATTCGAAGCTTTTTCCAGGAAAGTTTTTCAAAATGAAGTCTCCGGCAGCACCCTCACCCTCCACTATACCCTTGCACATCCGGAAAAACAGGGCATCCCGCGGAAAAAAGCAACTCTTGGAACCATCCCGACAGACATGAAAAATACATATCAGATCTGCAGCCAGTACGAAAAAAAGCTGAAATCTTTCCGCTACAGCTGTCTTTCCACGAAAAATCAGCTGACCCTGGATTCCATGCTCCTCTATTATCATACGGAAAAATCTCTGGGCGACAATTATCTTCTCCAGGAACCACTTGGCCCAAGTCTCGGCATTCAGGCCCAGCTTCCCGTACTTCTGGCGGAATACGCTTTTTATGAAGATCAAGATATCACCGATTATCTCAACCTTCTCACCACCATCCGGCCTTACTTTCAAAGTATCCTGAAATTTGAGAAAAAGAAATCCGAAGCTGGTTTCTTTATGAGCGACACTACTCTGGACCGGGTTCTGGCACAATGCAGCGCTTTTATCCAGAATCCGGACAACAATTATATGCTGGATATTTTTCAGAAAAAGCTCTCGGATTATGGAAAACTTTCCGTTTCAGAACAGAACGCTCTGATCCTGACCCACAAAAGTCTCATGAAAACAGAAGTCATTCCCGCCTATCAGGAACTTATGACCGGACTGGAAGCTTTGCGTGGCACAGGGAAAAACAATCGTGGCCTGACTTATTTTAAGGGAGGAAAAGCCTACTATCTCTATCTTCTACAGAGCCAGACCGGATCTTACGTTCCTGTGAAACAAATGGAAAAACGCCTCTCCAGACAGCTTTCCAGTGAGATCGGTATTGCAGGAACCATGCTCCGCAAAAACCCGGAACTTCTGGCTACACTCAACCAGGGAATCACTTTCAAAGAAATGAAACCCGCCCAGATGCTGAACGCCCTTCAGCAGAAGATCCAGGCAGATTTTCCAGCCCTTGCAGATGTCACTTTTGAACTCCGCACAGTCCACGATTCCATGAAAGATTACTTAAGTCCCGCCTTTTATCTCACCCCGCCCATGGATACCGGAACGCCTAATGTGATCTATATAAATCCGGCTGCCAGTTATCAGGGTCTGGAACTTTTTACCACACTGGCACATGAAGGATTCCCGGGACATCTTTACCAGACTGTCACTTTTGAGCGCCAGAATCCCTCCGGCATCCGGAATCTGCTCTGCACCTCCGGTTTTGCGGAAGGATGGGCCACTTATATTGAGCCCTTTGCCTACCAGTACGCAGCCGGTTATATAAAGGATCCTTCTGCCACAGAACTTGCCAGGATCTCCTGGCTGAACCGCAGCATCAACTTATGTATGTACTCACTTCTGGATATTGAGATCCACTACAACGGCTGGACCCAGGCCGAAGCAGCCAGCTTCCTGAAAGCCTTTGGCATCGAAGAAAGCACCGTTGTCTCCGAAATCTATCAGTACATCCTGGAAACCCCCGGGAATTATCTGAAATACTACTGGGGCTACTTAAGCCTTCTGGACCTGCGCACCTCCGAGCAGAACCGTCTGGGCCAGGATTTTGACCTGAAAAAATTTCACAGCCAGGTGCTGAAAATCGGCGGTGTGCAATTCCCGGTGCTGGAGAAGTATATTGATGCGGAATTTTAACCGAATCCCTGGGCCAAAATTATAACTCTTTACTCCAGCCCCGCAAAAAACAGCTCATAAAAATCATCTTCACCCTCAAGCATCGGAGAATTCTCTCCACCACCATTGGTGCTCCGCTTCATAGCTGCATAAAACTCTTCCCCTGCCGCGATCAGATCCATCTCATAAACCGGAACCCCAAGTTCCCGGCACTTCTTACAGAAAGCAGCCAGCGGCTCTTTCTCCTTACGGGTAGCAAGCAAAACCTCCCGAAGCGCCGGGTCCCTGCGGGCCTTTTCCTTCAGATTATCAAGCATCTCCACAACTTCCATCCTGCTCACTCTCCCTTCACGCAATTTCTGAACAATACATCCAGTTCCGGAATCTCCCTCTTCAGAGAAATCAGCTTCCCATCCCTAGTAAAACAATGCTTCGAAGAAGCCACCGTACAAACCTCATCCCTGGTCACATTAAAAAACTCATAATCCAGTTCCAGAACCGCACCACTGTACTTCCTCACAGAAACCGAAATCTCCACCACATCATCAAAAAGCACCGGCTTCTTATAAGAAACCGAAACCCCGGCAACCGGAGAAACGATCCCCCGCTTCTCCACCTCACCATAACCGAACCCCATCTCCTTCATAAAATCAATACGGGCCTCCTCCATCCATTTCACATAATTGGAATGATGGATGATCCCCATCTGATCCGTCTCATGATACTGCGCCTTACGTCTGTAAACACCCATGACTGCATCCTCTCTTTTGTCAAAGTCTGATATTGTAGTCAAGCGGATATTCGCAATCCGCTTCGCTACTTTCTCATAACCAAATAACTGCTCCGCAGTTTATCAGGAGGAGCTTGCACTCCTCCTGATACAAGCAAGTCCCCACCCACTGCTTATTGCTTTTCGCAACCCCGCAGGGGACTTACTTGATTTGGTTAAAATGTCTGCTTTATTTCTTGCAAATTATATTCCTCATACATCTTAAATATATCATACAAAGCCGCAAAAATTCCACCATAATTCAACAAGCTGATAGCAAGATATCGTAATCTTCAGTCAGATAGATGGAAATTTTTTCGCTTTTCAAAGAAATGCGAGGAGGGGAAGCATTCATAGTTGCGAAGGCCATTTCCCCTCCTCGCGCTCCTCCCCTCCGGCCACGCAGTTTTGTTGTACGTTGTGGGGATGTGTGTATGTACTGGTGGGGCGATGGATGCTGCGGTATCGGATATAAAACGCTGTGCCGATTTATTCCTATTCTCCACAACTTTTTACAGTCAATCACTTACTCCCCTCAAACCACAAGGAAACTCAGCCTTTCCTCCACGCCGTCCAGCGCAGCGCTGACGGCTCATCCAACTCCCGGGAAACCACTCAGCCTCACACTCCCACCCCGCCACTCTATCCTCACGCCCTGAACCTCACTGCCCGGACAGCCACCAGCACTTCCCGGCTTGAAAAACCAGCTGGCAAGGCGTCCGTCCAACAACTCCACATACCAGACAGCATCCCCGGCACGGGCGTACGTTCACCCCCACCACCCTCTTCCCACGAAAAAAAAAATCTGCTATAATACAACCACGCAAACCAATTACATTCAAAATCCAAAGAAAGACAAGGTAAACCATAAATGAAATTCTCACCCAACATCAAAATCCCCGACTCCCTCAAACGAGTCCTCAAAAGAGAATCCACCCCGGATCCTCTCCGCGAACCCAAACGCCCCATCAGGCGCAACCCCAAGGACAACATCCCATTAAACTTCCGCGAGCGCAGCAACGCCCGCCTGAGCCTCATAGCCTCCATCGTTGTCCTGGCTATTCTGGTCCTCTTCTTCAACCAGCTGGACTACCGCCTCATCCGTAAACCAGCCATAGATGCCCGCAAAAAAGCCACCATTTCAAAAGAAAAACAGGAAACCACCACTACCACCGGTGAAACCACCACAGCCTCTGTCATCGCAGTAGGCGACAACCTCTACCACCAGAGCCTCATAGACGCAGGCGCATCCTCTGACGGTAACTGGAACTACGACAAAATCTACACCCACATCCAGGACGCCATCAAAGACGCAGACATCAAAATGATCGACCAGGAAACCGTCTTCACAACCGACCATGACAGCGTAAGCTCCTACCCCTCCTTCGCAACCCCGACCGAAGTAGGAGACGCCATCATAAAAGCCGGATTCAACGTAGTGGAATCCGCCAACAATCACATTGATGATTTCGGCGAAGGTTTTCTCACCGACACATTGAATTTCTGGAAAACCACCTATCCGGATGTCACACTTCTTGGAATCCACGACTCACAGGAAGATGCAGACACCGTCAAGATCCGCGAAGTAAACGGTATCAAAATTGCATTTCTGGATTATACCTACGGAACAAACGTAGGAGGCATTGAAGGAAAAGACTACATGATCGACATGATCCGTAAGGACAAGATCACAACCATGATCCAGAAAGCCAAACAGCAGGCCGACTGCATCATCTTCGTGGCTCACTGGGGCACTGAAGACGAAACCATGCCAAATGAATACGAAAAGCAATGGGCAGCCTACCTCATGGAACAGGGTGTAAATGTCATTATCGGAGGACATCCTCACGTACTTCAGCCATACGGCCGTCTCACCGATGATAAAGGCAATGAAACCGTAGTCTTCTATTCTCTGGGAAATTTTGTATCCACCCAGCAGAAACTGGAAGAGCTCCTTGGCGGAATGGCAAAATTCACCATCCAGAAAACAGTAAAAGATGGAAAAACTTCAATTGAAATCCTGACTCCAACCGTAGAACCTCTGGTCATGCACTATAACAGTGATGCCGGAGAATTTGGGCCATATATGCTTTCCGACTATACGGAAGAACTGGCATCTCAGAACGGTGTCCAGAAATACATTGGTTCCGGTGTATTCACTCTCGACAACCTGAAAAAGAAATTCAATGAGATCATGTCCATGAATGTTACCCCATCCACAGGAACCAATCTTCTGGACGTAACCATTAATACAGACCTGAACATGATCGATGCTTCCGGAAATATCGTAGAAGATACGGATTCCATCACAGCAGAGCAATATTATGCAGACAAAGGAATCGACATCAATTCCGAAAACTTCAATTCTGCTGATAACGGTTCCGGCAGCACAGACGACTCCTCAGATGATGGTTCTGATGATGATTCCGGTTCCTATGACGACAGTTCCTACGACGACGGCTCTTACGATGACAGTTACGACGAAAGTGAAGAATAAAGCTTTAACGAATGCGGATTGCGAAGATTCGCTCGACTCAGCAAACCAGCCAATCCAGCAACGTGCATAAAAAATACCGGAGATCCGGCATCCCTGAAGTACACACTTCAAAGGATCCGGATCCCCGGTATTTTTTTACATCATCAGAACTTTACCATCCGTTTCAGTCCCTGAATCACCAGCATACTTACCCCTGACAGTCCGTAAACCGCCAGAAGTTCTCCAATTTTAAGCGTCTGCACCGCAAAAAATCCATGAAGCACCGGAACTGCAAGCACAGCTGTAAGAAGCACAAATCCAGACAGAAATGCTCCCTGCATAAAGCGATTATCAAAAAATTCCCCTGTAAAGATTACCGGTTTTCCAGCCTTACAGTTATATCCGTGAAGTAATCTGGACAGACACAGCACTGCAAACGCCATGGTACCTGCCAGTACCTCATTGCCGTCCCGGTAGCCAATCAGAAATGCCGTCAGTACCACAGCACCGATCACACCACCTTCCACACCAACACGGATCAGGAACTCTTTTGTAAGAATAGATTCTTTTACAGGTCTGGGCTTTTTTCCCATCACATCATGATGGTAAGGTTCCAGCCCCAGAGCAATGGCCGGCAGACTGTCCGTAAGCAGGTTGATAAACAGAAGATGAACTGGTGCAAAAGGCACTGGAAGATTCATCAGAGAAGCTGCAATCACTACCAGGATCGCCGCAAAATTTCCGGAAAGAAGGAACTGTATAGCCTTTTTGATATTTTCATAAATATTTCGTCCACTCTCCACAGCCTTGATGATCGTGGCAAAATTATCATCGGTCAGAATCATTGAAGCCGCATCTTTTGCTACCTCTGTTCCTGTGATCCCCATAGCAACTCCCACATCTGCCTGTTTCAGTGCAGGTGCATCATTGACTCCATCTCCGGTCATGGCCACAATGTTTCCCCTCTCCTGCCACGCACGCACAATACGTATCTTATGCTCTGGCGTCACACGTGCATACACCCGGATATTTTCCACAAACTCGTTAAGCTCCTCATCACTCATACCATCAATCTGAACACCCTCACAGGCCTGGGAAATATCATCCAGAATTCCGATTCTCTTTGCAATAGCGGCTGCTGTCACCTTATGATCTCCTGTAATCATCACCGGGCAGATACCTGCACGCTTACAGTCCGAAACCGCCGCTGCACTTTCCGTACGGGGCGGGTCCATCATTGCCAGTAACCCCAGAAAAACCAGCCCCTGTTCATCCTCTGTGGAGATATTTTTTTCCACCGGAAAATGGCGGTATCCGATTCCAAGAACACGTAAACCTGACTCTGAATACTGTTCATTAACTCTGCAGATGTTTTCCACATCCACCTCTGTAACAGGAAAGATTTTTACACCTTTCTGGATATAATCCACACGTTTCAGCATCACATCTACCGCGCCTTTGGTGATCATGGTATATCCATCCTTCATCTTATGGAAGGTAGACATCAGTTTCCGATCACTGTCAAAAGGAACCTCGCTGCTTCTCGGACAGGCATCCCTGACTTCCTGTGCCGAAATTCCTTTTTTATCTCCCAGGTTTACCATTGCTGTTTCTGTAGGATCTCCGATCTCCTGGCCTTCCACATTGGTAGAATCATTGCAGAGAATGCTGAACTTCAGCATCTGTTCCTGCAATGGGTTCGCCGGATCAATCTGATCTGCCGGAATATCCTGTCCGTCCACATAATAATGTTCAATGGTCATCCGGTTCTGCGTCAGTGTTCCCGTTTTGTCAGAACAGATCACCGATATACTTCCCAGCCCTTCCACAGACTGCAGTTTCCGTATGATTGCTCCTTCTTTTGCCATCTTTCTGGTTCCAAACGCCAGCACAATTGTTACAATGGAACTGAGTGCTTCCGGAATCGCCGCCACAGCCAGTGCCACTGCAAAAAGAAATGCATCTGCAACAGCTCCGCCTTTCAATACCTGCAGGATAAAAAGTACCGCACATAACAGAAGAATGATCATGGAAAGCTTTTTCCCAAAGCGATCCAGATTAATCTGAAGCGGTGTTTTCTTCTCCGAAGTATTCTTTAAAAGACCGGCGATTTTTCCTACTTCTGTGTTCATTCCAATCCCGGTTACAAGAAAAACACCTCTTCCATAAGTCACATAGCTTCCGGAAAATACCATGTTCCTGCGATCTCCCAACGGAAGTTCCCCGGTAAGCGGAGCGCTGATCTTATCTACACCAATGCTTTCTCCGGTAAGTGCACTTTCATCAACCTTAAGGCTGGCACTTTCCAGCACACGTTCGTCCGCCGGAATATAGTCTCCAGCCTCCAGATGGACCACATCTCCTACTGTAATTTCCCTTCCCGGAATTCTCACCACTGCACCGTTTCGAACCACCTTCGCCTCCGGTGCAGCCAGCTGTTTCAGGCTTTCCAGGGAATTCTCTGCCTTAATGGTCTGCACAGTTCCCAGAATAGCATTCATAGTAATCACAACCAGAATTACCGCCGCACTCTCTGTTTCCCCCAGGAACAGGGAAACCACCGCCGAAACAATCAGGATCAGCACCAGAAAATCTTTATACTGCTCCAGAAAAATCTGCAGGCCGCTTTTTTTCTTACCTTCCGCAAGTTCATTGAATCCGAATTTTTCCTGCCTTCTTTTTACTTCCTCATTTGTCAGAAAATCCTGTTCCCCATTCAGATCTCTGCGTACAGTTTCTACCGTTTCATTGTAATAAGCTTTCACAGATACCATTCCTCCTTTACAGATCCTCAGAAGCCTCCCTGTTAACAGTATGGGCAGAATCGTAAAAAAAAGAGACTTTTATTGCACAAAAAACATGCAATAAAAGTCTCGCTGTTTCATCACGATACGGACAGGTAGATACCCATCGAGATTGACGACATCATGAACACTGACGTGCCAGCTACTCCCCTTTATATGGCTTACTATACTGTCCAAAAAGACATTTGTCAACCCGGAATATCAGTATGTAAATACGCCGACTCCATAAGCTTCCAGCGGATATGCAAAAGAAAATTCCCGGTTGTCGCAGTTCTTCTTCTCTGCCTTGAATGCCTTGCCTTTCGGAAGAAGTCCCTGCTCATTCATAATCAGTTTGTACTGTTTCTTCTTCGGTACACCTACACGGTAATCCGGACGTGCTACCGGCGTGAAGTTGCATACAACCAGAATGTTGTTACGTCTTGTGGGGGATTTTCTCACAAAACTAAAGATGCTTCTGTCGCCATCGTTGGCATTGATCCACTCAAATGCAGACGGATCATTGTCCGCACCATAAAGTGCCGGATATTTCCTGTAAATATGAAGAAGATCACTGACATACTGCTGCAGTTTCTGATGATTCTCCTCTCCAAGAAGATACCAGTCAAGCTCTCTGGCCTCACTCCACTCCCGGAGCTGTCCAAAATCCTGTCCCATAAACAGAAGTTTCTTACCAGGATGTCCGAACATGAAGGTATAGCCAGCCTTCAGGTTCTTGAATTTATCATCCAGTTCGCCTGGCATTTTTTCCAGCATGGAGCACTTCAGATGTACTACCTCATCGTGGGAAAGAACCAGAACATACTTCTCACTGTATGCATAAGTCATGGAAAATGTCATCTTATTATGATTAAATTTACGGAAATACGGATCCAGCTTCATATATTCCAGGAAATCGTTCATCCATCCCATATTCCATTTCAGGGAGAATCCCAGGCCGTCATCTTCTGCCTTGCCGGTTACCATCGGCCATGCGGTAGATTCCTCCGCAATCATGACAGTTCCATGATTTCTTCCGAGAACAACCGTATTCAGATGCTTGAAGAATTCAATGGCTTCCAGGTTCTTGTTTCCACCGTATTTATTGGCAACCCACTCACCGTCTTTTTTACCGTAATCCAGATAGAGCATGGATGCAACCGCGTCTACACGGAGACCGTCAACGTGGCATTCTTCTACCCAGTAAAGGGCATTGGCGATCAGGAAATTCTTTACTTCCGGACGTCCGTAATTGTAGATCTTGGTTCCCCAGTCCGGATGCTCGCCCTGTCTCGGATCTGCATGCTCGTATACTGCAGTTCCGTCAAAGTTGGCAAGTCCGTGTGCATCCTTCGGGAAGTGCGCCGGTACCCAGTCAAGGATAATACCAATCTTCTGGCGATGGAGATAATCAACCATATATTTGAAATCCTGTGGTGTTCCGTAACGGGAGGTCGGTGCATAATAGCCGGTAACCTGATAACCCCAGGAACCGTCAAAAGGATGCTCTGCGATGCCCATAAGCTCAACATGTGTGTAACCCATTTTCTTGACATACCCGGCAAGCTTCGGGGCCAGCTCTCTGTAGGAATAGAAACCATCCTCGTCTTCCGCAGTCTGCGGATGTTTCATCCATGAACCCGGATGCACCTCATAAATAGACATGGCACTTGTATCCGGATCAAAGGCCTCACGGTTCTTCATCCAGGTATCATCTTTCCATTTATAATTGGTGATGTCGGTAACACGGGAGGCTGTTCCAGGACGCATCTCAGCAGCGTTGGCATAGGGATCTGCCTTGTAAAGTTCCTCGCCATGTGCACCTGTAATGTAAAATTTATACAGTTGTCCAATCTTCGCTCCCGGTACAAATGTCTCATAAACACCAATGGGTCCAACTTTTTTCATGGGATTCTTCTTTGTGTCCCATTCATTGAACTCACCTACAACAGAAACCGCCTGTGCATTAGGTGCCCACACTGCAAAATAAACTCCTTTTTTCCGGTTCTGTGTATCCGGATGTGCTCCCAGTTTCCTGTAAATATCGTAATGCGTGCCCTGACCGAACAGATACTGGTCAAGCTCCGTAAATTGTAATTTCTTTCCCATTTTCAGGTACCTCCCTTTATAGTTCTGCCACCGTCCATTCCCCAATTTTAAGTGGAGTTTTTTATTCTATAATTATACCAATCCCCATATTTTCAGTCAAGGAAAAACCCTCCCATATAATATGTGTCTATTATCCGACAGTGTCGTATAAAGTCAAAAAAGAGACCTGAATGACACACATTTTGTCACTCAGGTCTCCTGGTATTATTCTTTAGTATTCTTCACTTCCGTCATCATAGGAACCATCGTCATAGGAGCCATCATCATAGCTTCCGTCATCGTAGCTTCCATCATCATAGTTTCCGTCGGAAGAACCATCCGATCCGTCACTGCTTCCGTCTGTGGAACCATCTGATCCATCACCACTTCCATCAGAAGAACCGTCCGATCCGTCACTGACTGTACTGTCTGTGGAACCATCACTGACGTCTGTACTATCTGCGGAGGTACTGTCTGCAGAAGCGCTGTCATCAGAAGTTATACTTCCGTCAGAAGAATCACTGCTGTCTGTTGAATCACTGGAATTTCCTGCATATCCTGCAACACGTCCTGCCTGAAGGGAGCTGTCCCAGAAGTCAGAATAGGAAGCACTCTGTAAAGTAACATCTTTAGCTGCTGCAAGTTCACTGACTGTTACCAGCTTATATCCCTCATTGACCAGTTCCGGAATCAACTTCTCAGTAGCACATTTTACAGATGGCTCATGGATATCATGCATCAGAATGATAGAACCATCACTCAGATCGCTGTTCATGATCTCATTGTAATCCGCATCCGCATCCATCAGTTTCCAGTCCAGGGAGTCTGTGGACCACATGAAAAACGGTTTGCCTACTGCTGCCATCTGTTCTTCTGTGATTGCTCCATACGGTGCACGGCACACGGTTGCAGCCTGTCCGCAGGCTTTCACCAGCTCGTCATCTGTTTTCTGGAATTCCTGTACAACAGAATCCAGATCCATATTCGGAAGAGTCTGCTCCGGATGATCCCAAGTATGGTTACCAATCTCACATCCAAGCTGTAACATTCTCTGTACAGTAGATTCCCGTCCCTCAACATTCTGTCCCAGCATAAAGAAGGTAACATGAATATTATATTTCTCAACTGTATCAAGAAGAGTCTCTGTATACTCTCCCGGTCCATCATCAAAGGTCAGTGCGATCATCGGACGTTTCTTGGAAGGATCATAAGAACCATCTTCATTAAAGTAATAATCCTTCACACCTTTCTCAACCCATCCTGTCTGCATATAACCATTCTCATCAAAACTGTATGTAGTTCCGTCGATTTCGGCAAAACCATTGATATAATATGTACCATCCGGATTCTGATACCACTTTCCTGTGGAGTCTTCATGCCATCCCGGTGTCATAACAGAAAGTCTGTCTCCTGCTGTACTGCCCTTTACCGGCATCACCACAGCATCTGTACTGCTGTCACCGGATGAATCCGATGTAGCCGAATCAGCCGATGCAGATGCATCCTCCGTACTTCCATCTGAGGAAGTTCCTGCTGTATTCGCCTGTACATTCACAGTCTCCGTACCCTTACTGCTTCCTCCGCCTACACGGTTGACGATTGGTAAAATTACTCCTCGAACAACAAAAACCAGCAGAAGAATCGCCGCAACCACACAGGTTATCCGCTTCATCATCCGCCGCCGTCTTATTTGCTGCTGCTTTCTGCGCATTCTCTCGCGCAAAACTCTTTTGTCCATTTGATTATATCCCCGTCTATATATTTATAACTTTCCTTAATGTCTGAACTTAATCATACCGCATTTAATGTTCAAATACAATGGTAATTCCCGAAAGAATCTCTTAATTTTCTTTTTATGTGTTACTGTCAAAAAAGCGGTTCCCGGAAATTCTCCCGGGCCCCGCACTTTTTTGTACGCATCACATAATGCGTGTGATTTTTTGTTATTCTGCTGATGCATCTGATGCGCTGTCTGCCTCTTCTGTCGGTTCTTCCTCAGGAACCATATCTGTCGCTTCTGCCGTTTCCAGCTCTTCGTCAACAGTTCCCTCAGCACTGCTTCCATCTACAGACGGATCATCTCCGTCCACACCTTGTGTGTCACCGGCAGTTACTTTTTCTTCAACGGTTGCGTTATCTATGATAAAGTCCTCCACACGGAGCAATCCGATAGATTCATCCACAGCTGCCTGGCCATACTTATCTACCAGTGCCGCGATATCTTTTACATTATATGATTTGATCAGTTCGTTCTGGATACCAAGAGATTTTTCATCCTCAAGTGTCATATTTTCCGCATCCATGATTCCCTGCACGATCAGGTTCTGTTTCACCTTATATTCCGCATACTGGCTGCTCTGCTCTTCAAAATCATCCATGGAAATGCCCTGTGCCTTTACAAAATCCTCCAGGGTCATATCACCCTGTTTTGCATAATTTTCGTACAGAGTCTTAAATTCTGTTTTTGCCGTATCCAGATCATCCTGTGGGTATTCTTTTACTTCGGAAGCAGAGAGCACTGTGTTCCATGCTGTCTCACGAAGAGTATTCTGGGCGCTTGTTTTTGCTTCTTCTTCCAGTGTCTTGCGGATTTCTTTTTTGTAGTCTTCCGCAGTCTTACAGTCAGTATTCTTGGCTGCCCAGTCATCGGTCAGTTCGGGAGCACGTTTGAAGCTCTGCAATGTAACTTTAAACACAACCTCCTGGCCTGCCAGTTCTTCGGATGAATATTCTTCCGGAAATGTAAGGTCGAGATCTTTTGTCTGGCCTTTTTTCATTCCGATGATTCCATCTTCAAAACCATCAATAAAAGTTCCGGAACCGATCGTCAGCTCATAATTGTTGGCTGTACCTCCGTCAAAAGCTACTCCGTCTTTGGTTCCTACGTAATTGATCGTAACAATGTCACCGTTCTGAACCGTACCTTCTGTTACTTCCTCTGCCTTATTCTGAAGTTCTTCCTGAACCCTTCCATCAACCATGTCATCGGTCACAGCTTCTACAGAATTATCAAGTGTCAGGCCTTTATACTGTCCGATCGTTATATATTTGCTCACATCATCCACAGAAACAAGTCTTGTATCTCCGGAAGCTGTATCTTTGCTGTTTTTATCTGAATCCGATCCTGATTCTGCTGAATCTGTTTTATCGGCTGTATCCTGTGTTTCTGCTGTAGATTTTGTTTCCCCTTTATTGTCTGCAGATGTGCCGCAGGCTGTTATCGCCAGCGCTGTACACAATGCAAGCACAACGAGATATGTTTTTTTCTTCATATCTTACTCCCTTCATATCAAAATCATCTGAAAATACACATATATTCTAACCATAATAGATTATAAACATTTTCTGTATACTTTTGTAAAATCTATTTCCTTACATTTCTGGAACCGGTGTCGGTCTGGAATCGTCCCAGACTTCAGATACATCAAACAGGTCGCTGAGCATATCCGGATTATAATACATACGATAACCATCCAGGTTCCGTCTTCCCTGTCGGAAATACTCACTTGTAATCTGCACAAAATACTGACTGGAATCTACATTGCAGAAATAGCGGTAGCCACGACTCTTATAATATTCATACTTGGCATTATCAGAGGTATATCCTTCCCAGTCGCCGATATCTGCGCCAAAGGCAAAAATGATCATGTCGGTTTTTCCAAGGATCGGTGCTACATATTTCTCCCATTTCTTGTTATCTGTTTTCAGTTCAGCCGCAGTAGAAGAAGTTGCATTTCTGTGGCCCCAGGTATGGCTTGCAAATTCCCAGCCGTCTTTTTTCATGGCTTTTGCCACTTTTTTGGCTGCTTTTACTTCTTTATTATAGTCAAAATCCGGGTTAGCCTTGAGAAAAGCTTTCTGGTCGTCCTGAAGGTTCTTTTTTGACTTATATGCACCATCTGTACGGTATCCCAGCACTCCGTCATAACCGGTCATTGCCAGGATTCCCTTTCTTCCATGGTAGGAAAAATCAGGATGTTCCTTAATAAAAGAATCCAGGATCGGCACAACATCGTAATCGCCGGTCACAACCGTTCCGTCAGCCTTTTTATATTCACATTTAATGTCTCCATTATCATCGATCACCAGTTTTGTGGCAAATCCATCTCCATCCATGTAATGATAATAGCTGACATCATCTTCAGAAAGTACGAAAGGAATCTTGCCCTCCGGAAGCATGATCTTGCCTCTGCTCATGGTTCCGTCATCATTCACTACCGCCATGTCGTGAGGGCTTACCAGAACATATCCCTTATCATACATAATCTGGATCATTTTTTTGAACTCACTGACTGTCGTCATCATCTGATTATATCCTGCCTCATCAGAATCCCCGTCAAAAGCCAGAGAGGTGTCTACGATAAGGGAATGGAAAAACACATGTGTCACCTGCTCAAGAGGATACTCTACACAGGCATCTCTTTTTTTCATATAGGAAGCAGCTGCCTTCTGCATTTTATCACTGGTGGCAAATTTCCAGTTGTTCTTCAGAACAGAAATCGCTCCTGTATAATCATACTGCTGAGCCAGTTTCTTTGCCTTTGCGAGAAGTGCCTTTTCATTGGAGGAAGTACTGCCGGAAGTGTCCTCTGACTTCTCACGTTTCTGTGTTTCTTTTTCAGCCTCTTTCTCTTCTTCCGGTGTCTCGGTTGCTGCCGGCTGGTCTTCCGGATCTGCTGCTACCTTAGCCTCTTCTTCCTCCACTTCAGTCTGTGTATCCTCTGCGTCTGCCTCATCCGACTGTGTATCTTCCGCATCTGCCTCATCTGACTGCGTATCCTCGTTGTCCTGCGACTGTGCGGTCATATTATCCTGCTGAACAGTAACTGGTGCGTTTCCACTGACAAAAAGTGATGCTGCAAGTACTGTTGTCAGGACCCCTGCAATTTTTTTCTTCATAAAATAACTAGCCCCTTTCTTTTAAGTCCCCTCGTATCTTTCAAAATCCGATCATCCCATCGGTGGTACCGGCGTTGGTCTTGCCGGGTCAAAAACATCTTTTGCGTTAAAAAGATCTTCCAGAAGTTCCGGATTATAATACATCCGGTATCCGTCCAGGTTTCGTCTTCCCTGACGGAAATAGCGGTCCCGGATCTGTACATAATACTGGCTGGAATCCACATTACAGAAATAATTGTATCCCTGTCCCTTCAGATATTCGAATTTATCACCGGAATACTCTGGTTCTGTTGTTATATCTGTTCCAAAAGCAAAAATAATGATATCCGTTCCCCCGATCAGCGGATCTACATTTTTTTTGAATTTTTCGGTATCTTCCTGAAGTTTCTCCAGAGAGATCTGACCTACATTCTGATGTCCCCAGGTATGGCTTGCAAATTCCCAGCCTTCTGCTTTCATGGCATCGGCAACCTTCTTCGCCCCTTCCCGTTCCTTTTCCAGGCTGAAATCCGGATGTGCATCGAGCCATTGTACTTTATTTTCGTCCAGATCTGCCGGGCGGGTTTCATAACTCTCATCTGTACGGTATCCAAGGATTCCGTTATATCCGGTGAGTGCCACGATTCCCTTGGCACCACGGTAGGAAAAATCCGGATGCTGCTCCACAAAACGGTCGATCAGCGGAACCATATCGTAATCACCTACAGACACACTTCCATCATCTTCCACATATTCGTTGCGGATCTTCCCTTCTTCATCCACAACCAGTTTTGTGGCAAATCCATCTCCATCCATGTAATGATAATAACACACGTCATCCTGTGAGAGGACAAACGGCGTTTTCCCCGGCGGAAGAAGGATCTCTCCTGCTGTGATATTGCCGTTTTCATCTGCTTTTGCCATATCTTTAATGCTTACCATGACATAGCCCTTGTCATACATGGTCTGAGTGATCTTATTGAACTCATCGATCGTGGTCATAACCTGGTTATAATCCGCTTCTTTATAATCTCCGTCAAAAGCCTTGGATGTATCTTTTATCAGAATATGATAAAAGACATGTGTCACCTGTTCCAATGGCCATGCTGTACATGTTGCTTTTGTATCTTCGTATTCTTTTACAGCTGCCTGCATCTTCTGGTCTGAGCCATAAGCAGGATCATTTTTCAGAAGATCAATGGCTTTATCATAATCATACTGCTGAGCCAGAAGATCCGCCTGCGCCAGAGTATCGCCGGAAACTGTATCACCGGATGAATCACCGGAAGCCTCTGTAGAAACTGCTTCGCCGGAGTCTGTTCCCGTTTCCGTTTTATTTTCTTTTTTCGTATCAGAAGTTACCACTTTCCTGTCTGATCCGGAAGCAAACCTGTTGCTTAAAGCAATTGCGCCTGCCGACACTCCACCTGCGATCAGTACCGCTGCCACTCCTATGGCGATCAGCCGTTTCCTGCGTTCCCGTTTCAGCCTCTCTCTGCGGCGTTGCAGCATACGTTTACGCCATTCCTCATACTCCGGAGTTCCCATTTCCGGTCTGGGTTTCCGGTGTTTTTTCTCTTCCATACTTTATTTCCTCCATCTGTTGTGTATAAATACATTGTCTGTATCTGAATATCCATCTATCCTGCGGTTTGTATTGTAAACCGCAGCACATTCATTATACCTTGTAAATACTGAAATTTCCACCGTTCCTCCTGTCTTTTTCGCTTTTCTTTTATCTTGCCTTTTTAAGAAAACAATGCTAAAATGTTTTGTACGTAATGTAACCGATTGCGAAACAAATATACATACAGGGGGATTCTCAAATGAGTACAGTTACCATTGTTCTTCTGGTCATCCTCGTTATTCTGATCGCAGCAGTAATCGCACTCTACTTCTTCGGAAAGAAAGCTCAGAAAAAACAGGACGAACAGCAGGCTCAGATCCAGGCCAACAAGCAGACAGTTTCCATGCTGATCATCGATAAAAAGCGGATGCCACTGAAAGATTCCGGACTTCCACAGATGGTCATTGACCAGACACCGAAGCTTATGCGCCGCTCCAAACTTCCGATCGTAAAAGCTAAAGTTGGTCCGAAGATCAGCATCCTCATCGCAGATGAGAAAGTATTCGATCTGATCCCGGTTAAGAAAGAGATCAAAGCCGAAGTCAGCGGTCTTTACATCGTTGGCGTAAAAGGAATCCGTGGTTCTCTTGAAACACCACAGAAGAAGAAAAAAGGTTTCCTCTCAAGATTCCGTAAATAATCCGAATATAAAGCAACCGCCGTGGTTTCAGGAATTTTCCCTGATACACGGCGGTTATTTTTTATAAGACAAAATCCTTACAGTCTCTGGGCTGTACCTGGATCGCCAGGTAACAGTCTGCCACATGTTCCTCATTCATATCCAGCGCGTAATCTGCTTTCATCTGAAGATTCTCTTCACTCTCCATAAGCTCCAGGTTTGTGGCGGCAATTCCCATCTGAAGTGTTCCATACGGTGTGGAATAATAAGTCATATTCTTCTTACCCTGCTCAAATACCATATGGACATTTACCAGACCTTTTTTACTTACTTCCAGACCTTTCTCTGACATTTTTATGTAATTGATCGTAGGTTCAGCGGTTTCATCGAGAAGTTCCTCATATCTGAGATAATGAGAACCATTGCGGAAATAATACTGTCCCGCTACGACGATCTCGATCGGCTCCTGGTCTCCCTGTGCGTCCATCATCTGAAGCCCTCTTACATGGATCAAAACTTCTTTTTGCATTTTTTTCTCCTAATATTTCTCAATATCGATCTTCTGTGTTTTCTCTACATTATATGACAGGATGGAATTGGCAAAATCCTTAAATTTCTCGGCAAGATCACTTACATAGAAGCGATACGGAAATTCCTCCTGTGCCGCCTCATCACTTGCTAGATCCAGATCTGCCAGAAGCTTCTTCAGTTCCAGTGCAGTCTCATAGGCCGGATTCACAAGCCGGACATCCTCCCCCATGATCTTACGGATCGTAGATCGCAGAAGCGGGTAATGTGTACATCCAAGAATCAGTGTGTCGATCTCCTGATCCTGAAGTTCCTTCAGATATCTTCTTGCAACCTCTTCTGTGACAGGATCATGATACCATCCCTCTTCCACCAGCGGTACAAAAAGCGGACATGCTTTCCCGATCACGGTGATCTCCGGATCCAGCTCCCTGAGATAGGAAGCATGGATACCGCTGTCTACCGTACCTACTGTGCCAATGATCCCTACTCTCTTGTTCCTGGTCTCCTCAGCAGCCACTTTAGCACCGGCTTCGATCACTCCGAGAATAGGGATATCCAGTTCATCCTTTACCGCATCCAGAGCAAAAGCACTGGCTGTGTTACAGGCTACAACAATGGCTTTTACTTCCTGTTCCTGCAGAAAATGAATGATCTGGCGGGAATAACGGATAACTGTCTCTCTGGACTTACTTCCATATGGAACCCGGGCTGTATCTCCGAAATATACAATTTTTTCGGACGGCAGATTCCGCATGATCTCACGGGCCACCGTCAATCCTCCGATACCGGAATCAAACACACCAACCGGTGCGTTTCTGTCTATATTCATTGATCTTATTCTCCTGAAATAATTAATCGAGCGCTATAATTACTCGTTGGAATATTGTATCACCAATCCAGCGCTTTCGCAAGCCAGAAGGAAATCTTCACCGGCTTATTTTCCCCGTTATCCTCCACTTTTTCAAAACAGAATTCCGGATAGATGGTTCCCCACCAGGCATAAACCTTTGGATCCCGGGAAGAAAATGTGTCCTGTGCTCTGATACCGCCTGCAAGGATCATCGACACGAGCAGAATGGCCCATCCTGTTCTTTTTAATATATGAATACGACTCTTTATCTTTATATGCTCCATGAGTAAAACCTCCTGCCAAAATCTTCTTTCTGATAATCCTGTCCAAAGATGATGGTACCTGCCATCTTTTTAAGAATATCTGCATTATTGACAGTTTATCGCCTGTTTATTCAGCACTTCCATAATCCACTTCCAGAAGATCCCCATTTACCCATACAGAAGGAATCCATGGTAATGTTCCGTCCTGGTAAAACTGATGATATGCCTCTCTCAAAGTCACTCCTTTTTTCTGCTGCCCGGTAGTACGGTTCTCCTGGATTCCCTGAAGATATTCACCCACAGAACTTTCCTCTGCTCCCTTCCAGTGAAAAACCTCTCCCAGCATTCCGGTCCGGAACATGTACACATCTTCGCCTACATGTTCTTCCTGCTTCAGATATTCGAGAAAAGCCTTTCTGTTTTCTTCTGTCAGCATGCTCTCATCCAGAATCACTACCTGAAGGTGTCCCAGATCCAGAAATTTTTCCTGGGAACGATTGTAGACTTTCTCGATTTCCTGAAAATTTCTGCCCGCAAGGGTCAGTACGGAAACCGGATCTTCTTCCGGCTTTTCCTGCCCGGTGGTCACATTCATATCCGGCATGGCATACTTCAGCACAAAGCCTTCTTCCGAAACGCCGGCCCCCAGTGCCAGCGGATACATCCTTTTTTCCGGTTCCACAGCCGCACACCCGGTTCCCATAAGGCTTACAAAGAAAAACAGGCTCACAGACAACGCTTTTTTCTTCCAGCGGCCTTTATTTTCCACACTGAGAAAAATCTGGACCACAAGAAGCAGCGGCACAAAAATATATGCCAGATACCATCCATAATACTTTTCTATCCCGGCGCCGTTTCTTTCGTAGAGCGAAAGGATCCACCCTGCTGCCGGAATCCAGTACCGTCCACTTCCAAGCTTTGTTTTTTCCGCAATCTGATTCCCGTAATGAAAAAGACTTCCCAGAGAAAAAAGAAGCCCGAACACCAGAAATCCCATCCAGATCACATCAAATCTTGCCAGCACATTTCCCGGAAGATCTGCCCCGTCCAGAAGAGGCAGCACCGGATATGTTTCCGCCAGAAGCCTGTTTTTTCCAAATACAGCAGGAAGCAGAACCTGCATACCAAGGACAATTCCACACACGGTAAGAAAGGCCAGGATCACCGGCTTTCTGGCACTTCCCTGTTTTTCTACTTTTTCAAGCCCAAAAGGCAGAAGCCCCACTCCGGAAAAAACACAGAGAAATGCATACACATCCCGGATCATCCATTTCCCGGAAAACCTGCTACCGGTACCCTCCACGGTTTCCAGAAAATATTCCGCTTTTCCCTGTCCTGCACTCAAAATCATAAGAAGGAGAATCCCTGCCAGAAAAATTCCACCGGAAATTTCTGCAATCCTTCCTCTTCTCTGCATTCCCCGGTGCGTTCCCAGACTGCATGCTGCCACAGCAAGCAGAGACAGCCATTTCCCGGAAATCCCGCTGATCAGACTCTGTGGAATTACTTTTGCAAGAAGATCCGCCAGAAAAGCCGCACTTAAGATTACATATAAAAGAAATAACAGTCCAATAAACCGTACAGTAATATTTCCTGTCATTCTGGAAAGTTCTCCATAAGCAGGAGCAAGACGGATCAGCCAGATCACATAAAATGAAAGAAGCACCGCCGCCAGGATCGTCCCTGCCATAGCATTCACTCCCAGCATTTCTCCGTTTTTAAAAAGGCACAGAAGAAAAGGCGCCGGAAACACAAGTATGATCTGCCGGAAAAGCTGTCTGTGGGAAATCCTGTTGTTTTCTGCAAATCTCATAATCCTTTTCCTTTCTGCCTCCACAGCTTTGTCCGCAGTCTGCGCTTCTGGTCATCTCTTGCATACAACGGCCGGAATTTCCGTTTCCGGAATGGCTGGCGCAAAATTCTTCCTCCTGTTTCCGCCTGGCCGTTTTTTTCTACAAAGGGTACCAGATATGGGACACCAAAACTTAAAAGTCCTGCCAGATGTGCCGCTGTCAGATACAGTCCCAGCACAATTCCGAAGATGCCAAGATATCCTCCCAGAAAAAGAAATCCATACTTCAGAAGCCGGAACGCAGACGCAAATTCCTCATTGGGGATCGCCAGAGATCCAAGCGCCGTTAATGCCACAATAATTACCACCACGGGGCTTACCAGATTAGCCTCCACAGCTGCCTGTCCAATGATCAGGCCTCCAACAATCCCGATGGCATTTCCAAGAGTTCCGGGAATCCGTACGCCCGCCTCCCGGATCAGCTCAAAAGACAGCTCCAGAAACACCAGCTCCACCACGCTGGAAAACGGCACTCCTTCCCTTGCCTGTGCAAAAGAAAGGATCAGATTGGCCGGAAGGATCTGGGTGTGAAACCGTATCACAGCCAGATAAAGTCCCGGAAGCAACGTTGCCACAGCCATGGCCAGATATCGCAGCACACGCAGGAATGAAGTCATTTCAAAACGGTTATACCAGTCCTCGCTGCTTTCCATAAAGCTGTTAAACGCACCTGGAATCACCAGTGCCACCGGTGAATTGTCACAGAGCAGCACGGCTTTTCCATTGAGAAGTTCCTGTGCCGCCCGGTCCGGACGTTCGGTTGTCTGAAACTGTGGAAAAGGCGAATACCAGGCTTCTTCTGTCAGCTGCTCCAGCATTCCGCTGTCCAGGATTCCATCCACAGTAAAAGATTCCAGCCGTTCCTTCACCGCAATCAGAAGTTCTTCGTGCACCAGATCTTCCACATACAGAAGCTGCACCACCGTGTTGGAACGCACCCCGATATTTTGCTGTTCCACTTTAAGGCGGGTATCCCGGATCCGCTTCCGTACAAGGGCCGCATTGGTTTTTACGCTGTCGCAGAAGCCTTCTTTGGAACCCCGCAGCACTTTTTCCGTTTCCGCTTCTGATACATCCAGCCCCGGATAGCCTTTGCTGGATATCTTCATGGCCCTGTCATAACCGTCCATAAAGAAAACCGCATTTCCGGAAAGAACCGCCCCGAAGACTTCTTCCATGGAAAAAAGTTCTTCCACATCCGCAATTCCGAGACTGTTTCTCCGAATAAATTCCCGGATCTTTTCTTCCGGAATTTCCCAGAAATGATTGATCATCTTTCCAATGGCAGAATCGTCCAGCATCATGTTGGAAACTGCCACTTCAATATAAACCATCAGACAGTCCACTTTATGACCCTCTCCCAGGCGCATGGGCCGGATCAGAATATCATCGCAGTTTTCACAGCGCTTCCGGATATAAGATTCATTTTCATGGAGAGATACTGAAATCTTTTTTTCTTCCACAGCTTCACCATCCTTTTCCAATAAAAAAGAGATGCCAGTGGCATCTCTCTTAATATCCCCGGATATCCGGTTCTTATTCTTTTTTCTCGGATTCTCTGGCAGCATTTTCCGCACGGATGGTACGGATAATTGCCATTCTCTGATTCTCCAGATGGTGAAAAGAAATATCCTGTGCTTTCTGCACATCACCCTCCCGGATCGCTTTTACCAGTTCTTCATGCTCGCTGACAAGGAGATTTCTGGTCTGCTCTTCCTTCAGATATTCCACACGGTAGCGGTACATCTGCTCGCGGAGATTATTCAGTACCTGGTTCAGACGCTTGTTATCGGAAGCCTGGTAAATGATCTCATGGAACGCCACATCCGCCTCCGCAAGACGAACAAGATTTCCCTCTGCTTTTGTTTTCTCGAATTCTTTGGCTGCTACCCAGAGCCGTCCAAGCTCCTCCTCTGTGATCAGCTTACATGCCTTTTCTATGGCTACATTCTCAAGCGCGATACGCACCTCAAGAACATCGTTCAGATCTTTTTCGGTGATGCTTGCAACCTGGGCTCCCCGGCGTGGGATCATCACTACAAGGCCTTCCTGCTCCAGCTTACGCATGGCCTCACGCACCGGTGTTCTGCTGACACCCAGACGCTCTGCAAGAGCGATCTCCAGAAGTCTCTCCCCCGGTTTCAGTTCTCCTTTCAGAATTGCCTGCCTCAAGGTGTTAAAAACAACATCCCGAAGTGGCAGATACTCATTCATATCCACAGAAAAATCACTTGTCATTTGTAACTCCTCCATCCCTGTTGTAAATATCCGTGGCAAATACTGTTTTTGCCAGTCCGCTCTTTCTGAGACTTCTGGCTGCCGCCGCCATCTTATCTCTGTTATCAAAAATACCAAATACCGTTGGACCGCTTCCGCTCATCACCGCTTTCAGCGCTCCTTTTTCTTCCATGAGTTCTTTGATATTTCCAATTACAGGATACTGACGGATAATTCCAGGCTCAAATACATTCTCCATTTTTGATGCCATGGCATAAAGATCACCGTCCTCAATATCCCTGATAAGTCCATCGATATCCGGATGTTTCCCGATTCCTGCCAGATTGAGATTTTCGTAGGCGGTTTTTGTGGAAACATTGATTCCCGGTTTTCCTACCAGCACATAGCATTCCGGAACTTTCGGAAGTCGCTTCAGCTTCTCACCGATTCCCTCTGCAAGGGCTGTTCCACGCATAATACAGTACGGAACATCTGCTCCTACCTTCACTGCGCGCTCCATCAGCTGCTCTTCCGTCAGGCCCAGATGAAACATCCGGTTCACACCTACAAATGCAGCCGCAGCATCAGAGCTTCCGCCTGCCATACCTGCCGCTACCGGAATGAACTTGCGAAGTTTAATGGAAAGTCCCTCTTCTATTTCAAATTCTTCCATCAGCATCTCTGCTGCTTTATATACAAGATTTCGGCTGTCAGTGGGAATAAACGGAAGATTGGTTGTCAGCACGATTCCCGGCCGTTTCGTCTTTCTGATATCCAGGATATCATACATACGGATGGTCTGCATGATCATGCGTACCTCATGATAGCCGTCCTCTCTCTTCCCCAGAACATCAAGTCCGAGATTGATCTTTGCCATTGCTTTTAAACGCATAAGCCCCTCCATTTGTACTTTGTATACAGTATTTATATGTATATTTTATATGATTTTTGCAGTCTTTTCAACAGCAAAATTTTCCAGCTTTTTTCATTTTCTGCTGTTTTTTTCTCATTTGATCTGTCCTTCTACTTTTTTCACCACAAGAAGCGGTGTTCCCGGAGATGGCTCCTGATTTTCCTTAAGCCCGTTCAGAGTGCAGATTTCTTCAATGGATGTATGATATTTTCTTGCGATATCCCACAGCTCATCTCCCGGTTTTACCATATAGATCAGGATTCCCGGCATAGCCTGGATCTTTTTCATATCCAGAGGTTTTTCTTCCACTTTGTCAATGATAAATACGGGTTCCCGGATGACTGCAAGAAGATTCAGGCCCACTGACGCCCGGATCTCGATCTCATTTCCGTCCGCCATGGCTGCAGAAAGCTGTTCCAGTTCTGCCTTTAACCGGTAGCTGCTGTCCGGCCGGATTCCTCTCGCTTCCACCACATGAGAAAACGGGATCATGGCCTCCATGGAGTAAAAAGGCATACTGTCGTTTCCGATAATATACAGGATCTTCAGCATGATCACTCCATCTGCCTGCACTCCGTTTTCCACGATCCTGGTCTTATCGATCTTTACTTTTCCCTGGCTGTGACAGAGCTGGAGGATTTTCCCCTGGGTTTCTTTTACCTGAATGCGGTCAGTGATCCGGCATCTGGAGAAATTCCGCACCAGAAGTTTTTCCAAAACTTCATTTTTCCCTTCCGGAACGCATTCCCGAAGTGGTGTATACACATCTGTAACCAGTGAATATTCTTCCTCCCGGAAAAATTTCATATCCAGTTCCAGCACTACATCAGAAACCAGTATCCGTTCCTCTCCATCTGCATCCGGCTTTACTTCCAGGCTCTGGTGCATCACGGAAACTTCAATATCCGGGATCAATTCTTCTGTACAATCCGGACATTCCACTTCTCCTGAAAAAGGAAGTGAATATTCCAGCCACTGTACCGGTGTCTCTGTATCTTCTGATTCGTACAGTACAAAAACCGTCAGCTCTCCCCTTGCTTTTACGATGTTTTCTTCCGGTTTCAGATCCAGTCCCCGTATATCCATGGTATACCAGATCAGGCCGGAAATGTCCGGACGATTGGAAGCAATGGTATATTCATCCTTAACACGCAGGGTATCTTTTTTATGTACGGTAAGTCCCAGAAATCGGACTGTTTTCTTTCTGACAGAGATATCCGTAGCATCCAGCGCTACCGGAAGACGAACCTGCTCCGTCTCATCTACTGCTCCATAAAATGTTACCAGTGCTTTGATATTCAGCTTTCTGGAATGGATCAGCCGGATGGTAAGATCCTCAATCTCCCACTTCAGGCACAGTTTATCTCCATTTACAATGTCTTTCAGGTTCAGTGTTTCCTCAAACGGCAATTTTGCCGTAATGCTGCTGATAATTCCGTTTTCTTCTCCCACATAAAGAATATCTACCTGCAGATCTCCTCTCAGGATCCCTTTTCCGTCAGCGAGATGGACATCATCCATACTGATCCTTCCTTTATACTGGATCAGCCTTCCCACATCCGGTTTCGCATCTGGTACATTAAAATCTTCATCAAAAGTGATCTGGCTTTTTGCCCTGCTTTTTTCTTTCAGTATCTGCATGATCTCCTTCTTTAATTCCACAATCGTTTCCCCTTTCTCAGAATTTTTTTACCTGCCGCTTCCCTCTGTGAACGTTACCGGTTTTTTCTGCCTTGAGGTTTTTATCACAATACAGGGATACGATGGTACTCCGGCTTCTTTCAGATCTTCCGGGCCAAGAAGTCTTGTAACAAAAAAAAGCCCGTTACCGGATTCTCCAAGTTCTTCCACCTGGATACTGTAACCTCCGCTCATCTGCCGGCCATATCCCTTTGCAAGATACAGGTCTTCTCCAGTTTCATAACTTAACTGAAATTCTTTTTCCTTTTTTTCTTCCATGATCCGGGAAAGTTCCTCCGGGATATCGGACTTTTCTACCACTGTATAGGCAACCGGTTTCCGCTCTTCCTCCTCGATCCGGACGAAACGGCAGCCGGAAAGCAGAAAAGCCGTTATTACAGCAATTAGCAGAAAAACTGATCTTTTCATAATCCCCTCTTTTATCAGCAGCCTGCATTACTCAGTATTTATTCTATGTAATCCGGGAAAGATTTATTGCAACTATCGAAAATTCTTCGTATAATGGTGTCAGGATGCAAAACTGCATCACAATATAGAAAGGACAGAAGACATGATTCGATTTATACTTGTCTGTATCGTTGTCATCGCTTATCTGGTGCTGACGATCCCGGTTCTTCTGGTGGAATGGATCATCGGCAAATTCTCTCCAATGACCAAGGATATCAGCTCTCTGCGTATGGTACAGGCCATATTTAAATTTATCCTGTGGATCACAGGTGCCAAGGTCACCGTCATCGGTGAAGAGAATGTCCCGAAAGATCAGGCTGTTCTCTATGTGGCGAATCACAGAAGTTATTTTGACATTCTGCTGACCTACAGCCGCTGCCCGATCCGTACCGGTTATGTTGCAAAGAAAGAAATGGAACGTTACCCGCTGCTTTCCAACTGGATGCGTAACCTCTACTGCCTCTTCCTTGACAGAGAGGATATCAAACAGGGACTGAAAACCATCCTTCAGGCGGCAGATTATGTAAAATCCGGAATCTCCGTATGCATCTTCCCGGAAGGAAGCAGAAACAAAAACGCAGATGAAACCGATATGCTGTCATTTCATGACGGTAGTTTCAAGATCGCAACCAGAGCAAAGAGTCCGATCATTCCTATCGCGATCAGCAATTCCGCAAACATCTGGGAAGCCAATTTTCCAAAGATGTCTCCTACTCATGTGGTAATTGAGTACGGCAAACCAATCATTCCATCTGAGCTTGACCGGGATACTCAGCGTCACCTGGGTGCGTATACTCAGAATATTATCAAAGAAATGCTTATTAAAAACAAAGAGCTGGTGTGA